>NZ_JAAXKY010000049.1 GCF_012911925.1 Pseudonocardia xinjiangensis | reverse complement strand
GGACCGGGTTGGCCGGGGAGGGGCCGTCCAGGTCGGCCACCGAGGTGTTCGGGCCGCTGAAGGTGAGCAGGACGGCGGCCACGGCGAAGCTCGCGATCCCGCCGCCCCGGATGCGGCGGGGTGGGGCCGGCGGGAAGACCGGGCCGAGCGTCGGCGACGAGCGGCGCTGCGCCGGGACGACGATCCACTGCTTGGGTGCTCCGGACCAGCTCGCGTAGGGGTCGGCCATCCCGCTGCTCTTTCCTCCGTGCGGACGGGCGGCGGCCACCACCCGATCCGTACTCGCGCCGAGCGACCCTGACGTAACGGACAGGTACCGAGCATCCCCCAAATGGAGCAGTGGTCAGGGCCGGCGGGCCCGGGCGTCGCACTCGACGCGCGGCTGGGCGCCCGTGGAGGGGGCCCGCAGCGCCACGGCGGGGCGGCCGCGCCAGCGGGCCGCCTCCCGCCCGGGGGCGCCGGCCCGGGACAGGGCGAACAGGGCCAGGTCCCGGTGGGCGGGATCCTCGACCCGCTGCAGGTAGCGCATGATCTCCTGGGCCGCCGCGCGTCCGCTGCGGGCCCGTACCCAGGCGGTCAGCTCGGCCTCGACGATCTCGGGGCGCAGGCCGCTGCAACGCACGCAGACGTACTCGATGTCCTCGTCGGCGAGCTCTCCGACCAGCGGCGCGTGGACACCCTGGTCGGTGAGCATCTCCTGCACGGCCCAGACCCCGAGCGGCGTGAGCGAGACCAGGGTGGGGTCGGGGTCGTCGCGGCCGGCGAGGGCGATCAGCTCTTCCTGGTTGTCGCCGTCGAGGCTCTCCGACAGGTGGACGGCGCCGAGCAGCTCCAGCGCGTCCAGCAGCGCGGTGACGTCGCGGCGCCACAGCCGGTGCTCGACGTCGCCGGCGAGGTCGTCGACGACGCAGCCCATCCGCTCGTTCACGGTGTCGCGCACGGCGCGGTGGAACAGCTCCACCGGGATCGGTTCGCCGCCTGCGGAGTAGAGCTGGAACAGCAGGATCGGGAAGGCCTCGCCGAGGCTCATCCCGAACAGCGACGGCGCGCCGAAGACGTTGCTGCCCCCGAAGTGCTCGCCGATGCCTCCGACCGCCTCGAACGCGCGCTTCCACAGCTCGATCGGCCGGCTCAGCAGCGGGGCCGCGCTCTTGACCTGCACCAGCCGCCCGTGGACGACACGCACGAGCCGGGCCTGCCGTGCCCAGTGCAGCAGCAGGGTGATCTCCGGGAGGTCGTCGCTGGTGCGCGCGCGGTCGCGGCTGAAGTGATCCAGGTCCAGAGCGTCCGCCACCGCGCGGGCGTCGGCGAGCAGCAGCCTGCCCTCGCGGGTGACCGCGCGCCCCGCCCGCACCCAGCGGGTGAAGGCGCGCAGGCGGGCGAGCGCGACGCTGGAGTCGGCGGCCGCGAGCATCTGGGCGGCTCCGGGCAGGAGCACGGGCGGCAGCTCGGGACGGGGCGGTTCGGTGGTCTCGTTCTCCTGGCGGCGCCGGATCTCGTCCAGCGCGGCCCGGTCGATCGCCAGCTCGCCCGCGTGCACCTGCGACAGGAAACGGGCGACGGCGGCGGGGTCGGCCGTCGCGACACCGTGGCGCAGCATCTGCACGGCCCAGAACGTGCCGAGGTCGTGGTTGCGCTCGTCGTCGAGGGCGTCGTACAGGGCCGGCGTGGAGTCGGTGACCTGTGCGTGCAGCTCGTCGGCGGGGGCGGAGCGGGAGTCGAGCCAGTCGTGGTCGGCGAGGAATCCGATCAGGGCGTGCAGGGCGGTGGGGACGGCGTCCCGGTCGTCCTCCAGGAGCGCGACCGTGCGGGGGAACCACACGGCCAGCGCGTCGGCCACGTGCTCGCGGGTCCAGTGGCCGAGGCGGCCGTCGACGCTGTGCTTGTGGTCGAGTGCCGCGGCGACGAGTGACGGTTCCGCCTCGATGCCGCGCCGTCGAGCCCAGGCGACGATGTGCAGTCGCAGGCGATCGCGGACGGCGGAGTACTCCTCATGATCGTCGGAGCGGAAGACGAGACGCACTCGGGTCACATTGGCAGCCCCACCTGAACGGCCTACAGGCGGGGCGGCACAAACACCGTCCGCAGTGGTCACAGCGTTGGCCTTGCCGCTGCCTCAACGTCCGGCCTATTCTCGGAAAGCGCTTACTCCTCGTTCCGACCACGCCGGACGGTTCGCAGCCGAACCCGGAGAGAGCAGGTAGACCCATGTCAGGACCCACCGTTCGCATCGTGATGAACGGCGTGACGGGGCGGATGGGGTACCGCCAGCACCTCCTACGCTCCGTGCTCGCGATCCGCGACGACGGCGGGGTCCTGCGACCCGACGGCACCCGGCTGCAGATCGAGCCGGTGTTGGTGGGACGCAGCCGCGACAAGCTGGCCGACATCGCCCGCCGCCACGACATCGAGCTGTTCCACACCGACCTCGACGCCGCGCTGGCCGAGGACGGGGCGTCGGTCTACTTCGACTCCCAGGTCACCAGCGAGCGCAAGAAGGCGATCCTGCGGGCGATCGCCGCCGGCAAGCACGTCTACACGGAGAAGCCCCTCGCCGAGTCGGTCGAGGAGGGGATGGAGCTCGTCGAGGCGGCCCGGGCCGCGGGGATCGTCGACGGGGTGGTGCACGACAAGATCTACCTGCCCGGCCTGATCAAGCTGAAGCGGCTGATCGACTCGGGGTTCTTCGGCCGGATCCTGTCGGTGCGTGGTGAGTTCGGCTACTGGGTCTTCGAGGGTGACCTGCTGCCCGCGCAGCGGCCGAGCTGGAACTACCGCGCCGAGGACGGCGGCGGGATCACGCTCGACATGTACTGCCACTGGAACTACGTGCTGGAGCACCTCTTCGGCGGCGTCGAGGCGGTGATGACCAGGTCCGTCACGCACATCCCCCAGCGCTGGGACGAGCAGGGCAACACCTACGAGGCCACCGCCGACGACGCGGCGTACGGGATCTTCGAGCTGGCCGGCGGCGTCATCGCCCAGATCAACTCGTCCTGGGCGGTGCGGGTGGACCGCAAGGAGCTCGTCGAGTTCCAGGTGGACGGCACGCACGGCTCGGCCGTCGCGGGCCTCTTCGGCTGCCGCATCCAGCCGCGGGTGCGCACCCCGAAGCCGGTGTGGAACCCCGACGTGCCCACCGACCAGGACTTCCGCGGGCAGTGGGAGGAGGCGCCTGACAACCAGGAGTTCACCAACGGCTTCCGCGCGCAGTGGGAGCGCTACCTGCTCGACGTCGACGCGGGACGGACGCACCCCTACGACTTCATGAGCGGGGTGCGCGGCCTGCGTCTGGTGGACGCGGCGCTGCGGTCGTCGGACGAGGGGGTCCGGGTGCAGCTCGCGGGCGGCCCGGCATGACCAGCCTGACCGAGCGGGAGGTGCCGCTCACCGGAGCGCGGATCGACCTGCCCGTCGCGGGGGGCGGGTGGCGCACCGTGGAGCTGGCCGAGCCCCGGGAGTGGGCCGAGCACCCCGGGCCGTACCGCAGCCGGGTGGCGTTCGCCGCCGCGCACGTCGCGGCCGACCCGTGGGGCGAGAACGTGCCCGGTGCCCCGGCGGCCGTCGACTGGGACGCCACGCTCGCGTTCCGCCGCCACCTGTTCTCCTACGGCCTGGGCGTCGCCGAGGCGATGGACACGGCGCAGCGGAACATGGGCCTCGACTGGGTGGCCGTCCAGGAACTGGTGACGCGCAGTAGCGAGCAGGCGAGGGCGCACGACGCCCGCATCGCGGCCGGGGCCGGCACCGACCACCGCACCGATCTGGTGTCGGTCGACGACGTGCTCGCCGCCTACGGCGAGCAGGTCGAGTTCGTGGAGGGCACGGGCGCCCAGGTGATCCTCATGGCGTCGCGCCAGCTCGCGGCCGTCGCGGCCGGACCGGACGACTACCTGCGCGTCTACGACGAGCTGCTGCGCCAGGTGCGGGAACCGGTGATCCTGCACTGGCTCGGCGAGGCGTTCGACCCGCAGCTGCGCGGCTACTGGGGCTCCACCGACATCCCAGCGGCCACCGAGACGTTCCTGCGGCTCGTGTCGGCGCACGCGGCGAAGGTCGACGGGGTCAAGGTGTCGCTGCTGTCGGCCGAACACGAGATCGGGTTGCGCGCCGCGCTCCCGGCCGGTGTGCGGCTCTACACGGGCGACGACTTCAACTACCCGGAGCTGATCCGCGGCGACGGCGACCAGCACTCGGACGCGCTGCTGGGGGCGTTCGCCGCCATCGCCCCGGCCGCGTCGGCGGCGCTGGCCGCGCTCGACGACGGCGACCTGGCCCGCTACGACGCCGAGCTCGCACCCACCCTGGCGCTGTCGCGTCACGTCTTCGCCGCGCCGACCTTCTACTACAAGACCGGCATCGCGTTCCTGGCCTGGCTCAGCGGCCACCAGCCCGGGTTCACGATGGTCGGTGGCCTGCAGTCGGCACGCTCGGTCGTGCACCTGAGCGAGGCCTTCGCGCTGGCCAACACGGCCCGGCTGCTGCCCGACCCGGAGCGTGCGGCGGAGCGGTTCCGGGGGCTGCTCGCGGTGGCAGGGGCGGCCCGGTGACGGCGGTTCTCGACGTCCCCAGCGGCGCCCCCGCCCGCGTCGGCACGCCGGGACCGGGCGACCGGCGGCTGGCCCGCCTGTCGCTCAACCAGCGCACCACGGCGCACTGGAGCCTCCGTGAGGCGGTCGACGGGGCCGTCGCCGCCGGTCTTCCCGCGATCGGGCTCTGGCGTGAACCGGTGGCGGAGGTCGGCGTCGGCGTCGCCCGCCGCTGGGTCGACGACGCCGGGTTGCGGGTCTCGTCGCTGTGCCGCGGCGGGTTCTTCACCGCGTCCGACCCGGCGGCCCGCATCGCCGCCCACGACGACAACCGGCGGGCCATCGACGAGGCCGCGGCGCTCGGCACCCGCGCGCTGGTCCTCGTCCCGGGTGGCCTGCCACCGGGTGACAAGGACCTCGCCGGGGCCAGGGCGCGGGCGGCCGAGGCGATCGCGGCGCTGGTGCCGCACGCCGCCGACCGCGGCGTCACCCTCGGCATCGAACCGATGAACCCGATCTACGCCGCCGACCGCGGGGTCGTCTCCACGCTGGCCCAGGCGCTCGACATCGCCGAGGCGTTCGCGCCCCACGAGGTGGGCGTCGTCGTCGACACCTTCCACCTGTGGTGGGAGCCGGGCGTGCACGCCCAGATCGCCCGGGCGGGGGAGCGGATCGTCAGCTACCAGGTCTGCGACTGGATCACCCCGCTGCCCGCCGACACGCTGTTGGCCCGCGGGATGATGGGCGACGGCCACGTCGACTTCCCCGCCTTCACCCGCGCGGTCGCGGCCGCCGGGTACGCGGGAGACGTCGAGGTGGAGATCTTCCACGCCGACGTGTGGGCGGCACCGGGGGAGCAGGTGGTCGCCACTCTCGCCCGCCGCTACGTCGAGCTGGTGCAGCCGCATCTCTGACCCGCTGCGGCGCCCACCCGCTCCCCGGTCAGCGGGAGGGCTGCCGCGGTCCGCGGGCCTCGTAGACCACGGCGGGCGGCAGGTTGCGCCACACCGCCGGGCTGATCACGACGTCGGCGAAGTGCGCGCGGAGGTCGGCGAGCTGGCGCCGGGCTGGCGGAGCCCAGCGCGTCCACGTGTAGCCGAACTGGGTGAAGACGCCGTCGGGGCCGAGCGCGTCGACGATCACCGAGTGCAGCCCGCGCCCGTCGGGGCCGGGTGCGTAGGCCACCCAGGGCAGCCCACTGACCACCGCGTCGACCGTGGTGATGCCGCGGTCGGCGAGCAGTGCGGGCAGCTCACGGGCGTCGGCGAGCACGACGTCGACGCCCGGATGGCGGTGTTCGAGCAGCTGCGCCCAGCCCGGGTTGAGCTCCACAGCGATGTGCCTGCCCCGCCCGCCGGTGTGTTCCTGGATCGCGCGGGTGAACGCGCCGGTGCCCGGACCGAGCTCCACCACCACGGGGTCCCCGGCGCGGGGCAGTGGCGCCGTCATCGCGGCGGCGAGCGCGGGTGAGCTGGGTGTCACCGACGCGGTGTTCAGGGGATGACGCACGAACTCGCGGAGGAAAAGAGCGGTATCGGCCCATCTCGACCGCGACATGATCGCACCGTAGCGGCCGGGACTA
Organism: Pseudonocardia xinjiangensis; assembly: GCF_012911925.1. Classification (GTDB taxonomy): domain Bacteria; phylum Actinomycetota; class Actinomycetes; order Mycobacteriales; family Pseudonocardiaceae; genus Pseudonocardia; species Pseudonocardia xinjiangensis. Next base: position 38,999 of record NZ_JAAXKY010000049.1, on the reverse strand, counting down.
CCGTCGCCGAGCCCTCCGCCGTACGGTCGAGGTGATGACCGTCACCTGAGGGGGACCTCGTGCACCCGCACCGCCTGCAACAGCTCGTCGCGTCCGTTCCCGAGAGCATCACCTCGGAGCAGCGGTCCCGCCTGCTCGCCCACGTCCAGACCTCGGACGGCTGCCGGGCGCGAGCCGACCGAGTCCGCCACGAGCTGGAGCTCGCCCTCGACGGCCCCGAGGGCTCAGAGCGCGCCCTCGAGCTGGCGTGCGAGCTCGACAGCCTCGAACGCGTCCAGGAACGGGTGGACGGCTGGCTCTGCGACCTCGTCGACAAGCTGAGCCACGTGCCCCGCGTCGTGCACTACGACGACGGCGTGCCGGCCTGACGGTCCGCCCTGCGCGAACGAGCGGGTCTGCGGGGGCCGCCCTCCCTACGGTCGCGGGATGGACCTCCTGGAGCTCACGCCCCGCCTGCACCTGCTGCGGTTCCCGGTGGGCCAGGCCTATCTGTGGCGAGACGGCGCCGACCTGACGCTGGTGGACACCGGACCGGCCGGTTCCGCACCCGCCGTCGCCGCGGCCGTGCAGCGGTTCGGGACGTTGCGGCGGGTGGTGCTCACCCACTTCCACGACGACCACACCGGTTCCGCCGCCGAGATCGGCTCGTGGCCCGGCGTCACCGTCCTGGCCCACCGCGCCGACGCGCCGATCATCCGGGGCGACCGGCCGGGGCCGCCACCCGACTTCACCGACGTCGAGCGCGAGCTGCACGCCCGCGTCGCGCACGGGCTGCCTCCCGCCCCGCCCGCACGCGTCGACGTCGAGCTGGAGGGCGGTGAGGAGCTCGACATCGGGGCCGGCGCCCGCGTGCTGCACGTGCCCGGTCACACCGACGGCAGCATCGCCCTGCACCTCGTCGCCGAGGGGGTGCTGTTTACCGGGGACGTGATCGCGGAGCACGGCGGCGAGCTGATGCTCGGCCCGTTCAACCTCGACCGCGAGCGCGCGGCCGCGTCGATGCGCCTGCTGGCCGCGCTGGACGTCGAGATCGCCTGCTTCGGGCACGGCGACGCGGTCGTCGGCGGGGCAGGGGAGCGGCTGCGCCACCTGCATGGGTGAGGATGGGGGCCGGTGACACTCGAGGGAGAGGGATCGGCGTGCGCGCTGTGCAGGTGGTGCGGTTGGACGGCCCGGCGGCGGTCGAGGTGCGGGACGTGCCGGAACCGGCGCGCCAGCCCGACCAGGTGCTGATCGAGGTCCGCGCCGCCGGCGTGAACTTCCCCGACGTGCTGCAGACCAAGGGCCTCTACCAGTACAAGCCCGACCTGCCGTTCACCCTCGGGTCCGAGGTCGCAGGCGTCGTGCGGGAGGCGCCCGACGGGTCCCCGTTCCGGGCGGGGGACCGGGTCGCCGCGTTCGCCGGCACCGGAGCGTTCGCCGAGCTGGTGGCGGCACCGGCCGAGAACGTCCTGCCGTTGCCCGACCAGGTGTCCTTCGCGGCTGGCGCGTGCCTGCCGATGAACTACCTCACCGCGCACTTCGCGCTCCTGGTCCGGGGCCACCTGCGGGCGGGACAGAAGGTGCTGGTGCACGGGGCCGCCGGCGGGGTCGGCACGGCGTGCGTCCAGCTCGCGGCGGCGCTGGGCGCCACGGTGGTGGCGGTGGTCTCCACCGAGGAGAAGGCCGAGGTGGCCCGCTCGGTGGGAGCGCACGAGACGGTGCTCGCCGACGGGTTCCGGGACGCGGTGAAGGAGCTCACCGGCGGGGCGGGCGTCGACCTCGTGGTCGACCCCGTGGGCGGTGACCGGTTCACCGACTCGCTGCGCAGCCTCGCGCCGGAGGGCCGGTTGCTGGTCGTCGGGTTCACCGCGGGCGACATCCCGACCGTGCGGGTGAACCGGCTGCTGCTCAACAACATCGACGTGGTCGGCGTCGGCTGGGGCGCCTTCGCGCTGGCGCGGCCCGGCTACCTGGGAGAGCAGTGGGCCGAGCTGGAGCCGCACCTGCGGTCCGGCGCGCTGGACCCGCTGATCTCCGCCACCTTCCCGCTGGAGCGGGCGCCCGAGGCGCTCGCCCGGATCGACGAGCGGCAGGTCACCGGCAAGGTGGTGCTGGAGACGTCCTCCTGAGTTGCAGCCCCGGGTTGCAGCCCCGAGTTGCAGCAAAGCCACTTTGCGGCAATCTCCTTGCGTGAAAGTGGCTTTGCTGCAACGGGTGGCTCAGGTGCGCGCGGTGGGAGATCCGTTGGTGCCGCCGGCCGGCTCGCTCCCGTTGCCGGGCTCGCCGGGATGCGGCTTCACCGCCACCACGAACCGGTCGCCGTAGGCCTTCCTCCCGTAGTCGACCGCCTGCTCGACGGCGGCGACGGAGCGCTGGTCGCGCAGCATGAGCGGGTCGTGGCGCAGGTCCCTGGCCAGCGCCACGCACAGCACCACCATCACCACGGCGAACGGCGCCGCCATGATGATCGTGATGTTCTGGATGCCGGTGAGCGCCTCGCCCTCGTCGCCCACGAGCAGCATGATGATCGCGATCGCGCCCATCACGACACCCCAGAAGACCACCACCCAGCGGGACGGGGTGATCGAGCCGCGCTGCGAGAGCGTGCCCATCACCACCGCCGCGGCGTCGGCGCCGGACACGAAGAAGATCGCGATCAGGACCATCGCGAGGATGCCCAGCACGCCGCCAAGCGGCAGCGTGTGCAGCAGCCCGAACAGCTGGGCCTCGGTGGGCTGCGAGGCGAGATCGGTGCCACTGCGCTGCAGGTTGATCGCCGCTCCACCGAAGACGGCGAACCAGATCAGGCTCACGAGGCTCGGGATCAGGATGACGCCCGTGACGAACTGCTTGATCGTGCGGCCCCGGCTGATCCGGGCGATGAACATGCCGACGAACGGGGTCCAGGAGATCCACCAGGCCCAGTAGAAGACCGTCCAGCTCGCCAGCCACTCGGCCGTGGCGTCGCCGCCGGTGGCCGCGGTGCGGGCCGCCATCGCCGACAGGTTGCCGAAGTAGTCGCCGATGGCCGTGGGGATCAGGTTGAGGATCAGCACCGTCGGGCCGCCGACGAACACGGCGAGGGCCAGCACCCCCGCCAGCACCATGTTGATGTTGGAGAGCCACTGGATGCCCTTGGCGATCCCGGTGACGGCCGAGCAGACGAACGCGATGGTCAGTACCGCGATGATCGACACGAGCAGCAGGTCACCGAGCGGCGGGAGCCCGTTGGCCTCCAGGCCACCGCCGATCTGCAGCGTTCCCAGGCCGAGCGAGGCCGCCGAGCCGAAGAGCGTGGCGAAGATCGCGAGGATGTCGATCGCCCTGCCGAAGGCGCCCTCGCTGCGCCGCTCGCCCAGCAGCGGGGCGAACGCCGAGCTGATGAGCTGCCTGCGGCCCTTCCGGAACGTGCTGTAGGCGATCGCGAGCCCGACCACCGCGTAGATCGCCCACGGGTGCAGCGTCCAGTGGAAGAGCGTGGTGGCCATGGCCACGTCGAGCGCCTGCGGGGTGCCGGCGGCGACGGTGCCCGGTGGCGGGCTGGTGAAATGCGCGAGCGGTTCGCTGACCCCGTAGAACATCAGCCCTATGCCCATCCCGGCGCTGAACATCATCGCGACCCACGAGACGGTGCGGAACTCCGGCTGCTCGCCGTCGCGCCCGAGCGGGATCTTGCCGTACCGGCTGAACGCCAGCCACAGTGCGAACACGACGAAGCCGCTCGCTGCCAGCACGAACGCCCAGCCGCCCGCGTTCATGATCCCGGCGAGCACTGCGGAGGCGACGGCGCTCAACGTGTCGGTGGACAGTGCACCCCACACGATGAACGCCACGACGAGCACCGCGGCGACGCCGAAGACCCACCGGTCCACGGGGTAGCGCCGGTCGGCCGACCCCGTGGCGGGCGGCGCCTGCACCGTGTCGGGCGGCGTGCCGCTGCTGGGTGTCTCGGAAGGTGTCTCGGAAACGGTCATCCTGTGCGGCCCCGGGTGGCCGGAGCCTCCCCCTTGTACGTCGTCATGGCCGGCGATCGACCGGCCCCGATGTCACGGTTGCGTGCACCCTGCGACGACCGGGGTGGTGGCGTCAATCGGACCGCCGGGACAGGAATGCGCTCGTTACCTGCTCCGAGCAGCAGCGATCGGCACGGTCGTGATCCGCGGCAGCGCCGGTCACCGGGGGCATGCCCGGCGGGCGTCAGGCGAAACGGCCCCACCCGTGCCACGTCTCGATGTCGAGCACCCCGGTGACCCGCGGCCGGTCGCGCTGGGGGTACGCCTGGCCGGTGTAGTGCCGGGCGATCTCGTCGATGTCCCGCAGGTCGTGGTCGTCGAGCAGGGTCAGCCGCCCCTGCATGCTGACGTGCGTGCCCCAGTCGTCCCGGTCGAGCACCGTCAGGGACACCCGGGGGTCCTGCCGGATGTGGTCGAGGCGCCGCCGCCCGGAGTCCATGTTCACGACGATCCGTTCGTAGCGGTACAGGTACCACGTGGCCACGGTGACCGGTGCCCCGTTCCGGCGGACCGTCCCGATCACGGCGGGGTTGGGGTTCCCCAGCATCTCGACGATCTCGGGTGGCAGACCAGGCGTCGACTCAGCGCTCATCCTCGGATCGTCACCCAGGACGGCCGCGTGCGCAGCGCCGGAGCACCGTCACCGGGGGTGGGCGAGGCGCTCCAGCAGGGGGGAGAGGCGGTGCTCCACGAGCCGGCGCATCACCAGTGAGGTGTTGGTGCGCTCGACGCCGTCGGTGGCGAGCAGTTGGCCGGCGATCCGGTACAGGTCGTCGGCGTCGCGCGCGACGACCTGGACCAGCAGGTCGGCGGGGCCGGACAGGCCGAGCACGTCCACCACCTCCGGCACCTCGGCGAGCGCGGCGGCCACCTCGTCGAGCCGGCGCTGCACGACCTGCACCGTGACGAAGGCGGTGAGCGGGTAGCCGAGCGCCGCCGGGTCGATCCTGCGCTGGAAGGACGTGACCACGCCGCGTGCCTCCAACCCGGCCAGCCGTGCCTGCACCGTGTTGCGCGAGAGCTTGAGCCGTTCGGCCAGCGCGAGCACCGATGCCCGGGGGCTCTCGGTGAGCGCGAGAAGGAGCCGCGCGTCGGTGGCATCGACGCTGGCGGGGTTGGGCATTCTGCGCCCTCCGTTCGGGTCGTGATCGCTGCCGATGCAGCAGTCTGCTCAGTGATAACGCCCGCAGTTGTTCATTCATCGTCGCGGTGGTGCAGTTGACCGACAACATGGGTCCAGGAGGGGCGTGATGACGAGCATCGAGGAGCGGCCGGACGCTGCCGGTGGCGCGGCCGGAGCCGATCCGTCGGCGGTGCTGCGCGAGATCGAGCAGCGGGTGCTCTGGGTGGCCACGGCGATCGTCCACCACGCCAACCGCGTGCGCCCGAACCCGAGCGGCCTGAAGGTGGGGGGCCACCAGGCGTCGAGCGCGTCGATCGCGACGATCATGACGGCGCTCTGGTTCGAGCACCTGCGCAGCGGGGACCGGGTGTCGGTGAAGCCGCACGCCTCGCCGGTGCTGCATGCGATCAACTACCTGCTCGGCGATCTCGACGAGCGCTACCTGACGACGCTGCGCGAGTTCGGCGGGCTGCAGAGCTATCCGAGCCGGGCCAAGGACCCCGACCCGGTGGACTACTCCACCGGCTCGGTGGGCATCGGCGCCACCGCCCCGATCTGGGGCGCGCTCGCCCGGCGGTACGTCAGCTCCCTGGGCGCCGACCCGGGAACGGGCCGCCAGTACTCCCTCGTGGGCGACGCCGAGCTGGACGAGGGTGCCTGCTGGGAGGCGATCCTCGACCCGATGGTGGGCGAGCTCGGCGAGGTGGTGTGGATCGTCGACCTCAACCGGCAGTCGCTCGACCGGGTGGTGCCGAACATCGGGGCCACCCGGCTGCAGGGGATGTTCGAGGCGGCGGGCTGGCAGGTGCTCACCGTGAAGTACGGCCGCCTGCTGGAGAAGCTGTTCACCCGCGACGGCGGGGCGGCCCTGCGCCGCCGGATCGACGAGATGCCCAACCCGGAGTACCAGCGGCTGCTGCGCTGCACCCCGGCCCAGCTGCGCGAGCGGCTCCCCGGAGACGACCGGGAGATCGCCGGCCTCGTGGCCGGGCTCGACGACGAGACCCTGCACGCCGCGATCCGCAACCTCGGTGGCCACGACCTCGCCGCGCTCGGCGACGCCTTCGCCGCGATCGACGACGCCCGCCCCACGGTGATCTTCGCCTACACCGTGAAGGGGTACGGGCTCGCCAGCGAGGGGCACCCGCAGAACCACTCCTCGCTGCTCACCCACGACCAGCTGGCCGAGCTGGCCTCGGCGGTCGGTGCCTCCGTGGACGAGCCGTGGGCACGGTTCCCCGCCGGCTCGCCCGCTGCCCAGCTCTGCGCGGCGGTGAGCGCCCGGCTGCACCGCGAACCGGCGGTGGCCCACCCGGTGGCGCCGATCCCGGCAGACATCGGCCGTACCCCCACCGGCACCGCCACCACCCAGGCGGCACTGGGCCGGGCGCTGCTCGACCTCACCCGCTCCGCGCCCGACGCCGCCCGCCGGGTGGTGACCCTGTGCCCGGACGTCAGCTCGTCGACCAACCTCGGCGGCTGGGTGAACAAGGTGGGGGTGTGGTCGGCCCGCGAGCGGGTGGACTGGTTCGCCGACGATCCCGAGACGATCCTGCACTGGCGGGAGCGGCCCACCGGCCAGCACCTGGAGCTGGGCATCGCCGAGACGAACCTGGTGGGCCTGCTCGGGGAGCTGGGCGCCACCTGGAGCCGGTGGGGTGAGCCGCTGCTGCCCATCGGGGTGCTCTACGACCCGTTCGTGGAGCGCGCGCTCGAGCCGTGGTCGTTCGGGATCTACGCGGGCGGGCAGTCGATCCTCGTCGGCACGCCGTCCGGGGTGTCGCTGGCCCCGGAGGGCGGGGCCCACCAGTCGATCAGCACGCCGTCGGTGGGGCTGGAGCAGCCCGGGTGCATCAGCTACGACCCGGCTTTCGCGATCGACGTGGAGTGGACGCTGCTGGCGTCGCTGGCCCGGCTCGGCCGCCCGGACGGGACCTCGGCCTACCTGCGGCTGTCGACCAGGCCGGTGGACCAGACCCTCGCCGCGGTGCCCACCGACCCGGCCGCCCGGGAACGCCGCCGCCGGCAGGTGGTGGCCGGGGCCTACCCGCTGCGCCGCGCAGCGGAGCCTGCGCTGACCATCGCCGCGATGGGTGCCGTGGTGCCCGAGGCACTCGCTGCGGCCGAGCGGCTCGAGGCGCTCGGCACGCCCACCGACGTGGTGTGCGTGACGAGCGCCGGACTGTTGTTCGACGCGTTGCAGGCACGCAGCGGCCGGGGGGACGCGGAGACCTGGGTTCTCGACGCCGCGTTCCCGGCCTTCCGCGCCACGCCGATGGTGACGGTGCTGGACGGCCACCCGCACACCTTGTCCTTCCTGGCGGGGATCAACCAGGTGCGGGCCGCCCACCTCGGGGTGTCGCGGTTCGGACAGTCCGGCGACCTCGACGACGTCTACCGCCACCACGGCCTGGACGCCGACAGCATCGTGCGGGCGGGCCTGGATCTGGCTCCGTGACCTGATCGCGCCGGCGGCGTTCGCGGCCGCCACCGGCGCCGGGGCCGTCATGTCGCCCGGGGGCCCAGCACCGGCTGGCCCCCGCGGCGGCTCCGAAAGCCGGGATGCCACGGCCAGTGGTCCCGGTCGTCGGCCCACACCACCTGCAGCGCGCGCACGGACGGCCCGTAGAGGGCGTGGGCCACGACGAGGTGGACCTCGGGGTGCTCGACCGCGACGAACTCGACCAGCACCCCGCTGACGAGCCGTACCTGCTCACCGGGCGGTGGCGCCGCGGCGTGCAGCAGGTGCGCCGCGACACCGTCGAGAAGCCGCGTGGCCCGGGCCACCGGCATGCCGGTGATCACGAGCTCCGGCCGGTGGTGGGCCGTGAGACCCACCGTGTAGGCCCACCCCGGGCGATCGCGCTCGGCCGCCACTCCCTGCACCACCCAGCAGCGCTCCGCGAGCTGCCGGGCCACGTGCTCCAGGTACTGCTCGGGGCCGACGGTGGGGTCGTCGCACATCCTGCACACCGGTTCCTCCTCGGTCGGTCGACATCGACCGGGCCACGGTCACCGTGACCACCGACAGCCACGACGGTGTGTGGTGCGCTGCCGAGGAGTTGTCCACAGGGCGGGTCAGCTGGGCTGCGCTCCTCCGCGCCCCTCGTCCCCGCTGTCGTCCCCGTTGTCCTCGCTGCTCCGGGGGGTGTCGGTACCGCTCTCGTCGTCCTGGTCGGCCAGGAACCGTTCGACCTCGGCGGCGAGCTCGTCGGCGCTGGGCAGCTCGCCGGACATGCCGAGGCTCGAGCGCTCCCCACGCCCGGTGGCGACCATGTCGTACTGCCGCTCCAGCGCCTGGACGACCTGGCTCACCTCGTCCGAGGCCGCCACCTGCTCGGCGATCTCCGCCTCGGCCCGCTCGGCGGCCTTCGACAGGCCCTCGGTGGGCAGGTAGAGGCCGGCGGCCAGCCCCACGTGGTCGAGCAGGACCCGCGCGGCCTGCGGGTACTCGGCGCGGGCCAGGTAGTGCGGAACGTGCACGGCGAAGCCCATCGCATCGAGCCCGGCCTCCCCGAGCCGGAACTCCATGAGCCCCACGGCGCTGCCCGGGACCTGCGCGGTGGCGAACCACGCCTCGTGCCCCTCGGTGAGGTCGGGACGCGTGCCGTGGACGGTGACCCCGATCGGACGGGTGTGCGGCACGGCCATCGGGATCGCGGTGAGATTGATCACCAGGCGGACGCCGAGGCGCCGCACGATCTGCTCGACCGCGGCGCAGAAGCGCTCCCACTGGGTGTCGGGTTCGGGGCCCGCGAGCAGCAGGTAGTCGGTGTCGCCCGTGTCGGAGAGGGCCACGACATCGAGCTGGGGTGGGTCGTAGGCGGCCCAGTGGTCGGACTCGAACCGCAGCGGTGGCCGCCGCGACCGGTAGTCCACGAGCTGGTCGACATCGAACCGGACCACGCTGCGTGCCTCGCGGTCCGCCAGCAGCGCGTCCACGGCCAGCCGCGCAGCGTTACCCGCGTCGACGAAGCCGTCGAGCGCCACCAGCAGCACGGGCTCGTCCAGCTGCGGCGCGTCCGCCGCCACCTCGTACAGCTCAGCCGGCTCCAGCACCGCACACCTCCGGTTCCTCGACGGGGCAGGCGCCCCGCCCGTCGCAGCGTCACACGGTCGGGGGTTCCCCCGGGCGACGTCAGTCTCCCCGATGCAACGTGAACTTCCCCGCACAGCATCCCGTTCGGGCGCCGCTGCCCGCACCATGGATCCGATATGAACGTGCATCATCGCGCCTGGGGGGTCTGGGCGGTCGGTCTGGCTGCCTATCTCGTCGGAGTCATGCACCGCACGTCCTTCGGAGTGGCGGGCCTCGACGCGGCCGCGCGGTTCCACGCGGGCCCGGCGGTGCTGTCCGGGTTCGTGGTGCTGCAGCTGCTGGTCTACGCGTCGCTGCAGATACCCGTCGGCGTGCTGCTCGACCGCTTCGGTGCACGCAGGCTGATCGTGGTCGGCGCGCTCACGATGGCCGCTGGCCAGCTCATGCTGGCGCTGGCCACCGGCCTCCCGCTCGCGATCCTGGCCAGGGTGCTGGTCGGGGCCGGTGACGCGCTGACGTTCATCAGCGTCCTGTCCGTCGTCAGCGCATGGTTCCCGCCGCGGCGCGTTCCGCTGATGACGCAGCTCACCGGGCTGATCGGGCAGCTCGGGCAGGTGCTCAGCGCCGTCCCGCTCGCCGTTCTGCTCCACGGACCGGGCTGGACCACCGCGTTCGTGTCCGCCGCGGTCCTCGGGGTGGCGGTCGCGCTCGCGGCGCTGGCGGTGCTGCGCGACCGGCCGCCCGGCGCCCCCGCGCCCCCGCGCGCGCCGTCGCCGCGCGAGGTGGTGGACGGGCTCGTCTCGTCGTGGCGGGAACCGGGCACGCGGCTCGGTCTCTGGACCCACATGGGCACCCAGTTCTCCGGCACGGTGTTCGCGCTGCTCTGGGGCGTGCCGTACCTGGTGGCGGGCCAGGGGTTCTCGCCCGGTGCGGCGAGCGCGATGCTCACGGTGCTCGTCGGCGTGGGGATCGTCGCCGGGCCGCTGTTCGGCGAGTTCACCGCGCGGCACCCCCTGCGGCGCTCGTGGCTGGTGCTGGCGGTGATCGGCACGACCGCCCTCATGTGGACGGTCGTGCTGGCGGTTCCGCCGCCCGCCCCGCGGTGGCTGCTGGTGCTGCTCGTGGTCGTGCTGGCGCTCGGCGGCCCGGCGTCCATGGTGGGCTTCGACTACGCCCGCACCTTCAACCCCGGGCACCGCCAGGGCACGGCGATCGGCATCGTCAACGTCGGCGGGTTCTTCGCGTCGCTGCTCGTGGCGCTCACGGTGGGCGTCGTGCTCGGCCTCATCGGGCCTGCCGACGGCTACAGCCCGGAGGCGTTCCGGGGAGCGTGGACCGTGCAGTACGTCATCTGGGTGCTCGCGCTCGTCGGCGTGCTGGTCGCCCGGCGCCGGGCGCGCCGCAAGATGGCGATCGAGGGCGTGGTGGTGCCCCCGCTGCGTGAGCTCCTCGCCGAGCGTCGCCGCCCGCGCTGATCTCGTTCTCCGCTTCCGTTCGTTCCACACCGGGCCGGTGGCGTCACCCGTTAGTGGAAACGCTTATCGTTATCGGGTCTCACAGGATCGATCATCGGAGGACCGGGTGCGGATCGCGTTCGTCGGCAAGGGCGGCAGTGGGAAGACGACGTCCGCGGCGATGTTCAGCCGCTATCTCGCCGAGCTCGGCCACCCGGTCCTCGCGATCGACGCCGACATCAACCAGCACCTCGGCGCGGCGCTGGGGCACGACGGGCCGCCGCCCCGCGCGCTCGGCACCGACCTCACCTGGCTGAAGGACCACCTGCGCGCCGCCAACCCGCGCATCTCCTCGGCCGAGACGATGATCAAGACCACTCCGCCGGGCGCCGGGTCCCGACTGCTCGATCTCGCTCCGGACGGTGAGCTGCTGCTGCGGTACTCGGCCGTCGCGGGTGGCGTGCGCTACCTCGTCACGGGCGAGTTCGACGAGGCGGACGTCGGCGTCTCCTGCTACCACTCCAAGACCGGCGCGGTGGAGCTCTACCTCAACCATCTCGTCGACGGCCCCGGCGAGTACGTGGTGGTGGACATGACGGCGGGCGCCGACGCCTTCGCGTCCGGCCTGTTCACCCGCTTCGACCTGACCGTGCTCGTCAGCGAGCCCACCCGGCGTGGCGTCGGTGTCTACCGGCAGTACGCCGAGCACGCCGCGGGCCACGGCGTGGCGCTGCGGGTGCTGGGCAACAAGGTGAGCGAGCCGGACGACGTCACCTACCTGCGCGAGCAGGTGGGCGACGCCCTGCTCGGATGGTTCGGTCAGTCCGCCTGGGTGCGGGCCGCCGAGCGCGGTGGCGTCGCCCCCATCAGCGCGCTGGAACCGGCCAACCTCGCGGTGCTCGACGCCGTGCTGGGTGCGCTGGACGACCGGCAGCGCGACTGGGCCGCCTACCACCGCGGCACCGTCGAGTTCCACCTCCGCAACGCTGCGGCCTGGGCCAACCGGGCCGTGGGTGCCGACCTCGCCGACCAGGTCGACCCCGCATTCGTGCCGGGGCCCGGCACCGTCCGCGCCGCGCGTGCGTGACCGACCCGAACCCGTCACCCCGAGCTCGTCCGTTCGTCCGGCAAACCCAGGAGGTTCCGTGTCCCTCGACGTCCCCACCCACGTGCTCACCGCCGCTGAACGCGGCGAGCTCGACGACGCGCAGTTCCTCGCCGTCGTCCGGGACTCGCTGCCCTACGCGTGGCAGGTGGTCACCGCGGCCGCCGACGACAGGGTCGAGCACCCCGAGGCCCCGTTCGGCGAGCACGAGGTGCCCCCGCCGTCGGAGCAGGAGCGCGGCCAGCTGCTCCGGGCGCTGGCCAGCAACGCCATCCGCGGTGCGCTGGAGCGGCACTTCGGCGTGGTGCTCGCCTTCCAGAACTGCCACCGCGTGGCCGCCTTCGCCCCCGCGGACGTCGACGGGCCGACCTATCGCGAGTTCATCAGTCCCCGCGGCCAGGTCCTGAACCAGAGCCCGGAGCTGCGCGACTGCTGAGGCGCCCCCCGCATTGCAGCAAAGCCACTTTCCTGCCATCAGATGGCGTGAAAGTGGCTTTGCTGCAAGCAGGGTGCCGGTTACTCCGCGAGCAGCCGGTAGAGCGTGCGGCGGGCCTCGGTCAGAGCCGCGGTGGCCGCGGTGATCTGCTCCGGGTTGCCCGCGGCCATCACCTGCTGGGCGGCGGCGTGCAGCTGGCCGAGCTGCTCCCACAGCTCGCCCGCCCCGTCGTCGTCGGCGTCCCGGCCGACCGACGCCCAGACGGCGTCCAGCTCCTCGCGGTGCTCCTCGACGTACCGGGTGCCCTCCTCGGTGAGGTGGACGACCCGGCGACCCTCGGCCTGCTCCACGCGGACCAGTTGCTCGTCCTCGAGCTGGGAGAGCGTGGGGTAGACCGAGCCGGGGCTGGGCCGCCACGCTCCGCCGGAGCGTTCGGCGATCTCCTGGATGATCTCGTAGCCGTGCCGCGGCTGCTCCGCGACGAGGGCCAGTACGGCGGCGCGGATGTCGCCGCGTGCGGTCCGCCGGCCGCGCCTGCCCCGGTGACCGGGGAAGCCGCCGTGGCCACCCGGGCCGAAGCCCGGACGGAACGGGGGACCGCCCCGCCAGCCGCGCCTGCCCGGGCCGCCGTGCCGGCCGTGTCGCTCGTGCTCCCCGTCGTCCGCGTCGTCGAACGGCGGCATGGGAGGCACGGGGCCACCCATCGCCGCGGTCATCGGCCCGGCCGCCGGGTGGGAGTGCCCGTGGCCGCGCCGGCGACCGAAGGGGGTGGATCGGAAGCCTGGCCAACCAGGGGTCCAGGCGGGGTTCATGGCGTTCATCGTCGTCTCCTCGGACGTTGCGAGCCTCCTGCTCTCATGGCATCGAGTAGCTCGTGTGCCATCACGATATATCGCGATAGCGCACCGAGCTAGCGGCGAAGTATCTTTCACCCGGTCGGACCAGGCGATGGGAACGGCATCCGGTCAGCCGGGTCGGTTTCGGACCGGGGCTGGTAGGAACAGGGGACGCGTCGTCGACGCGGCAGGCCCCGAGGAGGTCCGTTCAGATGCTGCTGAAGATCCTGGGCATCGCAGTGGTCATCTGGCTCGCACTGGCGGTGCTGGGGGCGGTCTTCGAGTTCCTCACCACGGCGCTGGTGATCGGCGCCGTGGTGGCGCTGGGAGTGGTGACCTACTCCGCGGTGAAGCATCGCCGGTCGATCGGGCGCTGAGAGCGCGCCGGCGTCACCGGGTGGCGGCGGGCACCGGGCCGCAGTTGTCGTCCACGTACGCCTGCACGCGCTCGCGCGCGCCGGTGAACTCCGCTGACCCGAGCCGCGCGTTGAGCTCCGGATCACGCGCCAGTGCCGCGCCGTCGCCCCCGTTGGCCTGCAGGGCGTCCAGCTGCAGGTTGGCCGCCTGCACCGTCAGGTCGACGTCGGAGCGGATGGCGTCCGGTGCCGAGTCGCGCATCGCGGCACCGGCGCGCCGCACGCCGTCGATCGAGGCAGAGAGCTCCTGGGGGGACGCGCCGCCGCGGGTGATCAGGGCGGACAACGGCCGGACCGCCGCGACGTTGGCCTGCGCGGCGGTACAGAACGGGCTGGGCGGGGGAGCCTGCTGACGAGTCGGCTCGCGGTTGTCGGAGTCGGCGACGGAGCCGCCGCAGCCTGCGGTGATGGCACCGGCGACCAGCGCGGCGGCAAGTTTTGCGCCACGCGAAACGAGACCCATCGACACTTCCCCCGCGAGCGATCAGTGGAGCTGCCGACGATAGCGCCCGCCCGGCACGGCCGCGGTGTGGTGCCCGCTCGCCGATCGGGCGAGGCGTCCGGAACGTTCCGACTGTCGAGATCGTTGTGAGAGTGTGCCCAAGATCGGACCACGCCGGATCGCCGCGTTCCGCGCCCTGTGGCGCGCCCTGTCCGATGGACGCAGGCCGGGCGCACCCGGGTTCGGCGACCGGCTCCGGTCGCTGCCCCGGATGCTCGCCGGTGCGCTCTCGGGCCGCTACCCGGAGCTGAGCCGGGGGCGGCTCGGGCTACTGGTGCTCGCCCTGGCCTACCTCGTGTCACCGGTCGACCTCGTCCCGGAGGCGTTCCTGGCGTTGCTCGGTCTGGGCGACGACGTGATCGTCGCGCTGTGGCTCGGGGGCGCCGTCCTCGTCGAGACCGACCGTTACCTCGAGTGGGAGCGCACCCAGCCGAAGGTGGTCGAGCAGCCGCACGACTGAGCCGTCCGCACGCCGAGGCCGATCGCGGGCGAGCCGGCAGGGCTCCTTACGGTATGCGCCATGCCGATCCTCGAAGTCCATCTCGTCGAGGGGATGCACACCCCCGCCCAGCACTCCGAGCTGCTCTCGGCGATGAGCACCCGCTACGCCGAGCTCCTGGGATGGCCCCTCGACGGGGTGCGGGCGTGGGTCACCCTGCACCGGCCGGAGCTCTGGGCCACCGCGGGCACGCCGGCGTCGAGCCGGTCGGCTCCGTACTTCACGGCGATGGTGCTCGAGGGCAGGCCGGTGGAGCAGCGCCGGCGGCTGCTGGGCGACTTCACCGACATCGTCGTCGACGTGCTCGGGGTGGACCGGAGGCTGGTCCACGGCCGGATCATCCCGGTGCACCCGGACGACTGGGCCACCGGCGGGGTGTCGGGCGGCGCTCGGCGCGGCGACCCCCGGACCCGCCTCGCCACGTCGGGCTGAGCCGTCCGCCGCCCGCCCGGGAGCCGCTCAGTGCTCCGTCCAGGGGCCGACCCCACCCACCCGCTCGACGGCGATGCGCACCACGTAGCCGGCCGGCGCGTCGGGCGGCAACGGGAACTCGGCACCCGGCCCGGCGTAGACCTTCACGAGCCGTTGCAGCAGTTCGGGCGCTCCGCCCTCGGTGACGGTGGCCGTGCCGTACACCACCAGGTTGTGCTGCATCCCGAGGGCATTGCGCTCCTCGGCGTCCAGGGACAGCACGACGCGGGGATCACGACGGAGGTTGCGGACCTTCCGGTGCTCCGGCAGGTGCGCCATGACGATCTCGTCGCCGTCGAGCCCGACCCACACGGCACTGAGCTGAGGACTCCCGTCCGGGTTGATCGTCGCGCAGTGGGCGAGCCTTCCGGACTCGATGAGGGCGCGCGCACTCTCGGGAAGGGGGCTCACGGTCGCACCGTAACGGGTGCACTTGCCCGATGCCGGAGTGTCGTCCGCCGACCCGGGCCGGTATTCCTGGTCTTCTGATGGTAGGTATCGGACGTGGGAACGATGCGCGTCATCACGCAACTCTCGACCGGCGGTCCCGAGGTACTCGAGATCGGTGAGGCGGAGGTGCCCGAACCGTTGCCCACCGAGATACGTGTGCGCGTGGCCGCCGCCGGGGTGAATCCCGTGGACTGGAAGACGCGCGCAGGCTCGGGGATGGCGGCGGTGATCGGGCCGCCCCCGTTCACCGTCGGATGGGACGTCGCGGGCACCGTCGACGCGGTCGGCCTCGGCGTCACCCGGTTCTCGGTGGGCGACTCGGTGTTCGGGATGCCATGGTTCCCGCGCCAGGCCGGCGCCTACGCCGAGTTCGTCATCGCCCCGTCGCGGCACTTCGCGCACCGCCCCGCCGGGCTGTCGGAGGTGGAGGCGGCGGCGCTCCCGCTGGCCGGGCTCACCGCGTGGCAGAGCCTGGTGGACATCGCCGGCGTGCAGGCGGGCCAGCGGGTGCTCGTGCACGCCGCCGCGGGCGGGGTCGGGCACCTGGCCGTCCAGATCGCGAAAGCCAGGGGCGCCTACGTGATCGGCACAGCGTCGATCGGCAAGCACCACCTGCTCAACGACCTCGGCATCGACGAGGCGGTGGACTACCGGGCCGAGGCGTTCGAGAAGGTGATCGACCCCGTCGACCTCGTGCTGGACATGTTCGGTGGGGAGATCGCCGTGCGCTCGCTCGACGTGCTGCACCCCGACGGTCGCCTGATCTGCCTGCCGTCCGGCGCTGCCGCCGAGGCCGTGGCCGCCGCGGCGGACCGTGGGCTGCGTGCCACCGGCATGCTCGTGGAGCCCGACGGGGACGGCCTCGACGAGCTCGCACGGCTGGTCGACGACCGGCGGCTGCGGGTGCTGGTGGCCGAGACCTTTCCCCTGGAACGGGCGTCGCACGCCCACCGGGCAGGCGAGCTCGGGCGCACCACGGGAAAGATGGTGCTGACCACGTAGCCGGAGTGCCCGGCCCGTCAGCGGCGCGGTGGCGTGCTCCTGGCCCGGGCGACGACGTCCTTCACCCGTTCCCGGACACCACGCAGCTCGGTCAGGTAGAGCCAGTAGTCGGGGTGCACCCCGGTGAGCCGCTCCTCGGCGTTCGCGAGCCGCACCGACTGGGCGTCGAGGATCGCGCCGAACTCGGTGACCAGCCCGCGGTCCACCACGAGCCGCTGCGCGTCGCGCAGCACGAACCGGGCGTCGGAGGCCTGGCGGGTGGGGTCGGTCCGGGCCTCGCGCAGCTGGGACAACCGGTCGGTGACCACGTCGTACCGTTCCTCGGCACGACCGAGCGCCGATCGGGCTGCCGTGATCCGGTCCAATGCCTCGTCCCAGTCGCCGTCCCCGGCCAGCTGTCGAGCCTGGGTGATCGCCCGGTCGGCGTCGGCGATGGCCTCGCGGGCGAGGGTCTCGGCCCCGGTGAGATCCCGGGAGCAGGGCTCGGAGAACTCGCGGCGCAACGCCGACATCGACGGCTCGATCCGGTCGGCCTTGGTCTCGGCGGCCGAGCGGCGGGTGCCGATGCTGGTCAGCGCCGTGCGCACCGCCTCGGCCGTGCGTGGTGCCTCGGCGGCGAGCGCGGCGGCTGATCGGGCCAGGTCGAGCGTGTGCTGGGCCGACCGGCGCTGGTCGCGCAGGCGCGCGCCGGGGGTGTCGAGCTGAGCGGCGGCCCGCTCGGCCTCCGCCAGGCGCTCCGCCGCCCGGCGGGACCGGACGCCGGCCGCGTCGGCCTGCTCCACCGCGGTGCGCGCCTCGCGCAGCGCCGTGTGCGCCTGCTGGACCGTGCGGGGCAGGTTGCTCACTGCGAACGCCGCCTCGTCGAGCGCCCGGGAGTTCGAGGCACGGAAGCGGCGGATCATCTCCCGCGCCCGCTCGATCTCCCGCAGCGCCCGCTCGTCGGCCGCGCGGGTGTCCGCCGCCCGCGCACCGCCCGGCGGCTGGTCGCCGGTTGCGGCCAGGTAGGCCTCGGTGGCCGCATCCCCGACGGCCGCGACCTCCGCCCACGCCCGGGTCAGCCCGTGGCTGCCGCCGAGCTCGTCGGCAGCCCGCACGGCGTCGGCGACGGCGCGCTGCTCGTCGTCCAGGGCGAGAAAGCCTTGTGTGGCGGCGTGGCGGGCGACGAGCGCGCGCTCGTCGGCGGGCTCGTCCCTCCGGTCGGACCTGCGGAACAATTCGCTCCCCTCGCGCGCTGGGATGGTCGAAACCGTACCCGGAAGGGTGCTCTGTGTGCGTATGCGTAGATCACCAGGGAGCGGGAACATCGGGGCACCGAGGGCTTGACGGCTGACCGGTCCGGCGTTCCCGATCAGCACCCCGCCTCCGTTCGGCGCGGATCCTGCGGCCACCGGCACCGCGGACTACTCCGTTCGCTGGTACCGCACCCGCCGTGATCGCCTCCCGGATACGGGACTACGGCTGCCGGCGGGGGACCGGAGGCAACTCTGCGCTGAACGGGAGGCGCCACATCGGCGTGTTGGGCCCGACATGCCGGTCCGGCCGCTCGCCGCGCCGTTCCGTCCGGCGATCTCAGTTCTGGCGGTGCGGGGGTCAACGTCGAGTCAACCGCGATTAACGTTTCCCCCGGATCGATAACGCCCCGGTCACAGACCGGACACGGACCGCACCCCCGGCGGTCCGCCCGCACCCCCGAGCGGGATGTCCGGCCGGAGCGCCCGATCCGGAAGGAAAGGTCGTGGCACGGCACCGCTCCCCCCAGGGCCGGCGCGCACACCTCGGGCCCCCGCTGCCGGCCGTCATGGCGGCAGCGGGGGTCGGTGGCGGCGCCCACCGGTCGATCTCGCTTCCCCAGCTCACTCCCTCGCTCCCCGTCCGCTTCGTCGCGACGGTTGTCGCCGGTGGCGCAGTGGCCGCTGCAGGTCAGCACGCGCTCGCCGAGGCTCTGCCGGCGGCGGCCGACGGCGCCAACGTGCTGCGCATCGGAGTCAACGAGCTCCTCAGCTCCGCTCCGGACGTGCAGGCCGCTGCGCTCTCCGCGCCGCTCGTCGCCGATCCCCCCGTCGTCGCCGCGGTCGCCGCGGCGGTCGGGCCGGTCACGCCCGAGCCCGTTGTCGCCGACGCCGCCTCGCTCGTCAAGGCCGCCGACCTCCAGCAGGCCGCTGCCGATGCCGCTGCTCGCGCCGCCGAGCAGGCGAAGGTGGCCGAAGCCGCCCGTGTGGCCGAGGCCGCCAAGAAGGCCGCGGCGTCCACCGTCGAGATGATCATCGGACGGGTCACGTCCGGGTTCGGTGCCCGCTGGGGCTCGTCTCACCAGGGCCTCGACATCGCCGCCCCGATCGGCACCCCGATCCGCGTCCCGCTCGCCGGCACCGTGATCGACTCGGGTCCCGCGAGCGGGTTCGGCCTGTGGGTGCGCGTCCGGCACGCCGACGGCACGATCACCGTCTACGGCCACATCAACCGGTCACTGGTGCGCGTGGGCCAGAAGGTGACAGCCGGTCAGGAGATCGCCGAGGTCGGCAACCGCGGCCAGTCGACCGGCCCGCACCTGCACATCGAGGTCATCACCCCGGGCGGCACGAAGATCAACCCGCGCCCGTGGCTCGACCAGCACGGCATTCGCTACTAGCTCCCGTTCGCGAACACGTCCAGCGCGCGCATCTTGTTGGTGACGTCCAGCGCCGCCACCTTGTACGCCTCCGACAGCGTGGGGTAGTTGAGCACCGTGTCGACGAGATAGTCGACCGTGCCGCCGCACCCCATGATCGCCTGTCCGATGTGGACGAGGTCGGTGGCGTTGGTGCCGAACACGTGCACGCCGAGCAGCTTGTGGTCGACGGTGGACACCAGCAGCTTCAGCATGCCGTAGGAGTCGCCGACGATCGCGCCGCGCGCGAGCTCCCGGTAGCGCGACATCCCCACCTCGTACGGCACCGACGACTGCGTCAGCTCCGCCTCCGTCTTCCCGCAGTAGGAGATCTCGGGAACGGTGTAGATGCCGATCGGCTGCAGCTCCTGCAGCTCCCGCACCGGCTCGTCGAAGGCGTGGTAGGCCGCGAGCCGCCCCTGGTCCATGCTCGTGGCGGCCAGCGCGGGGAAACCGATCACGTCGCCCACCGCGAAGATGTGGGGGACCTCCGTGCGGTACTGCTTGTCCACCGAGATCCGGCCCCGCTTGTCGGCCGAGAGCCCCGCCTTCTCCAGGTCGAGCTCGTCGGTGACACCCTGGCGCCCCGCCGAGTACATCACCATGTCCGCGGCGATCCGCTTGCCGCTCGCGAGGCTCGTGACGGTGCCCTTGGGGGTGATCTCGACCTTCTCGACCTCCTCGCCGAACCGGAACGTCACGGCCTGGTCGCGCAGGTGGAACTTGAGCGACTCGACCACCTCGGGATCGCAGAACTCCAGCATCTGCGGGCGCTTCTCCACCACCGTGACGCGGGTGCCGAGAGCGGCGAACATCGACGCGTACTCGATGCCGATCACACCGGCGCCGACCACGACCATCGAGCCGGGTACCCGCTGCAGCGTCAGCACGGCGTCGGAGTCGATCACGTGGTTCTCGTCGAACTCGACCGCGTTCGGCCGGGCCGGCTTCGTCCCGGTGGCGATGACGATGTTCTCGGCCGTGACGGTGTTGTGGTCACCACGCGAGTCGCCCTCGACGACGACCGTGTGCGCGTCCTCGAACCGGGCGGTACCGGCGAGGATGTCGACGTGGTTGCGCAGCAGCTGGTTGCGGATCACCTCCACCTCACGGCCCACGACGTGCGCCGTGCGCGCCAGCAGGTCGGTGATCGTGATCTCCGACTTGACGCGGTAGCTGGCGCCGTACATGTCCCGCTGGGCGAAACCCGTCAGGTAGAGCACCGCCTCGCGCAGCGTCTTCGACGGGATCGTGCCCGTGTTGACGCAGACGCCCCCCATCATGTTGCGCCGCTCCGCCACGCAGACGCGTTTGCCCAGCTTGGCGGCCGCGATCGCGGCCTTCTGGCCACCGGGACCAGAGCCGATCACCAGCAGGTCGTAGTCGTACACGGGATGTCCTCCCACTCGCTCGCTCGGCGGGCGCCACCGGATCAGCGCCGGTGGCCGTCCTGCCACGGGGAAAGGGTCGCGGGCGGAGGCGTCCCCCGGCAAGCGGGGGAGGTTAACAGTCGGCGACGACACTTCGGCCGTCCGTGCCGCGGCCATCCCCATATGCCCGTCCGGACGGCGATCTCCAGCGGGGCCCCGCAGGTGGTCCACAGCCGAACGGCGCAACGGATGGCGCACCGCACCGGAGGCGCCCGACGCTGCGCACATGGCAACTCCCGACATCCCCCGCTCCTCCTCCGCCCTGCCGCCCCTGCCGGGCGACCCGTCCACCCTCCGGGTCCGCGAGCCGGGGGAGCTGCTGGCGGCCGTCCCGATCCTGCTCGGTTTCCATCCGCGTGAGTCGCTCGTGCTCGTGGCCACCGGCGGCGAGTCCGGCCGCAGGCTGGGCCTCACCCTCCGCGTCGACCTCCCTCCGCCCGAGCACGACGCCGCCGTCGCGGCCGACGCCGTCCAGAACCTGCTCCTCGACAGCCCCACCGGCGCGGCGGTGATCGTCGTCGCCGGGAGCGCCGAGGCCGTGCGGCCGCGCGAGGATCTGGTCGGCCTCGTGGTCCACGCCCTGGAGGCCCGCGGCATCGACGTCCACACCGTGCTCAGCACGCCGAGCACGGCGGCGGGCGCCCGGTGGACCTGTTACGACCCCTGCGGATGCACCGGTCTCGTGCCGGAGGGCTCCGCCACCCCGTTCGCAGCAGCCTCGGTGGCTGCCGGCCGGGTCGTGCGGGCCGATCGGAACGAGCTGGAGCAGCTCCTCGCCCCGGCCCACCCCGAGCGCATCCGCAGGCGGGAGGCGCTGCTGATCCAGGCCGCTGACGAGGCGCTGTACCAACCCGATCCGGGAGCGTCCCGCCGGGCCGCAGCCGACCGCGAGGGCCTGGACGCCGAACTCACGCTCGTCGACGCCGCGATCGCCGACGCGGCGGCCGACCGGCTGGTCCTCGACGACACCAGGGTCGTCGCGCTCGCCGGGGCGCTCGCGGTCCCGGACGTCCGCGACGCCGCCCTGCTGCGGTGCGTCGGTCCCGCCGCGGCCGCGGCGGAACAGCTGTGGACGGCGCTGGTGCGGGAGACGCCGGACCCCGAGGCCGCGGAGCCCGCCGCGCTGCTGGCGGTGTCGGCCATGGTGCGGGGCGACGGAGCGCTCGCCAACATCGCGCTCGACCGGGCGGAGCAGGCCTGGCCGGGGCACCGGCTGACCGCGATCCTGCGCTCGGTGCTGCTCGGGATGCGGCCCGAGGAGATCAGGGAGTGGGTGCGTGGGGGCGGGGAGCAGGGCGGCGTGTCAGCCGTGCCGTTCCCCACCTCGCGCCGCACCATCCGCAGAAACCGGCCCGGCGCATGAGCACGCGGTGCCGGCGGGGGTCAGACGGGCTGCCT
This sequence comes from Pseudonocardia xinjiangensis, assembly GCF_012911925.1. GTDB lineage: Bacteria > Actinomycetota > Actinomycetes > Mycobacteriales > Pseudonocardiaceae > Pseudonocardia > Pseudonocardia xinjiangensis. The sequence continues at coordinate 17,196 of NZ_JAAXKY010000049.1, read as the reverse complement.
GCTCTGGGTGAACCGCCAGGCGTCGCCCACGATCCTGGTGATGTCGGTGTACTGGGGGCGCCAGCCCAGGTCGGCCACGGCCGCCTCGCTGGAGGCGATCAGCACGGCGGGGTCGCCACTGCGGCGGGGCGCCACGGTCGTGGGGATCGGGTGTCCGGTCACGGTCCGGCAGGCCTCGATCACCTCGCGCACGGAGAAGCCGGTGCCGCTGCCCAGGTTGTAGATCGCGTGCTCGCCCGGCTTCGCGTGCTCCAGCGCCAACAGGTGCGCGGCGGCGAGGTCGTCCACGTGGATGTAGTCGCGCACGCAGGTGCCGTCGGGGGTGGGCCAGTCGTCGCCGAACACCTGCACCACGTCACGCGTGCCCGACGCCACCTGCAGCACGAGCGGGATGAGGTGCGTCTCCACCGTGTGCCGCTCGCCGAAACGGCCGTGCGCGCCGGCCACGTTGAAGTAGCGCAGGCTCACCGCCGCCAGGCCGTGGGCGATCGAGTACGACCGGATCGCGTGGTCGATCGCGAGCTTGCTGGCGCCGTAGGGGTTGGTGGGCCGGGTGGGGGAGTCCTCACGGATCGGCACCTGCTCCGGCTCGCCGTAGGTGGCCGCGGTGGAGGAGAACACCAGCCGGGGTGTCTCGTGCCGCCGGATGGCTTCGAGCAGGCGGAAGGTGGTCACCACGTTGCCCGACCAGTACAGCTCCGGGCGCTGCACCGACTCGCCCACCAGGGAGCGCGCGGCGAAGTGGAGCACCCCGTCGAAGCCCTCGGCCAGCAGGTCGTCGGCCGCCTCGGCCAGATCGGCCTGCACGAAGCGGGCGCCGTCGGGCACCGCGTCCTGGTGACCGGTGGACAGGTCGTCGAGCACCGTCACGTCATGGCCCGCGTCCACCAGGTGCGCGGCACAGACACTGCCGACGTAGCCGGCTCCACCGGTGACGAGCAGCTTCACGAAGATCCTCCTGGTGCGGGGTGGCTGACGGGGCGTCGCGCCGACCGGGCGCCTGCCGGCGCCACGCGCCGCGGCGGAGCGGAGCGCGTCGGCGGCGCACACCGTCTCATGCTGCTCCGGCCCACCGGACGAGGGGGATCAGCGCGCCCGCACCAGCACGGCGTGGGCGATGAGCGGGGCCACGCTGGCGTCGGCGCCGTCGGCCGCCACGGGCACGGGATCCCCGAAGCGGGTGATCGGCCGCACCTGCACGTCGCGCCCCGGCACGATGCCCGCACCCTTGAGCTCCGCCATCAGGTCGGCGTCCACCTGCACGTGCTCGGCGATCCGGCGCACCTCCACGCGGCCGCCACCACGCCGGGCGAACTCGTCGAGCCGCTGCAGCCCCACCTCGAGCGTCGGCGGGGCCGACACGCCCCCCTGCACGGGGTCGTGGAGCTGCGAGAGCTCGTCGAGACCCGGGATCGGGTTGCCGTAGGGGGAGATCGTCGGGTTGTCGAGCAACTGCACGAGCTTGCGCTCCACGGCGTCGCTCATCACGTGTTCCCAGCGGCACGCCTCGGCGTGCACGAACTCCCACTCGAGCCCGATCACGTCGGAGAGCAGGCGCTCGGCGAGGCGGTGCTTGCGCATCACCGACACTGCCCGGGACCGACCGGAGTCGGTGAGCTCGAGGTGCCGGTCACCGGCCACCACCACGAGGCCGTCGCGCTCCATGCGGGCCACGGTCTGGCTCACGGTCGGCCCACTCTGACCGAGGCGTTCCGCGATCCGGGCGCGCAGCGGTACGACGCCCTCCTCTTCGAGTTCGTAGATCGTGCGGAGGTACATCTCGGTCGTGTCGATGAGCTCGTTCACGCGCTCAGCCCTTTCGTCAAGACCCCATCCTATCTGTGTCAGGCCTCATGGAGGTCCGCCATCCCCGGCAGAATTGGCCGGGTGACCGCCCCACTGCCTCCGCTGATCACCTCATCCGACCTTGCCGCACTGCTGGACACGTCGAGCAGCGCCGAGCGACCCGTGGTCCTGGACGTGCGCTGGCGGCTCGGTGGACCACCCGGACGGGCCGACCACGACCGCGCCCACCTCCCCGGTGCGGTGTTCCTCGACCTCGACACGGAGCTGGCCGATCCGCCCGGTCCGGCGGGCCGGCACCCGTTGCCCACGCCCCAGCGGCTGCAGGACGCGCTGCGGCGAGCCGGGGTCCACGACGACTCGCGCGTGGTCGCCCACGACGACGGTGACGGGGTGGTGGCTGCGCGCGCCTGGTGGCTGCTGCGGTGGGCGGGGCTGCCCGCCGGCCGGGTGGCCGTGCTCGACGGCGGTTTCGCCGCATGGGTGGCCGCCGGCCTGCCCACCACGGCGGAGCCGTCGCGGCCCGAACCGGGCGACGTCACCGTCCGCCCGGGCGGCATGCCGGTGCTGGACGCCGACGGTGCCGCTGCCCTGGCTCGGGACGGTGTGCTGCTCGACGCCCGTGCGGCGCCCCGCTACCGGGGGGAGACCGAGCCGGTCGACCCGCGAGCCGGGCACATCCCGGGCGCGCTCAACGCACCCGCCGCCGACCTCGTCGGCCCCGACGGGCGCTGGCTCGCCCCCGAGGTGGTGGCGCAGCGGCTGGCGGCGCTGGGGGTCGCCGCGGAGGGCGGTGCGGATGTCGCCGCCTACTGCGGCTCCGGGGTCACCGCCGCGGCGTTGGTGCTCGCGGCCGAGCACGCCCGGCTGCGGCCGCCGGAACAGCCGATCGCGCTCTACTCCGGCTCCTGGTCCAACTGGTCCGCCGACCCGGAGCGGCCGGTGGCCACCGGCGCCGCGCCCTGACACGCGGCGGGCCCGGCGATCCTTTACGGTCGCGGCCATGAGTCCCCGAGCTGCGGTGGTGTGGACGCCCGAGTTCCTCCACTACGACCTGGGTGATGGCCACCCGCTCGATCCGGTTCGCCTCGACCTGACCATGCGCCTCGCCACGGGGCTGGGTGTGCTCGAGGGCGTCGAGCCCCTGGTTCCCACGCAGGCGCCGGACGACGAGGTGCAACGGGTGCACGTGCCGTCCTACCTCACGGCGGTGAAGTCGGCGCCCGAGGCCCCGTTCGGGGTGGGGCACGGGCTCGGCACGGAGGACAACCCGGTCTTCTTCGGGATGCACGACGCCAGCGCACTGGTGTGCGGCGGGTCGCTGCTCGGCGCGAAGGAGATCGCCGAGGGCCGGGCCGACCGCGCCGTCAACATCGCGGGCGGGCTGCACCACGCGATGCCCGACCGGGCCTCCGGGTTCTGCGTCTACAACGACTGCGCCGTCGCGATCTCCTGGCTGCTCGACCACGGGTTCGACCGGATCGCCTACATCGACGTCGACGTGCACCACGGCGACGGGGTGCAGGCCGCGTTCTACGGCGACCCGCGGGTCCTCACCGTCTCGCTGCACCAGCACCCGATGACGTTGTGGCCGGGCACCGGGTGGCCCGGTGAGTACGGCGACGGCGACGGCGCCGGGTACGCCGTCAACCTGCCGCTGCCGCCGGGCACGTCCGACAGCGGCTGGCTGCGCGCGTTCCACGCGGTGGTGCCGTCGCTGGTCAGCGAGTTCCGGCCGCAGATCCTCGTCACGCAGTGCGGGGTCGACACCCATGCCGAGGACCCGCTCGCCAACCTCGGGCTGTCCGTCGACGGCCACCGCACGATCTACCGGGCCCTGCGCGAGCTGGCCGAGCACGCCGCGGGCGGCAAGTGGCTGGCCGTCGGCGGCGGCGGGTACGGGCTGTTCCGGGTGGTCCCGCGGTCGTGGACGCATCTCGTCGCCACGGTGCTCGACCGCGACGTCGAGCCGCACCGGCCGCTCCCGGCCGGATGGGTGGCCCACGTAGCCGGGCTCACCGGGCAGCAGCTGCCCACCTCGATGACCGACGGTCGCGACAGCGGCTACGAACCGTGGGGCGAGGGCTCCGACCGCGTCGACACCGCCGTGCTGGAGACCAGGCGTGCGGTGTTCCCGCTGCACGGCCTCGACCCCGACGATCCCCGTGACTGACGTGGATCCCGCGTCCACGCCGGCGTCGGCGGGCGGCGGGCCGTCCCCGTCAGCGGCCGACCCCGCCGACGCGGGGCCCGGGTACCCGCGCCACTGGGAAGCCGATGTCGTCGCCTCCGACGGCGGCATCGTGCACCTGCGTCCGATCCTGCCCAGCGACGCCGACGCGCTGCTGCGGTTCCACGCGAGCCTCTCCGAACGCACCCGTTACCTGCGGTTCTTCGGCCCGTACCCGCGGATCTCGGAGCGCGACCTCGCCCGCTTCACCCACGTCGACCACCACTCGCGCGTGGCGTTCATCTGTCTGCTGGGCGACGAGATCATCGCCGTGGGCCGCTACGAGGGGCTGCCGGGTGACGGCGGTCCCGGCGGTACCACCGGCACGGCGGGCCCCGACTCGGCGGAGGTCGCGTTCGTGGTCCGCGACTCCCACCAGGGGCGCGGCCTCGGCTCGATCCTGCTGGAGCACCTGGCCGCGGCCGCCCGCGAGAACGGGCTGCGCCGGTTCGAGGCCGAGGTGCTCATGGAGAACCACCAGATGGTGCGCGTGTTCCGGCAGGCCGGTTACCAGGTCAGCCGCGAGTTCGCCGAGGGGGTGCTCCACCTCGAGTTCGACATCGACCCCACCGAGCGGTCGCTGGCGGTCCGCGACGCCCGGGAGCAGCGGGCCGAGGCCCGCAGCGTGCACAACGTCCTGCACCCGACGTCGGTCGCGGTGATCGGCGCGTCCACCGACCCCGCCAAGATCGGGCACGCCGTACTGGCCAACCTGCTGCGCGGCAACTTCACCGGGCCGGTGTACCCGGTCAACCCGGAGGCCCGCTCGGTGCGCGGGGTACGGGCCTACGGCTCGGTCACCGACATCCCCGACGAGGTCGACCTCGCGGTCGTCGCCGTCCCGGCCGCCGGGATCGACGAGGTCATGGACTCCTGTCTGGCCAAGGGGGTGAAGGCGCTGGTGCTGATCAGCGCGGGCTTCGCCGACGCGGGGGCGGGCGGCCTGGTCGCCGAGCGGCGACTGGTCACGGAGGCGCGCGTCCACGGGATGCGGGTGATCGGGCCCAACGCGCTCGGGGTGGCCAACACCGACGCCGACGTGCGGCTCAACGCCACCCTCGCCCCCGACCTGCCGGGCCGGGGCCAGGTCGGCTTCTTCTCCCAGTCCGGCGCGCTGGGCATCGCGATCCTCGCCGCGGCCAAGGAGCGCGGGCTGGGGCTGTCCACGTTCGTGTCGGCCGGCAACCGGGCCGACCTGTCGGGCAACGACATGCTGCAGTACTGGCAGACCGACCCGGCCACCGACGTCGTGCTGCTGTACCTGGAGACCTTCGGCAACCCCCGCAAGTTCGCCCGGCTCGCCCGCCGGCTGGCCCGCACCAAGCCGATCGTCGCGGTGAAGAGCGGCCGGCATTCGGCGCCGGCGGCGGCACTGGCCGCGAGCGCGGTGCCGATCGACGACGCGAGCGTGCAGGCCCTGTTCGAACAGGCCGGCGTGATCCGGGTCGAGACGTTGTCGCAGCTGTTCGACACCGCGCTCCTGCTGGCGTACCAGCCGCTGCCCGCCGGGCCGCGGGTTGCGGTCGTGGGCAACTCCACCGCGCTGGGGCTGCTGGTCAGCGACGCCCTGCTCGACGAGGGGATGGAGCTCGCGGGCCCGCCCGTCGACGTCGGCACGGCCGCCCCGCCCGAGGAGTTCGCCGCGGCGGTGGCCGCGGCCCTCGGCGGTGGCGGCGCCGCCCGGACCGATGACGCCGGGGCCGAGGCGGACGAGGGTGGGGCGCACGCGCTCGTCGTCGTGTTCGTGCCCCCCATCGCCGTCCCGGGCGCTGCGTACGCACGGGCGCTGCGGGAGGCCGTCGCGGGTGCCGACAAACCCGTGGTCGCGGTCTTCCTCGCAGCGGAGGGGGTGCCGGCTGAGCTGGCCGTGCCATGTGCGGACGGCTCGCCGGGCAAGGGTTCGGTGCCCAGCTACCCGAGTCCGGAGCGAGCGACGGCCGCGCTGGCCCGGGTCAGCCGCTACGCCCGCTGGCGCGCGCGGCCGGTGGGGGAGTTCGTCACTCCGCCCGGGATCGACACCGAGCGGGCCCGGAAGCTGGTCGCGCGGTTCGGCGCCACCGAACGGCACGACCTCGGCGACGGGGACGCGCTCGAGCTCCTCGGCTGCTACGGGATCACGGTCAACGACTTCCAGCGTGTCTCCGGGGCCGATGCCGCGGTCGCCGCGGCGGAGGAGATCGGCTACCCGGTCGCGCTGAAGGCCACCGGCGACCGCTGGCGCCACCGCACCGACCAGGTGGGGGTGCGACTGGACGTCACCACGAGCGCCGGGGTGCGGCAGGCACACACCGACCTGGCGCGGCTCACCGGCCAGGACGAGGTCTACGTGCAGCGGATGGCGCCCAAGGGGGTGTCGTGCGTGCTGGAGGTGGTGGACGACCCGTCGTTCGGTTCCCTGCTGTCGTTCGGGCTGTCCGGGATGGCGACCGAACTGCTGGGCGACCGGGCCTTCCGGGTGGTGCCCGTGTCCGACCAGGATGCGGCGGCGCTGGTCCGGGCCCCCCGGGCCGCCCCCCTGCTGGCGGGATACCGCGGCACCGAGCCGGTGCGGCTGGACGCGCTGGAGGACCTGGTGCTGCGGGTCGGCAAGATCGCCGAGGACCTGCCCGAGGTGCGCTCGCTGAGCCTCGACCCGGTGCTCGCCTCACCCGATGGCGTGTTCGTCACCGGGGCGAGGGTGCTGCTCGGGCCGCCGCCCACACGGCACGACGGCGGCCCGCGCCGCCTGCGTTGAGAGACGCCGGCGTCAGCGCCGGAACGTCACCTGCAGCGTGGGCGTGCTGACGTCGGCGAAGAAGTCGTTGCCCTTGTCGTCCACCACGACGAACGCCGGGAAGTCCTCCACCTCGATCTTCCACACGGCTTCCATGCCGAGCTCGGGGTACTCGAGCACGTCGACCTTGCGGATGCAGTCCTGCGCCAGCCGGGCCGCGGGGCCGCCGATGGACCCGAGGTAGAACCCGCCGTAGGTGGCACACGAGGTGGTCACCTGCTTGGACCGGTTGCCCTTCGCGAGCATCACCAGCGACCCGCCCGCCGCCTGGAACTGCTCCACGTAGGAGTCCATGCGTCCCGCGGTGGTGGGCCCGAACGAGCCGGAGGCGTAGCCCTCGGGCGTCTTCGCCGGTCCGGCGTAGTAGACGGGGTGGTCGCGCAGGTACTGCGGGATGGGCTCACCGGCGTCGAGCCGCTCGGCGATCTTCGCGTGGGCGATGTCGCGGGCGACGACGAGCGGCCCGGTCAGCGACACCCGCGTCTTCACCGGCAGCGCGGAGAGCTGCGCCCGGATCTCGCTCATCGGGCGGTTCAGGTCGACGCGCACGACCTCCTCGGAGAGGTCCTCGGTGGAGGCGTCGGGCAGGAACCGTGCGGGGTCGCGCTCGAGCTGCTCGAGGAACACACCCTCCGGGGTGATCTTCGCCCTGGCCTGCCGGTCGGCCGAGCACGACACCGCGATGCCGACGGGCAGGGAGGCACCGTGGCGGGGCAGCCGCACGACGCGCACGTCGTGGCAGAAGTACTTGCCGCCGAACTGGGCGCCGATGCCGAACTCGCGGGTGAGCGCGAGGACCTGCTGTTCCAGGTCGCGGTCGCGGAACGCGTGCCCCCCGGCCGAGCCGGCCTCGGGGAGGGCGTCGAGGTAGCGGGCCGAGGCGAGCTTCGCGACCTTGAGGGTGTACTCGGCCGACATCCCGCCGACGACGACCGCGAGGTGGTACGGCGGGCAGGCCGAGGTGCCGAGCGAACGCAGCTTCTCGTCGAGGAACCCGGCGAGCTTCTTCGGGTTCAGCAGCGCCTTGGTCTCCTGGTAGAGGAACGTCTTGTTGGCCGAGCCGCCGCCCTTGGCCATCACCAGGAACTCGTACTTGGGCGCCTGGCCCGGCGCGCTGTAGAGCTCGACCTGCGCCGGGAGGTTGGTGCCGGTGTTCTTCTCGTCCCAGAACGACGTGGGTGCCATCTGCGAGTAGCGCAGATTGAGCTCGTCGTAGGCCTCGAAGATGCCGCGCGAGACGGCCTCCTCGTCGTTGCCGCCGGTCAGCACCGTCTCGGTGCGCTTGCCGACGACGATCGCCGTGCCGGTGTCCTGGCACATCGGGAGCACGCCGCCCGCTGAGACGCACGCGTTGCGCAGCAGGTCGGTGGCCACGAACCGGTCGTTCGGCGACGCCTCGGGGTCGTCGACGATCGACCGCAGCTGGGCGAGGTGCGACGGGCGCAGCATGTGCTGGATGTCGTGCACGGCCTCGCGCATCAGCGCGGTGATGGTGGCCGGGTCGATCTCGAGGAAGGTCCGGCCCGGTAGTGCCGGAACCTCGACGACCCGCCCCGGTGGCAGATCGAGCCGGCGGTATTCGGTGTCGTCCGGACCGAGAGGAAGCACGTCGATGTGGCGGAACTCGGGCACCCGAGGAACCTAACAGCGCCGGCGGCACACATGGATCGGGAGGCCGGACCGGCCCCCGACCAGTCCGACCTCCCGGAGGACGCGCGGGCGGAGGAACCGACCGCGCAAGGTCTCGACATGACCTTCTCCCGTGCGCCGCGGCACGTCAACTGCTGAGCGTTGCGAAGCATCGTTCCGTAGTGTCAGCACCATGGCTGGATCGATTCTCGGCACCTCCGTCCGCCGAGTGGAAGACTTCGAACTGATCACCGGGGCCAGTACGTATGTCGGGAATCTCGCCCTCGACGGCGTGCTGCACCTCGCCTTCGTTCGCTCCCCACTGGCTCATGCCCGCATCGTCGGCATCGACAAGTCCGAGGCGGAGGCCGCTCCCGGCGTCGTCGCGGTCTTCACCGCGGCCGACCTCGATCTCCCGGCACACCACGGCCTGATGGTCGTCAACCCCCAGGTCCCGCGCCCGCCGCTGGCCACCGATCGCGTCCGCTTCGTCGGTGAGCCCGTGGTGGTCGTGGTCGGCGAGACGAAGGCCGCCGCCGTCGACGCGGTCGAGCTCGTGGAGATCGACTACGACCCGCTGCCCGCCGTGGTCGATCCGGAGGCCGCGCTGGAGCCCGGCTCGGAGCTGCAGTTCCCCGAGCTCGGCACCAACCTCGCGGCCGGGATCCGCTCCGACACCGATCCGCTCGAGGACGCGGAGGTGGTCGTCCGGGCCCGCATGGTCAACCAGCGGCTGGCGGTGATGCCCATGGAGGGCAACGCCATCGCCGTGCTCCCCGGCCCGTACGGCGAGGACCGCGCCGGGGACGATCTGACGATCTGGGTGTCCACCCAGATGCCGCACGCCTTCCGCAACGTGATCGCCGGCCTTCTCGGCATCGAGGCGGAGCACGTCCGCGTGATCACGCCGCACGTGGGCGGCGGGTTCGGCGGCAAGGCCGGTCCGCTGGCCGAGCACACGGCGTCCATCTGGACGGCGCGGGCGCTGAACCGCCCGGTCACCTGGGTGGAGACCCGCTCCGAGAACCTCGTCTCGATGCCGCACGGCCGGGCGCAGGTCGGCTACTACGAGCTGGGCCTCACCCGCGACGGGGTCATCACCGGCATGCGGGCGCGGGTGGTGGCCGACAGTGGTGCCTACGCGGGGTTCGGCGGTGCGCTGGCGCTGGGCCCGACCTACATGCTGAGCCAGGGCGTCTACCGCATCCCGCAGATCGGCTACGACGCCGCGGTGGCCCTCACCAACACCACGCCGGTCGGAGCCTTCCGGGGGGCGGGACGGCCGGAGGCGGCCGCCTACCTCGAGCGGATGATGGACCTGGCCGCGGCCGAGCTGGACCTCGACCCGGTGGAGATCCGCCGCCGCAACTTCATCCAGCCTGCGGACTTCCCGTACACGACGGTCACCGGCATGCACTACGACATCGGTGACTACGACCTCCCGCTGCGGGAGGCGCTGCGGCTCGTCGACTACGAGAAGGTCCGCGAGGAGCAGGCCACCCGCCGCGAGGCGGGCGACCCGGTGCAGGTCGGCATCGGGGTGTGCGTCTACGTCGAGATCACCGCGGGCGGTGGCGGCACCGAGTTCGGCTCGGTCACCGTGCACGCCGACGGGTCGGCCACGATCTCCGCGGGCACGTCCGGCCACGGTCAGGGCCACCCCACCGCGTTCGCCATGCTCGCCAGCGACCGCCTCGGCATCCCGATGGACAAGATCACGTTCGTGCAGTCCGACACCGCGGTGGTGCCGCGTGGTGGCGGCACGGGCGGCTCCCGGTCGCTGCAGATGGGTGGCAACGCCGTCCGCGCGGCGGCGGAGGACGTGCTCGAACAGGCCAGGAAGCGGGCGGCGGCCATGCTCGAGGCGAGCGTGGACGACGTGGAGCTCACCGAGAACGGTGAGTTCGGCGTGGCCGGAGTGCCCTCGGTGACGCTGACGTGGGCCCAGGTGGCCGGGGCCGCGGCGGCCGATGGCGGCGAGCTCGCGGCTGCGCTCGACTTCAAGCAGGAGGGCGCGACGTTCCCGTTCGGCGCCCACGTGTCGGTGGTCGAGGTCGACACGGAGACCGGCCGGGTGACGCCGCGCCGGCACGTCGCGGTGGACGACTGCGGCCGCATCCTCAACCCGCTGATCGTCAACGGGCAGCAGCACGGCGGCCTGGCCCAGGGCATCGCCCAGGCGCTGTACGAGGAGGTCGTCTACGACTCCGAGGGCCAGCCGCTCACCGGCACACTGGCCGACTACCGGATGCCGAGCGCGGCCGACCTGTTCACGTTCGAGACGGCCAACACCGAGACGCCCACACCGATGAACCCGCTGGGTGCCAAGGGGATCGGCGAGTCCGCGACGGTGGGCGCGACGCCCGCCGTGCAGAACGCGGTGGTCGACGCGCTGCGTCCGATCGGAGTGCGGCACGTCGACCTCCCGTGCACGCCGGAGCGGGTGTGGCGGGCCGTCCAGGACGCTCGTTCCGGCAGCCCCACCGACCCGTGGCGCGAGCCGCCCGCCGTCTTCGCGACCCTGCCGGTCCGCTCGGCCGCGACGGCCGCGGTGGAGGGCGGCGAGATCTGACGGCACCGGCAGCTCCTCTCCGTCGGGACAGGTCGTCCACCGCCGACGCGTGACGGCATCGCCGGTTCGCGCGACAGTGATGGTGGACACATTCTCGACGGCGAGGAGCTGCCGGTGAGCTCGACCATCGACGCGGTGCTGCGCACGGCGGTCGACAGCGGAGCCCTGCCCCACGTGGTGGCGGTCGCGGCCGATCGCAACGGCGTGATCTACGAGGGCGCGGCGGGCTCCACCGTCGCCGGGGGCGACGACCCCGTGTCGCCCGGCACCCACTTCCGGATCATGTCGATGACGAAGATCGTCACCACCGTGGCGGCGCTGCAGCAGGTGGAGAAGGGCACGCTCGACCTCGACGCCCCCGTCGACACCTACCGGCCCGAGTTCGCCGACGTCCAGGTACTGGAGGGCTTCGACGGCGACACCCCCCGGCTGCGGCCGCCGGCGAGCCGCGCCACCGTGAAGCAGCTCGTCACCCACACCGCCGGGCTCAGCTACTGGTTCTGGAACGAGGACATCACGCGCTGGCAGTCCGTGACCGGAACTCCCAACGTGCTCTCCGGCTCCACCGTGATCTTCACAGCGCCGATGGTGGCCGACCCGGGCACGACGTTCGAGTACGGGATCAACACCGACTGGCTCGGCAGGGTCGTCGAGGCCGCCGCCGGCGTGCCGCTCGACGTCGCGGTCAGGGACGGCATCACCGATCCGCTCGGGATGTCCGAGACGTCCTTCGCACCCACGGACGAACAGCGGGCGAACCTCGTGGCGCTGCACGTCACGGGCGACGACGGCAGGTGGACCGGCATCGGGGAGGTACTGCCCGCCTCGCCGGAGTACTACGCGGGCGGGCACGGCCTGCACTCCACACCGCGGGACTTCCTGACGTTCCAGCAGGCGCTCCTGCACGGCGGCACGTTCGAGGGCACCACGATCCTCCGGCGGTCCACGGTGGACGCGGCCTTCACGAACCAGATCGGTGATCTCGACTTCCCGGCGGCGATCGAGACGGCGGACCCCGCGTCGAGCTTCGGTTTCCACGCAGGTCCCGGCAACAAGTGGGGCTACGGGCTGCTGCTCAACACCGCGGACGTCCCCGGTGGCCGCCGGGCCGGGAGCGGCGCGTGGGCCGGGTTGATGAACACCCACTTCTGGGTCGACCCCGCGGCCGGTGTCACGGGTGCGATCTACAGCCAGTTCCTGCCATTCGTGCCCGAGGAGGCGCTGGGCGTGTATGCCGCCTTCGAGCATGCCCTCTACGCAAGCCTCTGAGCTGTGATATCCCGGTTCGTGGAGTCCTGCGCCGGTGAAGGCCGCCCCCGATCGTGTGCCCGGCCCGGCGCTCGGCGAGACTCGCACCGTGACGACTGGTGAGGAGACGCGATGAGGCTGGCGACGATCCGGACGGCCACCGGGAACCGTGCGGTCCGGGTGGATGCGGATGCGGCTGTCGAGACGGGCGACGCCGACGTGCGTGCGCTGCTGGAACGGCCCGACTGGGCAGACCACGCGGCGGCTGCGGCCGGGCCGACGCACCCCCTTGACGGCCTGGACTACGCACCGTTGGTGCCGTCCCCCGAGAAGATCATCTGCGTCGGGCTGAACTACCGCGACCACGTGCGGGAGATGGGCCACGACATGCCCGAGTACCCCACGCTGTTCGCGAAGTACGCCCCGTCGCTGGTCGGTGCGTACGACGACATCGTGCTGCCCCGGGTGTCGGAGAAGATCGACTACGAGGTCGAGCTGACCATCGTGATCGGCCGGTCGGTGCGGCACGCCACCCCGGAGCAGGCGGAGGCGGCGATCGCCGGCTACACCGTGCTCAACGACGTGAGTGTGCGCGACTACCAGAACCGCACGTCGCAGTTCCTGCAGGGCAAGATGTTCGACCGGACCACGCCGCTGGGCCCGTGGCTCGTCACCTCCGACGAGGTTCCCGACGGCGGCCTCGCGGTCAGCACCGTGCTCGACGGCGAGACGCTGCAGAGCTCCACCACGGACGAGCTGGTGTTCTCCGCGGTCGACCTGGTCGTCTACCTGTCCGAGATCATCACGCTCAACCCCGGCGACGTGATCGCCACCGGCACCCCGGGTGGCGTGGGCCATGCCCGTAAGCCGCCGCGCTACCTCACCGACGGCGCCGAGCTCGTCACCACCGTCGCCGGGGTCGGGGAGTGCCGGAACACGTGTCGGCTCGAAAAGTCATGAGCAAGGTGATGAGCGCGGACACGGGCAACCGTGCGCTGACCAACAACCTGGCGTGGGCGGGCGACGGGGCAGCGCACCTGCGCGGGCTGATGACCCGGATGGGCGACGACGCCTTCGCGGCGCCGTCGGCCCTGCCGGGCTGGAGCCGGGCGCACGTGCTCACGCACATCGCACGCAACGCCGACGGGCTGATCAACCTGCTGACGTGGGCGCGCACCGGCGTCCCCACGCCGGCCTACGCGAGCCCGGAACAGCGCGACGCCGACATCGACGCCGGCGCGCGCCGACCGCCGTCGGAGATCCGCGAGGACGTCCTCGCCTCGTCGGACCGGCTGGCCCAGGTCGTGCGGAAGATGCCGCGTGACGCCTGGTCGGCTCGCGTGAAGGACGTGCGGGGCCGGGAGCTCCCCGCGTCGGACATCCCCTGGCTGCGGGCGCGTGAGATGTGGATCCACGCCGTCGACCTCGACGTCGGGGCGTCGTTCGCCGACCTCCCGGCACCGATGCTCGCCGAGCTGATCACCGAGGTGACGGCGACGATGGGGGACAAGGACGAGTGTCCAGGCCTGCACCTGGTGGCTCCGGAGTGCACCTGGACCACCCGCGACCGGCCCGACGCGATCACCGTCTCCGGCCCGGCCACGGAGTTGATCGCGTGGCTGCTCGGCCGTAGCCGGGGACGGCTGCTGCGCTGCTCGAACGGCGGGAAGCCGCCCACCCTGCCGCGCTGGCTCTGACGGGCAGCGGCCGGGCAGGTCGCGTGGCACGCTCCTGGGCGTGCCCGTGTCCTCGACGCGACCGCTGCGCGCCTCGCCCCTCTTCGCCGCCGTCCGTGCGGAGTTCGCGCTGCCGGTCGGGTTCCCGGCCGCGGTCCTCGCCGAGGCGGCCGCGGCCGCGGACCGCCCTCCCGTCGACGGGCCGGGCCGGGTGGACGCCACCGACCTGGAACTGGTGACGATCGACCCGCCCGGCTCGAAGGATCTCGACCAGGCGCTCGGTGTCGTGCGGCGGGACCACGGTTTCCGCGTGCACTACGCGATCGCCGACCTCGGCCGGGTGGTGGTCCCGGGTGGGGCCCTCGACGAGGAGGCGCGCCGGCGGGGACAGACGATCTACCTCCCCGACGGGTCGGTGCCGCTGCACCCGCCGGTGCTGTCAGAGGCGGCGGCGAGCCTGCTCCCGGACGGCCCGCGTGCCGCGGTGCTGTGGACGATCGACCTCGACGACACGGCCGAGCCGGTGAGTGTCGACGTCCGTCGCGCCGTCGTCCGGTCGCGGGCCCGGCTGGACTACGCCGGTGTTCAGGCCGACGTCGACGCGGGCCGGGTGCACCCCGCCGTGGCCGCGCTGCCCGAGCTCGGCCCGCTGCGGCGGGCCCACGCGGTGCGGCGCGGGGCCGTCGAGCTGGAGCTGCCCGAGCAGGAGGTCGTGCCGGACGGCGCGGGGGGTTGGACGCTGCGGGCCCGGCGGCGGCTGGACGTCGAGGCGTGGAACGCGGAGATCTCGCTGCTGACGGGAATGGCGGCCGGGCGGATCATGCTGGATGCGGGGATCGGGCTGCTGCGCACCCTGCCCGCGCCGGAGCCACCGGCTCTCGAGACGTTTCGGCGTGCGACCCGGGAGCTGGGGTTCGCGTGGGCGCCGGGCGCGAGCGCGGCCGAGGTGCTGGCCGGCCTGCCCGCCGACGACCCGGCCGCGCTGGCGGTGCGCCGGGCCGCGACCACGTTGCTGCGCGGTGCGGGCTACGCGGCCTTCGACCGGGAGGCCGGCGTGCCGCCGCCCGACGACGCCGGTCACGGTGGGATCGGAGCCCCCTACGCCCACGTGACGGCGCCGCTGCGGCGGCTGGCCGACCGGTTCTGCACGGAGCTCTGCCTCGCGGTGACCGCGGGCGCGGAGCCACCGGCGTGGGTGCGGGAGGCACTGCCCCTGCTCCCGGACGTGATGGCGGAGTCCGACGCGTTCGCGGCGAAGGTCGACCGGGCCTGTCTCGACCGCGCCGAGGCCGCCCTGCTCGCCGGGTGCCTGGGGGAGGAGTTCGAGGCCGTGGCGCTGCGCCCGGGTGGCGCGGAAGGCGAGCCCGGTGAGATCTACGTGCCCGACCCACCGGTGCTGGCCCGCTGCACGGGGGCGCTGACAGCGGGTGCCGTGGTGCGGGTGCGGTTGGTGGCTGCCGAGGCCGCCACGGGTCGGATCGAGTTCGTCGCCGTGAGCTGAGCCGCCCCGACCGCGGCGGCTACCCGAGCCAGGTGATGGGCGGGTCGACGGGCGGGCGAGGAGCGGGTTCGGGCCCCACCGGGGTGCCCAGGTACACCCAGCCCGTCACCTCCTCGCCGTCGACGAGCCCCAGGTGGGCCCGCACCTTCGGCGCCTCCCCGTACCAGCCGGTGCGCCACATCGCGCCGTGCCCGCGGACGTGCGCGGCGAGCACCACGCCGTACGCGGCACACGCCGCAGAGGCTCGCTGCTCCCAGACCGGAACCTTCGGGTGCGGGCGCGGCGTCCCGACCACCACGACGATCAACGGCGCACGCAGCGCCTTCGTCCGGGTGCGGCGCAGATCGGCGGGAGTGGCGTCCGGTTCGCGCTCGGCCTGGGCCGCGGCGAACGCGTCGCCGAGCGCCTCGCGCGCCGTCTCCTCGATGACGATGAACCGCCAGGGGCGCAGGCGAGCGTGGTCGGGGGCCGCGCAGGCCGCGGTGAGGATCTCCTGTAGCTCGCTGCGTGGCGGGGCGGGCGCGGCCAGAGCAGCTCGCGAACGTCGATCACGCAGCACCGCCAGCGGGTCCGCACCGCTCACCGCCACCTCCGCTCCTCGTCCTCCAGATAAGGCTAGCCTCATCTTCACCAGATGTGGATCCGAAAGATCCGAGGGAGGACGATTGGTGCAGCCCACCACAGGCCCGACGACCAGGGTTTTCCGCTACGGCATCGAGCACGAATGTGCGCTGCTTCACACCGACGGCAGCTTCGCCGACTACACCGACACCGCGTTCGACGAACTGCAGGTCGTCATCGACGCGCTCCCCGAGGACCCGGACGACTACCCCGATCTGCGCATCGGCGACCAGGGGATCAAGCGCAAGCGCTGGTACGTCGAGGGCTACGAGCGGTTCGACACCGACGGCCGGCTGGTGCGCTGCGACCCCAAGGGCATCGAGATCCGCACCCGCATCCACGACTCCGTGGACGGCGCCGTCGACGCCATCAGGGCGGACGTCGCCACGCTCGACGGTGCCCTCGCCGCGTCGCAGCTGCGCAGCACCGTGATCGGCTTCAACCCGCTGCGCTCCGAGTACGTCATCGAGCCCCCGCTCAACGAGTGGGAGCGGCGCCACCGCCTCGACTCGCCGGAGGAACGCACCGCCCACCTGCACATGTCGACCTACGGGCCCGACCTGAACCTCTCCTGCGCCGACCTCGACCCCGCCGCCGTCGTCGACCTCGGGCGCAAGCTCACCCACTACAGCCCCTGGCTGGTGCCGCTGTCGTTCTCCTCGCCGTTCCGCGACGGGGCGCCGTGGGGCGGCCTGTCGGCCCGCACCGCCATCCGTACCGGGCTGCGTCCGGCGGTGCTGGTGTTCCTGGGGGAGGACGACGAGCAGGTGGAGGCCGACCCCTCGCTCACGCAGGTGGCCCGGATCCCGGCCGAGGTCGGGCGGATCGAGTTCAAGGCCTTCGACGCCTGCCCCGACCCTGGCCTCTACGGGGAGCTGCTCAGCCTGCTCACCGGCCTCGTCCTGGACGAGACGCTGCCCGGACGGCGCACCACCCCGGACGCCGCGCTGCACCAGCACGTCGCGGTCGCCGGGCTCGGCGACGACGAGGTGCACGCCGGCGCCGGTGCCCTCCTCGACGCCGCGGGGGCCGCCCTCACCGGCCGCGCCGACGACCTGGCTCGCCTGGAGCGGTTGCGGCAGCGCTGGGCGCGCCGGGAGAGCCCCGCCACGGCCATGCTCGCCAGGTACGAGGCCGGGGAAC
>NZ_JAAXKY010000048.1 GCF_012911925.1 Pseudonocardia xinjiangensis | reverse complement strand
ATCCCGCCACGCCACCCCGGTCTTGGCCTTGTACAACATCCCGTTGATCACCCGCCGGTCATCCACCCGCGGACGGCCCGCCACACCCGAGGGCGGCAGCAACGACTCGATCTCCCGCCACTGCTCGTCGGTGAGTTCATGCCTGCGCACCACAAGCGCAAGATCAAACCAGATCAGCCAGACCCGCTTTGAGGACACGCCCTAGCGACGAGGCCGTCCAAGTGGTGCATACCCGACGGCGCCGGCCCGGTCCCGTCGACGATGACCTCGCTCACGACCGGGGCCAACTCACGGATGTCACTCACGAGCGGCGCGAACGTCTCGTCGACCAACAGAACGCCGGTGCCGGAGTCCTCGAGGGAGAACGCAATCTCGGAGACGGCCCATCGGGTGTTCACGGGAACAAAGGCGGCGCCCGCCCAGCAGGCGGCGAGCATGAACTCGTGGTAAATGTCCGAATTGGCGGAGAGGATGGCCACGCGGTCCTCGGGCTGAACGCCAAGCCCCCGCAGGAGACCGGCCAGGCGCGCTACTCGATCGGCCGACTCGGCCCACGTCCGGGTGCGCTCGCCGAGGATGGTGGCGGGTCTGTTCGGAATCTGCTGCACCGCGCGATGAAGGGCCTGGGTCAGTTCCACGACACCTCTCCTCTTCAGACGAATTGACGCCTGACTGAACGGGGAGCCCGGGCTACGTCGACCCGCTCCTATACCGTTGAACCCGCATGCTCTCGCGACGCTACCAGGAGAGATCGGGGCGGAAAGGTTCGAGCGTGCGTTGCTGGCACTTTGCCCGATTATTGCCGAGCGGGTCGGGGCACGTGGCACCAAATCATTTCACCGTCTCGCACGGCGGCGGTAAGGTCGGTAGAGTCAATCGACGTGGCACTGGTCGCTGGGGCCGCAGTCGCCGAGGAAGGCGTCACGCCGCCCCGTCGGGTCATGACGCCGCTCTCACCCCTGTTTACTGGAGGTCTCCACGGGAGTCTTCCTCGGCAAAGCGTCAGCCTGCGCCGGCGGCTGCTCTGGATCCACACCGTGGAATAGCCAAAGCAGACGAGTGATCATCGTCTACGCGGCCGACACCGAAAAGGCCTCTATTCCAAGATCCACCACCACGGGTGGACATCCGTCGAGGTCGAAGCCTCGCCCTTCGTGCTCCGACCCAACAGCAACAACCTCCGCCCCGGCAGAACATCCGGGCCAACCCAGGGCTGGAGCAGCGCAAACCGCCGACAGCGGTTCCGAGGGGCGGTAAGTCGATCTAAATTCGCTCAACGCTCGCGAGAACCAGCAGCTCAACAAGTGTGCGCCCCGCGGACGCGGGGGTGGCCCCACCTCGTCGGTGTGGGCGGCTCTGTCGGTGATGTGCGCCCCGCGGACGCGGGGGTGGTCCCCTCGGGCCGGCGCTCGTGTCGATCCTGCAGATGTGCGCCCCGCGGACGCGGGGGTGGTCCCGGAGGCGGCGATACGGTCCCGGTAGTCGATGAGTGCGCCCCGCGGACGCGGGGTGGTCCCGGGGCGATGACCATGGCTGCGTCCGGGTCGTCGTGCGCCCCGAGGACGCGGGGGTGGTCCCGCCTCCGTGGCGCTCTCGGCCAGCGGGACCCTGTGCGCCCCGCGGACGCGGGGGTGGTCCCCAGTCGCTCGCTCATCACGTCCTCGGTAGTGCGTGCGCCCCGCGGACGCGGGGGTGGTCCAAGTCCCAAAGATCGCGGCGGCACCAGCGGCGAGTGCGCCCCGCGGACGCGGGGGTGGTCCCGTGCGGACAAGAATCACGAGCGGGGTCAGGCGGTGTGCCCCGCGGACGCGGGGGTGGTCCCACCGGCCCCCAGCACGGCATGGTCACCGGCGGGTGCGCCCCGCGGACGCGGGGGTGGTCCTCGGCCCCAGGACGAGAGCAGCGTCCCCGTCAGGTGCGCCCCGCGGACGCGGGGGTGGTCCCCGGCTCCGGGGGTGTCGTAGCTGTACTTCCCGGTGCGCCCCGCGGACGCGGGGGTGGTCCCGCGGTGTCTTCACCGGGAACATCGATCCTAGGTGCGCCCCGCGGACGCGCGGGTGGTCTCAAGTCCTGGTCCTGCCCGTTGATGCAGATACGCCAGCCGTCATCACCGGTCCGGCGCCAGTCGCTGAAGCTGCGGGTCGTCACGAGCAGGAAACTGCCGTTGCTCCCGGCGAGCGCGGTCACCACGGTGAGCCATCCACGGCGATGTGCGACCTCGTGATAATGCAGGCCCAACGGCTCCGCGCCGGTGTGGCGGCAGATCTCGACGAGCAGCCCACGCGCAGCGTGGTGCGCGCCGAGCATGCCCACACTGCCCCGAAGCGGGATGTTCGATCCGCTCGATCTGCCCAGCGCCGTCCTCCTCAGCCGGATCAACCTCCGGGTCGACCAGGACCCGCACCAGCGCCTGGCCGGCCTCGATCGCACCCAAGGTGCGACGCTTCCCCTTCCGCACCACCAAAGCCCCATCGGCGCGGCGGCGGACCTGGATCGGCTCTCGGACACCCCGGTCACGGATCGACCGCACGAACTCCCGGTCAAGGACCACAGTGCCGCGGACGTTCGCGCCGATGATCAGCTGACGTGGATCGACCTGCAGCAGCTCCCCGAGCGGAGCGCCAGGGACCGCCGCGCCGCCGTCGTGCTCGGCCCTGACGTCGGCGGTCGCCTCGTTTTCGTCGTACTGGTGATCGTCGGTCATGGACAGGCTCCTTCGTAGTGGCCGCGTGCCCTGCGGGGCGGCGGCGGTTGGTCCCGGTGTGGGACGCACCCGGCAGGCAGCGCCCGCCCGGTCGGCCGGGGGTTCCGGGCTGGCCTGCCCGGCGTGGACCAGCACTCGACAACGCAGATCCGACTGGTCGGGCCAAGCTGCGGGTTCACCCGGCGCAGGCCGGCCAGGGTTCATCGGCCACTAGATCGGGCGGCGCTGCCACACTGCGTCGGCCCACCCGCAAGGACCACCGACCTGACACCACGGGACGCAGCCGCTGCCGAATCAGCCGCAGCACCGCGCGAGGTACTCAGCGCTACGCAGACGAGGATCGGGACACAGGTGGAGCGATGGACACGTCGCTCGGCCACAGGTCCCGCCGGACGCGGATGAACCTGGGCGGGTGGCGCCACCGATGATCCTCGAACGCCGTGTCGACATCGAGCTCCACGACGGTCGTCGGTGCGACCTGAACGTAGGTCACCGGTTCGCTGGGGCGCTGCCCGAACCGGCTGGAGGCAATGGCCGGGGGCCACGGATGCTCGGTACCGGGGGCGGTCAGAACCGCGGCGATGTCGTCGCGGGCAGCGCGGGGCAACGGGCTGGTCCGGCCGGCAACCCGCAGCCGGCCACGATAATCAGTCCGACCGACGATGAGCGCCTCAGGCTGTACCAGCGTGCCCAACACACCGCCGACAACGGCTTCCGCGGTGAAACGGGTACGGACCTTCCGCCACATCCTGCCGCCCGGCCGGTAGACGTGGTCGAGCCGTTTCGCCACGACGCCCTCGATGCCGGCGTCGGAGTGGTTGAGCAGCCACGCCCGCGCGACGGCTGGCTCGGTCGACATCGGCATGAGGACCAGGCCATGCGGGAGCCGGCGGGTGAGGAGCTCCTCGAGCAGTGCCCGGCGCACGCTGTAGGGCCGGTAACGATTGCCTTGCCGTCGAGGGCGAGGACGTCGAACACCACATAGGACGCCGGCATGGCGAGGGACAGTTCCCGAGCTCGCGAATCGGCAGGGTGCAGCCGCCCTTGCAGCGCGGCGAAGTCCATCCGGCCCTCGTGCCAGAGAACCAGCTCACCATCCAGCACCACATCGACGTCCAACTCGCTGACGGCACAGACGATCTCGGGAAAGTACCGACCCAGCGGGCGCTGCTGACGCGACTGCAGCGCGACCCGATCCATGCCGCGGTAGGCGAGGCAGCGAATAAGCGAATAGTTGACTGAACTCCGACCTTAGGCTGAGTCCGGTTCGGCGGTGATGGTCGCCGCGTGGTTGGTGTTGCCGGGTGGGTGGCCTCGTTGGACGGCATGATCGGGATCGAGAGCGAGATCACCGCGGGTCTTGTCCGTGACCTGTTGCGGGACCAGCATCCGGACCTGGCCGAGCTGCCCCTCCGCGAGGTGGAGGGCGGCTGGGGCAACCAGATGTGGCGCCTCGGGGACGAGTTGGCCGTGCGGATCCAGCGCATGGACATCGACCCCGATCACCAGCTCAACGAGCGCCGGTGGTTGCCGTTGCTCGCCCCGCGCCTGCCGCTGCCGATCCCTGTCCCGGTGCGGAGTGGTGCGCCCTCCGAGCGTTTCCCCAAGATGTGGACGGTCATGACGTGGGTGGCCGGCCTGCCTCTGGACCAGGGGTCGATCACCCGCGGCGAGGACGCGGCCGACACCTTGGCGGCGTTCCTCCGGGCGCCGCATGTGGCACCGCCCGCCGATGCACCGGTTGCTAGGGATGGCCGCGGCGCGCATCCCAAGGACTCCACGAACGGCTTCAACCACTTCTTCGACTCCGTTGGCGCTGACGCGATCGGCTCCAACGCTGCCGACGTCCGGGCCGTCTGGGACGACGCCGTCGCGGCCCCCGCGTGGGAGGGTCCGCCGGTGTGGGTGCACGGCGACCTGCATCCCGCGAACGTTGTCGTCGCGGACGGGACGTTGGCGGGCGTTGTCGACTTCGGCGACCTGTTCGCCGGCGACCCGGCGTTGGACCTGGCGGCCGCCTGGGTGTTGCTGCCGGCGGGCGCGGCCGCACGCTTCTTCGCCGCGTACGCGGAGGCTGATGAGGCGACGGTCCGGCGCGCCCGCGGGCTGGCCGCGCTGAAGAGCCTCTCCTGATGCTGATGGGTCAGAACGGGGACCGCGGCCTGCCCGGCGGCAAGCCGGCGTGGGGTCCGGCGGGACGGGCGGCGCTCGACCGGGTCCTGAGAGAGCGTCTCACCCGATTCCATGAGTAGATCCGCGGCATACGCCCGCGATTGGGCCCGCGACTGGGCCTGCGGTGCCGCCGCTCACTGAGCTGATCTGATCAGAGGGAGCTGGTCGGGCTGGGGTGCGACGTTGCGAAGGCAGGAGCCGCTGAACCCCACCGTTGATCCGGCGACTCGCCGCCAGAACGGCAGATCGACGGCCTGATGCGCAACTCGATCCTCGCAGTAGCGTGCCCGCGCCACCCATCCAGGGAGTATCGGGCGAGAACCGGCGCGTCTGGCGCTGGGCAACCCGCGGCACCGCAACGCTGGCCGGATGGTGGTCGCCGGCCAAGTCGGACGGGTCGAGTCGCGGGAGACGGGCCTGCGCTGGCGGGTGGCCTTTCCCGACACCGAACACCTCACCCCATCCCGCCGAGCGGGGTCCGGGATCTGCTGGTGGACTACCTCGGCGAGCTCAAACCGGGCATGGACTACGGCTCCCTGCAGGGGCTGGCCTACCGGCTGGTCCGCCTGTTCTGGTGGGGGATCCTGCAGATCAACCCCGACCAGACCGACCTACGCATCGCCCCTCAGACCGCCACGCGCTGGAGGGAGCGGTTCGCCGTCACCACCGACGGGCGGCCACGCGGGGAGCTGCATTCCACCCTGCTCGCGATCCGAGGTCTCTACCGCGACCTCGCCGAGTGGTCCCACCACGACCCCGTCCGCTGGGGCATCTGGGTCGCGCCATGTCCGATCCCGAGAACTGAGTCCCGGGCCGCCGCGACCGACCAGCGCCGGCGCAAGGCACGGATGCAGGCCCGGACCCGCGTGCTCACCCCGCTGCTTCCCGCGTTCGTCGCCGCTGGCGAGGCCCGCCGCGACTGGGGCAAGCGCCTGCTGGAATCTGCCCAAGCCACCCCGGAAGGCGAGCAATTCGTCGTCGACGGCGTCACCTTCGCCCGCTCCCGGCCGCACCCCCGCAGCCACTACGAGGTTCAGAAGGCCTCCCAGCTCTGGGCCGAAGTCCTCCACACCGAGCCCGGAGCCCGCGCCGTCCCACTCCACGGCGGCCGCGCGAACATCACCATGCTCGAACAGGACGCGTTCTGGGCCTGGGGCCTCGTCGAGACCCTGCGCCACACCGGCATCCGGATCGAGGAACTCCTCGAACTCACCCAGCTCTCGCTGCGCCACTACACCCCGGCATCGACAAACACGCTGGTCCCACTGCTGCACATCGTTCCGTTCAAGACCGACGCCGAACGGCTCATCCCCATGAGTCCCTTGCTGGTCACCGTCCTGCTCGCCGTCCAACGGCGCGCCAAGAACGGCACCGCGCACGTCCCGCTCTCGGTCCGCTACGACCCCCACGAGAAGACCCACGGCCAGCCGCTGCCGCACCTGTTCGCCCGCCGCCGCGGCACCCGCCACGAGGTCATCTCCATGTTCGCCGTCCGCACCCTGCTCGGTGTCACCGCCGACTGGGCCGGCCTCACCGACAACGGCGAACCGGTCCGGTTCACCCCGCACGACTTCCGTCGCCTGTTCACCACCGAGCTCGTCGGCGCCGGCCTCCCGCTGCACATCGCCGCCTCGCTGCTCGGCCACCTCAGCCTCGACACCACCCGCGGCTACACCACCGTGTTCCCCGAACACCTCATCGCCGCCCACGAAGCGCTCGTCGAACGCCGCCGCGCACTGCGCCACAGCGCCGAGCAGCGCACCGCCACCGGCGACGAGTGGGCCGAGTTCGAACAGCACTTCCTGCTCCGCAAGGTCGCCCTCGGCGACTGCCACCGTCCCTACGGCACCCCCTGCGTCCACGAACACGCCTGCACCCGCTGCCGCTTCCTCCGCGTCGACTCCGCCCAACTCGGACGCATCGAGGAGATGACGACCAACGCCGAAGCCCGACTCGCCGAGGCCCGCGACAACGTCTAGCTCGGCGAGTTCGCCGCCCTCGAGGAAAGCCTCACCCACCTCCGCCGCCGACGCGCAGAAGCCGAAGCCGGACGCACACCCTCCGCGGCGGAGGTCAGTTGAGGATGCAGAGCCGGCAACTGACCGGGTGATCAGCGCCGACGATCACAAACCGTTCGCGCCTGCCGAGTTGCCGTCTCCGGCGGGGCCGCTGCCGTTCGTCGCCGAGCTGCCTGGCGATTGGACAGTGTGATCGACATGATCGCGCGCATGACGAGCGACGAGCTGCCGGGCTGCGCGATCGTTTCCGGGATGCCGGGGATGCCTTCTCAGCGTGCCCTGTTGCCGCGGACGACACCGGCCGCCGTGGGGGTGTCGTCCCGCGCGGTCGCCGCGCTGCTGGACCGGCTCGAAGCGCAATCCATCGAATGCCACTCCATCATGGTGGTACGCCACGGTCACGTCCTCGCCGAAGGCTGGTGGGCGCCGTACTCGGCCGAACGCCCACACCTGCTCTACTCGCTGACCAAATCGTTCACCTCGGTCGCCGTCGGGCTGGCGATCGCCGACGGGCTGCTCTCGCTGGACGACCGGATGGTGGACGTACTGCCCGACCACGTTCCGGCTGACATCTCCGAGCAGGGACGCCGCATCACCGTCCACCACCTGCTGTCCATGACGGCCGGACACGACGCGGACAGCCTCGACGGGGCCTGGCAACTGGAACCGGGCGACCTCGTCAAGGGCTTCCTGCGCGTACCGTTTCCCGAGGCCGAGGGAACACGGCACACCTACGACAACTCGACCACCTTCGTCCTGGCCCGGATGGTGGAACGGGTCACGGGCCGCGGCCTGCCGGAGTTCCTCGACGAGCGTCTCTTCACGCCGATGGGTGTCGACCACGCCGAGTGGGACCGGGTGGCCAGCGGTGCCGCCTTCGGGTTCCACGGGCTGCACCTCACGACCGAGGCCGTCGCCGCGTTTGGCGAGCTGCTGCTGCGCGGCGGCCGTTGGGGCGAGCGGCAGCTCGTTCCGCGCGAATGGGTGGAGCTCGCGACCAGGCGGCACGTCGAGACGCTGCCTCCCGCGGACGGAGCCGGAAACCCCGACTTCCTGTGCGGTTACGGGTACCAGTTCTGGATGTCGCGGCACGGCTACCACGGAAACGGGTCCTTCGGCCAGCAATGCGTGGTCGTCCCGTCGCACGATCTCGTGGTCGCCGTGACCAGCGGCCACCCGAACGAGGACTCGCCGGCACAGGTCGTGCACGACGCCATCTGGGAGTGCCTGCTACCCGGCGTGAACGGGGCGGGTGACGCCGGGGGGGACGGCACCCGGGACGACGAGCTCCTCGCCGAGCGGCTGCGCCGGCTGTCCTTCGCGCCCGTGTCGGGTTCGGCCGAGCCGGGCCGTTCGGTCACGGCGAGACTCGACGCCTCCGCCGAGGGTTCGGCACTGCCCGACGGGACCAGGGTGGTCGTCGATCCCGTCGATGGTGGCTGGCTCCTGCGACTCGGGTCGTGCCTCGACATCGAGGCAGGCCACGGCCGATGGCGGGAGAGCTCGCCGCTCGGGCGCCCCGTCGTCGCGGCCGGCGCCTGGCAGGGCAGCACGTTCGTCGCCGAGCTCTACGTCATCACCACCCCGCACCGGGTGCGGCTGGTGGTCGACGCCGAGGCGCAGACAGCGGTGGCGACGTGGAGCACCGTGCCCCTGACCGGCCCCAGCCTGGAACGGCACGTGACGTCGCCGCTGATGACACAGCCCGACCTCGCGTAGGTGATCTCACACTGCACTGCACGCATGCCCCGGCGTCGATCCTGCCCTGGCCGACGAGCTGATCCGGCGGCTCCGGCAGGAGCCATGGGTGATGCGTGTTCTGCACGTAATCGAACGCAGCGGATTGCCCGACGCTTGGGCCGGCGCTGGAGTTCTCCGCGACATCATTTGGGGCCAACTCAACGGCGGTTTTGACCCCAGCGTCGTCCGCGACATCGACGTCGCGTTCCACGACCGCTCCGACCTGGGTCGGCGACGTGATGAGACGGCAGAACAAAGGCTGCGCACCTTGGCCCAGGATCTTGCTGGGAAGCCACCAATCAGGCCGCAGTTCACACCTGGCACCACCAGTACTTCGGGGGCCCGCCCGTGGAGCCGCTCACCACCGTCCACGATGCCGTTGCGACCTAACCGGAGACCGCCACCGCTGTTGCAGTCCGAAGTACATCGGACGGCATCGACGTCTGCGCCCCGCACGGCGTCGCCGACCTGCTTGAAGGTGTCTGGCGTCGAAACCCCACGCGGGTCACCGGCGCAGTCCCGCGAGCGCGACTTGCCCGCCAGCGTCCCGTTGAACGCTGGCCCAGCGTAATCGTCTTGGAGCCGTGAGGGTCGGTCACGGACCGGGCGTGAGCCCGGCGAACCAGGAGCGATGCATCGAAGGCGGCACACGACCAGGCTCACCCGATCGTGGAGTTCAGTTAAGGAAACCGTCCATTTCGGTTCCACGGGCCAACCGACAGGGTGGCTCGTCGGGAGCCGCAGTGCCGGCACCGCGATCATCGGGCGCATCGGGTACTCGACACCCGCTATGCCACCCCTTCGCCCATTCAGGGACAGTAAGCAGGTCACAGTGGGTTCGAGCTGCCGGACCGGCTGTGGTCACGGCGGTGGCTAACCGGTTGCTCTACGTCTGCAGTTCCTTCTGATCCGCGCGCCGAGATGCGGGCTCGCCACGGCACCTTCGATGCCAGCGCCCTCCCAGGTGGTTTGACGACAGTTATCCACAGTTGATCAACGCTAGTACCGATGCGTGGTCACAGCGACCATGCTTCGGCCTCGTGAAGGCTGCGAGCCACCACCAGATAGCCACGAACAGACCACGTGGCGAGCACTCGCGTCGGCAGGCTAATGGGCGACTTTCCCTGCTCCGTCCATCGTACCTGCTGGAGAAATCGATGAAGGCAAACGAGCGCCGTTTGAGCACCGCCGAAGGCGCGGAAATGAGTCAGAAGGAACTTTACCGAGTCAGCGAGGCAATGGACCTGCTGTCGCTGGGCCGCAGCGTAATATACGAGCTCCTCCGGAGCGGGCGACTTCGATCGGTGCGCGAAGGACGGACGCGCCTGATCCCGGCCTCCGCGATCACCGAATACGTTGCGCTTCTCGAACGAGAGGCCGATGCCAATGGCTTCGGCGCGGCGTCATGACATCTCGTCGAGGCCGGGGCGAGGGCGGGCTGCACTGGGATGAGCAACGGCAGCGATGGATCGCAACAGCCAGCCTCGGGTTCGACTCCCGCGGCAAGCGAATCACACGTAAGGCCAGTGGCCACACCAAGACGGATGCCAAGAACAAGCTCCGCACCATCCTCCGCGAGCAGGAGGACGGCCTCTCCGTCACGGGAGCTCAGAACTACACCGTCGCCGCCGCCGTGCGGGACTGGCTCGCGTTCGGACTTGTGGGCCGATCGGAGAGCACGACCGCGAATTACCACACCATCGCCGAGACGCACATCATTGCGCCGCTCGGGGCACGCCGGCTCCGCGACCTCTCGGCGGACGATGTCGACCGTTGGTTGAGCGCGGAATCTCGCAGGGTCAGCACGCGCACGCTCCGGCTCATGCACTCGCTGCTCAACCGCACGATGCGACACGCGATGGCACGCGACAAGGTGAAGCGGAACGTGGTGTCCCTGTGCGATGTACCAACCGGGATCCAGGGGCGGCCGTCGAAGTCGCTGACCTTCGAGCAAGCCGAAGCTGTCCTGGCCGCAGCGGAGGATTCGCCCCTCCACGCGTACATCGTGATGTCGCTGCTGACCGGCGCCCGAACCGAAGAACTGCGCGCGCTGCACTGGCGCGAGGTCGACCTCGAGGGGCGTCCGGACGCCAGCCCGCCGATACCCCCCTCAGTGGCGGTCTACCGCTCCGTCCGCGCCGGCGGCGACACCAAGACCGTCACATCACGCCGGCGACTCGCGATGCCGCAACGCTGCGTGGATGCCCTGCGCCGCCACCGCGACCGCTTGCCAGAGCCACCACCACCCGACGCACTGGTGTTCGCCACCGCCAACGCCACCCCACTCGACGCCCACAACGTGCGTCGGTCGTTCCGCCGCGTGATCGCCACCACCAGCCTTGACCCCACAGCCTGGACACCCCGCGAACTCCGCCACAGTTTCGTGTCCCTGCTCTCGGCGTCAGGAGTCCGGATCGAGGACATCTCCCGCCTGGTCGGGCACAGCGGCACCGCGGTCACCGAGCGGGTCTACCGCCATCAGCTGCAGGCCGTGCTCGACGAGGGCACCACCGCGATGGACGACCTGTTCCCCCACAACGAGCCCGACAGTCACTCACATAGTCACTCAGCAAGAAACCATGATCGAAAGCCAGCCGCGCCCGGCTTCAGTCCAAAGCCGGCAGCGACCCCACCTACACAGCATTTTCGCAGGTAGAAATGCTGATGGGCGGCTCCCCCGACGAAAGGGAACCGCCCATCATGCCGTCGGGACGACAGGATTTGAACCTGCGACCCCTTGACCCCCAGTCAAGTGCGCTACCAAGCTGCGCCACGTCCCGGCCGCCCCCGAAGGAGCGAGATCAGCCTACCGCATGGCCGATCGGCCCCCACCGGCCGGTCGTGGCTCCCCCCAACTGGCCCGGTAGTCCGCACTTTCCCGTCGGTCACCCCGGTGCGCCGGGGATCACGACCCGGCCAGTCTGTGCCGCACGGGCCCGGCGCACTACCGCCCTCGGTCGCCCAGCGGGGGCGACCTTGGTGGGTACCGATGGGTAGCTCAGATGCCCGAGGGCCGGCCCAGCAACTCCGACACTCCTTGGTCGATGAAGGCCGTGTCGACCGGATTGACGCCACCACCGGCGAAGTGGCCCCACACGCCGGGGATCACGCGCAGCTCCGCGTTCGGCATCTGCGAGACGGCCCACTTCTCGTCCTCGGGCGGGAAGTAGAGGTCCTTCTCGGCCGGCATGACGAGCGCGCGGGCCCGGATGGAGGCCAGCGCCTCCTCGGTGGAGGAGAAGCCCGGGGTGGTGCCGACGTCGCCGTGCCACCAGGTGTCGAGCATCGTCAGCAGGTCGTTGGGATCCTTGTCGACGACGAAGATGCCCTCCCAGAAGTCGACGATGAAGTCCTCGAGGGAGGTGTGCCCGAGCTCGCGCCAGACCTCGTCGTAGTAGAAGGCCTGCGAGAAGCCCCAGCCGGCGTAGACCCGGGCGAACGCCCGCAGGCCACGGGCGGGCAGGGCGTCCGGCGCGTACAGGCCCTCGGCGAACGCGGCGTCGGCGCGGAGGGCGTGGGCCAGCGAGTCGAGGAACACCTGGTTGTGCGGGGCCGTCCGGGGCGAGCCGCAGAACGGCAGGATCCGCTGCACCATGTCCGGGTAGCTCACCGCCCACTGGTAGCTCTGCCCCGCGCCCATCGACCAGCCGAGCACGAGCGGGAGCGTCTCGATCCCGAACACCTCGGTGACGAGGCGGTGCTGCGACGTCACGTTGTCGCGCACCGTGATCGGCGGGAAGCGGCTCCGGTCCCACGGCGCCGGCGTGTTCGACGCCGACGAGCTCAGGCCGTTGCCCAGCATGTTCGGCACGATGATGAACCAGCGGTCCGGGTCGAGCGCCATGCCCTCGCCGATCAGCCACTCGTTGTCCCAGTGCCGCCCCGAGTACCAGGTCGGGTAGACGATCGCGTTGTCCTTCGCCGCGTTCAGCGTGCCGTACGTCTGGTAGGCCACCTTGGCCGGGCGCAGCGTCGCGCCGCACTCGAGGGTGAAGTCCGGGATCTCGTGGACGTCGTACGGCGCCTCCCGGCCGGTCATGACGACACCGCGCAGCTCCCCCGGTCCGTCGTGACGGGACCGGAGGCGGACGGCCGGATGTCGAAGTCGAAGATCGCCGTGGGCAGGTAGAGCGAGCAGCAGGCGTTCGGGATGTCCACCACCCCGCTCACGCGGCCCTCGATGGGTGCGGCCCCGAGCAGCAGGTAGGCCTGCTCGCCGGAGTAGCCGAACTTCTTCAGGTACTCGACGGCGTTGAGGCACGCGTTGCGGTAGGCGACGGTGGCGTCGTTGTAGAGCTGGGTGTCGGTCGTGTGGTCGACGCCGATCCCGATGAACGTCACGAACTCCGAGTAGCGCGGCTCGACGTTGCCCGGCATGAGGATCGGGTTGGTCGTCACGCCGTAGGTCTCCATACCGCCCTTGATCAGGTCGACGTGGAAGTCGATGAAGCCGCCCATCTCGATCGCGCCGCAGAACGTGATCTCGCCGTCGCCCTGGCTGAAGTGCAGGTCGCCGCCGGAGAACAGCGCGCCGGGGACGTGCACCGGGTAGAAGACGCGCGAGCCGCGGGTGAAGTTCTTGATGTCGTGGTTGCCGCCGTTCTCGCGGGCCGGGACCGTGCGGGCGCCGTCGCGGGCGATGGCGGCCAGGGTGTCGCCGGTGGCCGTGCCGCCGAGGGTGGACTCCTCCAGCGGCGGCAGGGCCAGCGGCGGGACGCGGTCGGGGTCGGTGGCGATGAGCGCGCGCTCGCGGTTGTTCCAGCGGGCCAGCAGCTCGGCCGACGGCGCGGTGCCGAAGAGGCCGGGGTGGGTGATGCCGGTGAACTCGACGCCGGGGATGTGCCGGGAGGTGGCCTTCTGCCCGGAGAAGTCCCAGATCGCCTTGTAAGCGTCGGGGAAGGTGTCGGTGAGGAAGCCGCCGCCGTTGGCCTTGGCGAAGATCCCGGTGTATCCCCAGCCCTGGCCGGGGGCCTCGCCGACCTCCTGGGGGACGGGGCCGAGATCCAGGATGTCGACGACGAGCAGGTCACCCGGTTCGGCGCCTTCGACGTGGATGGGACCCGAGAGCATGTGCGCCCTGGTCAGGTCGACGTCGCGCACGTCGTTGGCGGAGTCGTTGTTGCCGATCTGGTTGTCGGTCCACTCGCGGCACTCCACCCGGATCGACTGGCCGGGCCGCACGGAGACCGCCGGCGGGATGTCGGGGTGCCAGCGGTTGTGTCCGGGCACGGCCTGGTCGCGCATGGACTTGGCCTGGTCGACGGAGAAGACGACGTCGGGCATGAGGGACCTCCAGAAGGGGGTACGGAGCAGGCGGTGCGGGTGGCGCGTCAGGGCCGGGGAAGGCGGGCGTGGCGCGGATCTTTGGTGACCGGCGTGGCGCGCCGGGACCGTCCGGGTAGGGACGTCACGACGTCGGGCGAGTCGGCGCTGCGCGCGCCGGCGTCGAGGGCTCGGCGCACCGCCGGGTCGAGGCTGCGCAGGGCGGGGCCGCCGAAGACCCGGCGCGCGGGTTCCCCGCAGTCCGGGCACCGGGCGGGCTCTCCGGCTTCGGCCATCGGCCGGACGAGGTCGAAGGTGTCCCCCGCGGGGCACCGGTATCCGTAGGTCGGCACTCGTCACCTCCTGAAGAACCGAAACTGTCAGATGAAACTATTTTGATGAGTAGTACCCGTCAAGGCGTGAGCTGGGCGACGACGTCCAGGCCGAGCCCGTCGGCCCTGGCCAGGTACACGCTCTGCAGCAGGTGGTTGCCCGCCATTCGGACGCTCCCCCGCGGACTGTCGTAGGCGAGGGTCTCGGCGGCGGCGGCGAGCTCGTCGGACCCGAGGCTGCCCGCCCTCTCGGCCATCCTCGCCAGCAACGTCACGCCCTCGTAACAGGATTCGCCGAGCGATCCGGGCACCGGAGCCTGCACGCCGAAGCGGGCGGCGTAGCGGCGGGAGAAGTCGAGTCCGGACGACGTGGGCAGCGCCTCGAAGTAGCCGGACGCGGCGTAGAGATCATGGGTAGCGGCGGCGCCTGTGGCGAACACCATGTTCTCCTCCATGAGCGGGCTGAGCCGCACGCAGGCGCTGTCGAGCCCCGCGGCGGCGAACGCCCGGTTGAACCGCACCGCGTCGGAGCCGACCAGCAGCATCAGCACACCGTCGGCACCGCTGCGCTCCACGCGGTGCACCGCGGCCGCGAAGTCCAGGGTGCCCAGTGGCACGAAGACCTCGTCGAGGATCCGGATGTCCGTGCGGCGGCGTGCGTAGTGGCGGGCCACCGCGGCCGACGCGAGCGGCCACACGTAGTCGTCCCCGACCACGCACCACGTCCGCACGCCCAGCTCACCCGCCATCCAGCGCAGCGCGGGCAGCAGTTGCCGGTCGGGGGTCTCCCCCGCCAGGTAGACGCCCGGGGTCCGCTCGCCACCCTCGTAGAGGGGGCTGTAGACGTAGGGGGCGCGGCCGGACACGATCGGCGCGACCTGCTGGCGGACCGCCGAGATGTGCCAGCCGGTGACCGCCTCCACCGCGCCGGCGCTGAGCAGCCCGTCGATCTCCCCGGCCACCGCGCGGGGCGCCCGTCCGCCGTCGACGACCCGCAGCCGCACCTCCCGCCCGAGCATGCCGCCGCCTGCGTTCACCTCGTCGACGGCCAGCAGGCCGCACGCCTCGCAGGACGGCCCGACGATCGCCGCGGGGCCGCTGCGCGGCACCACGAAGGCGACCTCCAGCGTGTCGCGTGCCATGCCCACCCCCGGTCCCGCACGGTGTCCGGTGTCGAGGTGATTCCTGCTCGGTCTGCTCTGCTGTGACGTCCTGCCGGTGACGGTGCCCGTGCCGAGGACAGTGTTTACGATGTCGGCTCCGGCGTCACGCGCCGAAGGAGGATGACGTGACTGCTTTCCGAGCGCCCGCGGCGCAACCCGCCGCGCTCGCGCCCGTACTGCCGGAGCTGCTGAACCAGGTGGCTCACCAGGCCTCCCGCCGGATGGAGGCGGCCCTCGGCCCGGACGGCCCCACGCTCGACCAGTGGCGGGTGCTCACCCTGCTCAGCGACGGCGCGGGCCATCCGATGACCGAGATCGCGAGCCACGCGATGGTGCCGGCCCCCACCCTCACCAAGATCGTCGACCGGCTGGTGGAACGGGCGCTGGTGTACCGGCGGCCCGACGAGACCGACCGCCGTCGCGTGCTGGTGTTCCTGTCCGACCACGGTCGGGCCCGGTACGAGCGGCTCGCGCCGGCCGTGACCCGCGTGGGGGACGAGCTGGCGGACGAGCTGGGCACCCAGGACGCCGCCCGGCTCGTGGAGCTCCTGGAACGCCTCCGCGCCTCGCCCGGCTGACTCCGGCTACGGGGCCGCCGTCTCCTCCGCACGGGACGGCTCGGCAGCGGGCGGCAGCGCCACGGGCTCGTGGCGCAGCGGGAAGATCGCCCGCACGGCGAACCCCCCGCCGGCCATCGGGCCCCACGACAGCTGCCCACCCACCGACGCGACCCGTTCGGCCAGGCCGGTCAGGCCGGCTCCGCCGCCGCCCACCGTGTCGCGCCGCGCGCGAACCGGGCGCGCCGGGGCCGTGTTGCGCACGCGTACCTGCAGCTCCTGCGGCTGCCACTGCAGCTCGACGCGAACCGCGGAGCCCGGCGAGTGGCGGGCCGCGTTGGTGAGCGACTCCTGCACCACGCGGTACACGGCACGCCCGACGGCGGGACCGACCTCGGTGGGCGTCCCGCTCGGCAGCAGCTCGACGTCGACACCCGCGGCCCGCGAACCGGCCACCAGCGCCGCGATCTCGGTGAGCCCGGCGGCGTGCTCGCGCCCGTCGAGCAGTCCGAGCGCGACGCGCATCTCCGCCAGCGCCCGCTTCGCCAGTGTGCGGAGCTGCTCGGCTCCGTGGCGCGTCTCGTCCTCCTTGGTGGAGGCGGCGATCGCCGCCGCTCCGACCGCGATCAGCGTGGCGTGGTGCCCGACGGCGTCGTGGATCTCCCGGCCGATCCGGGCCCGTTCCTGCGCCCGCGCGGCTTCCTGCGAGGCCGCCAGCGCCTCCTCGCGGGCATGTTCGAGGTCGTTCAGGCTCTCCGTCAGCCGTTCCCGGGTGGACATGAGCAGGCCCAGCGAGGTGGGTGCGATGGCGTACAGCGCCACGAACGCCACGGTCAGCACGATCCGCTGCCAGGGCAGTGCCTGCGTCAGCAGTACCGGCGTGACGGCCGCGACGACCGGCGGCACCAGCCACGGCGCCGTGGCGTAGGCGCGGCCGGCGCGCCTGCCGAGCGTGTAGAGCGCGACCAGGGTGGCGGGCCAGCCGAGGCCGCCTGCGAGACCCCACAGCGCGCCCAGGACGGCGAGCGGGGGCCAGATGTGACGCAACGGCAGCAGCCCGCAGGCCACCAGGGCCGAGACCACGGACCACGAGAACGGCGGCTGCGCCCACAGGACCGCAACCGCCGGGACCAGCACGGCCGCGAGCTCCGTCCCGAGGCCGCGCAGCCGCTTCCCGCTCACCATCCGACTCCCCCCGATCGGTCCCCCGTCACACGCTTCCCCGGCCGCTCCTCAGACGAGCCCCCAGCTCTTCGCCAACAGCGCGACCTGCACCCGGTTGTCCGCGCCCAGCTTGATCAGCAGCGCTGACACGTACTTCTTGACCGTGGCCTCGGCCAGCCCGAGCCGGGACGCGATGGCGGCGTTCGAATCGCCGGCCGCGAGGCCGCGCAGCACCTGCTGCTCGCGCAGCGTCAGGCCGGCGGGCTGCGGGGCCCAGCCCGTGGCGAGATGCGGGAGCAGGCGGGCGGTGATGCGCGGATCGAGCACGGCCCCACCCGCGGCGAGGTCACGCACCGCCCGGACGAGCGCATCGGGGTCGGTGTCCTTGAGCAGGAAGCCCTGCACCCCGATACGCAGCGCCTCGGCCACGTAGTCGTCGAGGTCGAACGTGGTGAGCACCGCGGCAGCCGGGGCGTCGGGACGCGACCGCAGGATCCGCAGCGCGGTGAGCCCGTCGGTGCCGGGCATCTGGACGTCGGCCAGCACCACGTCCGGTCGGTACGCGTCGACGGCGGCGAGCAGCGAGGCGCCGTCCCCGGCCACTCCGACGACCCGGACCGCGCCACTCGCCTCGAGGACGGTGCGCAGGCCGGCCAGCATCAGCGGCTCGTCATCGGCGAGAACCACACGTACGGGCCCCGGTCCGCGCCCCACGTCGACCGCCATGTGGCCGAGCGTAACCGGAGGAGCACAGGACAACCCATCCGTGCCTGCCCTTCCTCGGCCACTTCACCCCAACCCGCCCCGCATCGGCGCACGGCGTCACCGATCCGGCAGGTCCGCCGGGCACCCGGTACCCACCGGAGGCACGGTCAGCTCGGTCAGGTACCGGTCCGCATGGTCGATGACGCATCCGCTTCCGGACTGGTACAGGACGTGGCCGGGACCGGCGTAGTGGATCACTGACGAGCCGGGCACGGCTGCGACCAGCACGTCCATGGTCGGCGTCTCGTCCGGCGAGCCCGCGCCCAGTAACGGCGGAAGTTCGGCGCCCGACAGTGGGGCCGGCGGGTTCACCGGTGGTGTGGGCCAACCCGAGCAGTCCAACCGGAGAAAATGCGTGAGGCCGGAGAAGTTCGGCGACCAGGCCACGGCGCGCTCCTGGGCCTGTGCGTAGTCGTCGTAGTTGGCGTATCCCCAGCCGTCGTGGCAGTGGACCGCGGCGCCACCGGGAAACATCGGCTGCTTGGGCATCACCGCGAAACCCGAGCCGTCTCCGTTGCGCGCCAGGTCGATGGCCGCCGCGAACTGCTGCGGGGTGTCCCCCAGGGCCATCGAGTTGAACTTCAGGTCGAACCCGGCCAGCGCCGCCTCTGGCCCCTTGCCCGGCACCGGGATCGGCGAACGGTCGGCGGCGGCGACCAGCGACTGCCACACCGCCGGCACGTCCTCGCCGTGGAGCGCGCAGTCGGCAGTGGTCGCGCACCAGTCGGCGAACCGGGCGAACCGCTGTTCCACCTGCTGGTAGTGCAGGCGGTCGGCCGCGGCGCGGTCGGCGGTGTGGTCGGGCACACCGTCCAGGAATACGGCGCGCACCCGGTCGGGGAACAGCCGGGCGTAGGCGACGGCCGGCACCCCACCGTACGAACTGCCGATGAGGCTGAGCTGCGGCTCGCCCATGGCGGCGCGGACCGCGTCGATGTCGCGCGCCACGGACGCGGAGTCCAGATGGTCGAACCGCTCCGGGTCACCGGCCCGGCACTGCTGCATCAGCGCCTGGTTCTGCGCGGCCTGGGCCTCGTACTCGTCCGCGGTGCGCGGGGGAATTTGCACGGGGCCGGGCTGGTAGCACCCGGGCGCCAACGCACCGATGACGTTGCGGGGATCGAACGTCACCACGTCGAACCGTTCGCGCAGGGCGGTGAAGGTACTGGCGACGTGCTTCAGCTCCCCGATCCCCGGACTGCCCGGGCCGCCGGGGATCGCGAACACCGTGCCGATCCGCCGGGACGGATCGGTGCCGGGCAACCGGGCCAACTCCAGTGTGATCGTGCGGCCGGCCGGTTGTGCCCAGTTCACCGGTACGTCGATCGCGGCGCACTGCATGCCCGGCGGGTTGTCCTCGCCCGGGCACGCCCCCCAGACGAGGCCGGGATCGGCAACGGCGACGGCGCTGCCGTCGTCGGCACACGCCGACATCGTCATCAGTCCGGCCACCACCAGGGCGGCGATCAACGATCTCGCACTGCGCATCGACTCTCCAACCACCGTCACTTCGGGACCTGCTCAGAGTCAGGTCGCCGGGGTCCGGCGCGCGTCCCGCTGCAGGACGGTCCCGATCTCCGCGCAGGTACGACGGACGTGGCCGCAGGGTGACCCGCAGGTACGGGGTGCGATCTCCTCCGGGGTAGGACGCGTCACGGGCATCCCGGCTCTACCGTGGGCGGCGCCATGGCAGCAGGAACCGACGAACCCCCGCCGCGCCACCCGGCGCACGGCCTGCTCGACACCGTGGCGGCCACGATCTGGTCCGGCCGGCTCAGCCC
Source organism: Pseudonocardia xinjiangensis (assembly GCF_012911925.1). GTDB lineage: Bacteria > Actinomycetota > Actinomycetes > Mycobacteriales > Pseudonocardiaceae > Pseudonocardia > Pseudonocardia xinjiangensis. Next base: position 25,734 of record NZ_JAAXKY010000048.1, on the reverse strand, counting down.
GCCGGACGGCCGGCTCCGGTTGCCGAGCGGACCGGTACGACCACGCCGGGGTCGGCTGGTCGGGGGCGTCTGCGCCGGGCTCGCCCGGAGCCTCGGCTGGAACGTGTGGTTCATCCGCGCGCTGCTGCTGATCATCAACGGCCCGCTGTACGTCCTGCTGTGGGTGCTGATGCCACCGGAGGGCCCGGACGGTCGGGCGACCGACACGCGTGGCCGCAACGTGGTGGTGTGGCTCGCGCTCCTCGGGCTGGGCGCGGGCACGGCCGCAGTCACCGCTGCGCAGCTGGCCGGCACCGGGGTGCCGACCGGCCCGGCGATCGTGGTCGGCGTGGCCGTCGGCACGGCCTTGCCGGTGCTGTCGTGGTCACCGTTGCTCGCGTGGCGCATCCTGGCGGTGGCCGAACTGCTCGGGCTGGTGGGCTTCGCCCTCTGGACCGACGGAGTCGTCCTACGGCTCTGGCCGTGGCCCATCCCCGGACTGTTCCTCCTCGCGCTGGTGCTCTTCCTGGTGGCGCTGCGCTACGAGCGGCGGATCGCGGCGTGTGCCGGGGCCGTGACGATCGTGGTCGACGTTGCGGTCGCACCGGCGCTGACCGCCGTGCCGCTGTACGCGCCACTGCTGCTCGCGCTGGTGATGGCCGCCGCTCTCGTACTGGGCGACAGCATCCGCACCCGGCGGCACGTCGAGCGGCGGCTCGCACAGGAGACCGATCGTCGACGTCAGGACCTCGCCCGCCAGGCGGTACTCGAAGAGCGGGCCCGCATCGCCCGGGATCTGCACGACGTGGTCGGCCACCACATGTCGATGATCGCGATCCAGGCGGAGGCAGCCGCATACAAGGTCCCGGACCTTCCCGAGCCGCTGCGCGTGCCCTTGACGATGATCAACCAGGCCGCGCGCGCAGCCCTGGCGGAGACCCGCAGGATCGTGGGCCTGCTGCGCGTCGACGACGCCGACGGACCCGCGGATGAGGACGCCGAGCCCGACGCCGAAAGGTTTCCCCCACCGGGGCTCGACGGCCTCGACGACCTGGTCGAGCGGGCCAGACGGTCAGGAATCGACGTGAGCGCGTCCGTCCTCGGTATCCCCGTGCCGTTGCCGATCGCCGTTGACGTCTCCGCGTACCGCATCGTGCAGGAGGCGTTGACCAACGTGGCGCACCACGCACCGGGGGCCAGTGCAGAGGTGGTCATCGGCTACCACCGGACATCGCTCGCGGTGCGGATCACCGATGACGGCCCGGTGCAGGGTCACCGCAGCACCACCGGCGGGGGCGGTCACGGACTGGTCGGCATGCGTGAGCGGGTCGCGATGCTGGGTGGCCGGCTCAGTGTCGGCCCGGCCGACGCCGGCGGCTTCGTGGTGTCGGCGCAGCTGCCAATCGGTGCCGAGAATGGACACTAGGTTCGCCGCATGACCATCTCCGTCGTGATCGCCGACGACCAGCTGATGGTGCGTGACGGGCTGGCCACGCTGCTCGCGGCCGCACCGGACATCGAGGTGATCGGGCAGGCGGCCGACGGACGCCAGGCCGTGGACATCGCGCGTGCCCTCGCGCCGGACGTGGTGGTGATGGACGTCCGCATGCCGGTGCTCGACGGAATCGCGGCCACAGCGGAACTGCTCGGTGACCCGCCGCACGAGCACGGCCCGCGCGTACTCGTGCTCACCACGTTCGATCTCGACGAGTACGTCTACGACGCGCTCGGCGCCGGGGCCAGCGGGTTCCTGCTCAAGGACGCTCCCACCGCCGACCTGGTCCACGCCGTCCGGGTGGTGGCAGGCGGCGAGGCGCTGCTCGCGCCGTCGGTCACGCGACGGCTCATCGCCGACTTCGCCAGGCGGCGGCGCGCCGGCACGACGCGTCCCGAGGCCGTCGGTGCACTGACCCCGCGTGAGCTCGAGGTGCTGCGGCTGGTCGCCCGCGGCATGTCCAACGCCGAGATCGCCGCGGTGCTGGTGGTGCGCGAACAGACCGTCAAGACCCACGTGGGCCGGGTGTTGATGAAGCTGGGCCTGCGCGACCGCACCCAGGCCGTGGTGTTCGCCTACGAGAACGGCATCGCCGCCCATGCGTAGCGAACCGACGGCACGGGCAGACGAGCCGCACTCAGCTCTTCCGCCCCCGCTTCTCGCGCACGCGCACCGAGATCCGCACCGGCGACCCGGTGAACCCGAACTCCTCGCGCAACCGGCGCTCGAGGAACCGCCGGTACCCCGCCTCCAGGAACCCGCTGGTGAACAGCACGAACGTCGGAGGGCGGGTCTGGGCCTGGGTGGCGAACAGCACCTTGGGCTGCTTCCCGCTGCGCACCGGCGGCGGGGTCGCCGCGATCACCTCGGCCAGCCAGCCGTTGAGCCGGCCGGTGGGGATCCGCCGGTCCCACGACGCCAGGGCGGTGCGCAACGCCGGCGCGATCTTGGCGACCGACCGCCCGGTCAGTGCGGACACGTTGACCCGCTCGGCCCACTGCACGCGCACGAGGTCCCGCTCCAGCTCCCGCTTCATCGCCAGGCGCCGGTCCTCGTCGACGAGGTCCCACTTGTTGAACACGAGAACCAGTGCCCGGCCGGCCTCCTCCGCCATGCCGATCACGCGCTGGTCCTGCTCGGCGATGGGCTCACTCGCGTCGATCAGCACGACCGCCACCTCGGCGGCCTCGATCGCCGCCCGCGTGCGCAGGCTCGCGTAGTACTCCATGCCGCTCGCCATATGGACGCGCTTGCGCAGGCCCGCCGTGTCGACGAACCGCCACACCTCGCCGTCGAGATCGACGAGCGAGTCGACGGGGTCGACGGTGGTGCCGGCGACGTCGTGGACGACCGACCGGACCTCGCCGGAGACGCGGTTGAGCAGGCTGGACTTGCCGACGTTGGGCTTGCCGACGAGCGCGACACGTCGCGGGCCGCCCACCCCGGTGCCCGGAAGGTCACGCGGGCTCTCCGGCAGCGCGTCGAGCACGGCGTCGAGCAGGTCGCCCGACCCGCGCCCGTGCAGGCCGCTGACCGGGTGGGGCTCGCCGAGTCCGAGGCGCCAGAGGGCGGCCGTGTCGGAGGTCAGCCGGTCGTCGTCGACCTTCGTGGCGGCGAGCAGGACCGGACGGTCCGAGCGGCGCAGCACCCTGGCCACGGCCTCGTCGGTGGCCGTGGCACCGACGCTCGCGTCGACCACCAGCAGCACCGCGTCGGCGGTCTGGATGGCCATCTCCGCCTGAGCGGCGACAGCGGCCTGCAGTCCGGTGGCGTCGGGCTCCCACCCGCCGGTGTCGACGAGGGTGAAGCGGCGGCCGTTCCACAGGGCGTCGTAGGCGATCCGGTCGCGGGTGACCCCCGGGATGTCCTGCACCACCGCCTCGCGGCGCCCGATCAGCCGGTTGACCAGCGTGGACTTGCCGACGTTCGGCCGCCCGACGACGGCGAGCACCGGCGCGGGCAGCAGCCCACCCGACTCGGGATCGCCGTCCGCCCCGGACGGGTAGCCGTCGTCCTCGTCGGCGCTCACGAACTCACCGGGATCGAGTCCCAGTGCCGCCATCGCGGCCACGTCCCCGCCGTCGCTCGGCCGGGCCTCGTTGCTCGGCCCCACCTGCGGGCCCTCGGTACCACTCACGTCCTGCTCCGAACATCATCGAGTTCTCGGACCATCCCGGCCAGTGCGGCCCGGACGGTCTCGGTGGCGGTGGTCAGGCCGGCCCGGCCACCACCGGCGGGGATGGTCAGCGACTCCCCCACCAATACGTCCACGTGCGGTCGCCATCGCCTCCCCGACCCGTTGCGGCGTCGGGTACCCCGGCAGACCACCGGAAGCACGACCGCACCGGAGGTGCGGGCCAGCCACGCGGCCCCGTGCTGGGCCGCGACGACCTCGCCGCTGCCGCGGGTGCCCTCCGGGAAGACCCCGATCAGGCCCCCGGCGCGCAGCACGTCGACCGCCACCGTCAACGCCCGCCGGTCCGGCGCCCCGCGGAGCACCGACAACTGCCCGATCCGCCGCAGCCACCAGCCGAGCGCTCCGGCGAACATCTCCTGCTTGGTGAGGAACACCGCGCGGCGCCCCAGTAGTCCGAACAACAGCGGTCCGTCGACCAACGAGCTGTGGTTGGCGACGAGCACGACCGGCCCGGACGCCGGGATGCGCTCCCGGTGGTGCACCCGCACACGGAAGAACGGGCCGAGCAGCCACGTGCCGATCCAGCGGGCCAGGTCGTGCAGCCACGGCCACGTGCCCGGCGGCAGATCGGCGCTCACGTCACCAGACCTCGCTCCCGCACCAGTCGCAGCAGCTCGGCCAGCACGTCGTCGACACTGAGCTCGTCGGTGTCCAGCACGACCGCGTCGGACGCGACCTGCAACGGCGAGGTCCTGCGCGTGGAGTCGAGCCGGTCGCGGCGCCGGACATCGGCCAGCACGACGGCGATGTCCCCGGTGCGTCCGGCCTTGCGGTCCTGGGCGCCCCGACGGGCGGCCCGGACGTGCTCCGAGGCCGTGAGGTACACCTTCAGCGGGGCGTCCGGCACGACGACGCTGCCGATGTCCCGGCCCTCCACCACGATGCCGCCGTCCACCACCGCGTCGGCCACGATCGTGCGCTGCCGCGCCACCAGCGCCGCACGCACGGCAGGCACGGCCGAGACCGCGCTCACCGCCGCCGTCACCGCAGGCCCCCGGATCTCGGCCTCGACGTCCTCACCCGAGAGCAGGATCCGCGGAGCGTCCGGGTCGACCACCGACTGCAGGTTCGGAACAGCGCCGAGCGCGATGCGTTCCGCCGCAGGGTCGGCGCCGTCGAGGCCCGCGCGCAGCACCGCGAGGGTGAGCGCCCGGTACATGGCGCCCGTGTCGAGGTAGGCGGCAGCGCAGGCACCGGCCAGCCGCCGTGACACCGTGGACTTCCCGGTGCCCGACGGGCCGTCCATCGCCACGACCCCGCGCAACCGCCCTGTCACCGTTCGCCCCTGTCCGGGCCAGCGGCCCACCACCTGCCGCGCGCCGACCGCGGATCGCCGACCATCATGCCGTGCGGGCCGCCGATGATCTCAGGTCGGGGGCCCGGCGAGCCCGCCGCCTACTGGGGCAGGTCCGTACGCAGGGCCGTCGCCCCACGCAGGTAGACGTGCCGCACCTCCGCACGCGCCCGCTCCGTCTCGACGTGTGCGAGCAGCCGCAGCGTGCGCGGCAGAGCCCCCGGCACCGCGATCTCCGACGCACAGAGCAGCGGCACATCGGTGAGGCCGAGCATCCGCGCCGCGTAGGCGGGGAACTCGGCGGTGAGATCGGGCGTGGCCGTGAAGACGATCGAGATGATGTCGTCCGCGGTGAGCCCGTTGCGGTCGAGCACCGCGGTGACCAGCTCGGCCGAACCGTCGAGGATCTCCTGGCGGGTGTCCCCGTCCACCTGGATGGCCCCGCGCACAGCACGAACCGCCACCTCTACATCCCCACCGAGCGGTACAGCGATCCCACCTCTTGCTGCGTGAGCGGGCGGAACCGGCCCGGCCGCTGGTCGCCGAGGCGTACGTCGCCGATCGCGGTGCGCACGAGCCGCTGCACCGGGAAGCCGACCTCGTCGAGCAGCCTGCGCACCACGTGCTTGCGCCCCTCGTGGATCACCAGCTCGACCAGCGAGCGGCCCGGGGTGGAGTCGACCAGCTTGAACGAGTGCACGGTGACCAGCCCGTCCTCCAGGTCGACGCCGTCGCGCAACCGGCGCCCGAGGCCGTGCGGCACCTGGCCCATGACCTCGGCGAGGTAGGTCTTCTCCACCTCGAACGACGGGTGCATCAGCCGGTGGCCGAGCTCGCCGTCGTTGGTGAGCAGCAGGAGGCCCTCGGTCTCGGCGTCGAGCCGCCCGACGTGGAACAGCCGGGCGCGGGGCGCGCCGTCGAAGTGCTCGTCGACGATGCCCCGCTCGACGACGAGGTCGCCGACGCAGGGCCGGCCCCGGTCGTCGGACATCGTGGAGAGGATCCCGCGCGGTTTGTTCAGGGCGAGGTGCACGAGGTCGTCGCGCAGCACGATCCGGGCGCCGTCGACGTGCACGACGGCCGTCTCCGGGTCGACCCGCCTGCCCATCTCGCGCACGATCTTGCCGTCGACACTCACCCGGCCCGCGGCGATCAGCTCCTCCGCCGCACGCCGGGACGCGACGCCGGCCTGGGCCAGCACCTTCTGCAGGCGCACGCCGTCGGGCCGGGCTCCGGTCGTCATTCCACTCATCTCAGTGCTCATGTCTCGTACTCATCGGTGGTGCTCATGTCTGGGCGCCTTGGTCGTCACAGCTCGTCGATCGCGTCCACGTCGGGCAGCAGCGGCGCCAGCGCGGGAAGCTCCTCCAGCGACGACAGCCCCAGCCGCTCGAGGAACAGCTCGGTGGTGCAGAACAACGTGCCCTGCGTGGAGTCGTCGACCCCGGCCTCCTGCACCAGCCCACGGGTGAGCAGGGTGCGCAGCACGCCGTCGCAGTTGACCCCGCGCACCGCCGACACGCGGGCGCGCGTGACCGGCTGCCGGTAGGCCACCACAGCCAGCGTCTCGAGGGCGGCCCGGGTGAGCCGGGCCCGCTGTCCGTCGAGCAGCAGGCGTTCGACGTAGGGGGCGTACTGGTCACGGGTGTAGAAGCGCCATCCCGCTCCGACGTGGCGCAGGTCGATGCCCCGCCCGGCTTCGGCGTAGCTCACCGACAGGCGCTGCAGCGCAGCCCGCACCCGCGCGACGGGCTGCTGCACGGCGAGCGCGAGCGTCTCGTCGTCGGTGGGTGCGTCGACCACCAGCAGCAGCGCCTCGAGCGCCGCGTCGAGCTCGGTGTCGCTCAGCACGACCTGCTCGACAGCGGCGCCGTCGGGGTCGGGGGCGCCGTCGGGCTCGGGGGTGGTGGTCACATCGGTGAGGCTCACGGGCCTGTCGTCACTCATCCCGCTCGTCGGGGCCGGCCGCTGCGGTATCGGGCCCGGATGCGTGTCCGGGCTGGTCAGCCGGACTCCAGCGTACCGTCAGCTCGCCGAACGGCTCCGGCTGCTCCAGATAGACGCTCGCCTCCCGGTACAGCTCCAGCAGCGCGAGGAAGCGGGCGACCACCTCGAGCGGCCCGGCGCAGTCGGCGGTGAGCACGGCGAAGGTGGCGACCCCCAGCTCGGCGAGCCGCTCTCGCAGCAGCGCGGCGTGCTCGGCCACCGACACCTTCGCGAAGTGCAGGTGGTCGAGCCCGACGGTGGGCGGCGGCTTGGGTCGGAACACCGAGGCCGCGAGGTCGGCGAACGTCTCGGGGTTGACGCCCAGCAGCACCTCGGGGAGCAGCACGGCGAAGCGCTCCTCCAGCGCCACCGACCGGGGGAACCGGCGCATCGCGCCGGCCTCGAGCTCCACGAACAGCGCCGCCACCTGCTTGTACGCGCGGTACTGCAGGAGCCGTGCGAACAGCAGGTCCCGGGCTTCGAGCAGCGCGAGGTCCTCGGCGTCCTCCACCTCGGCGTCGGGCAGCAGCCGGGCCGCCTTCAGGTCGAGCAGGGTGGCCGCGATCACCAGGAACTCGGTGGTCTCGTCGAGGTCGGCGTCGTCGCCGAGCGCGGTGAGGTGCGCGATGAAGTCGTCGGTGACGGTGTGCAGCGCCATCTCGGTGATGTCGAGCTCGTGCTTCCCGATCAGCTGCAGCAGCAGGTCGAACGGGCCCTCGAAGTTGTGCAGGCGCACCTGGAACCGGGGGCGGGTGCCCTCGGCCAGTGGCGGACCGTCCCCGATGGACGACCCGGTCTCATCGAGCAGCGTCACCGTGCGATGACCTCACGGGCCAGCAGGCGGTACGCCTCGGCACCGTTGGACGTGGGGGCCCACGAGGTGATGGGCTCGCCCGCCACCGTGGTCTCCGGGAAGCGCACCGTCCGGTTGATCACGGACTCGAACACCAGGTCACCGAACGCCTCGATCACCCGCTGGCGCACCTCGCGGGTGTGCAGCGTGCGTGGGTCGAACATCGTGGCCAGGATGCCGAGGATCTTCAGGTCGGGGTTGAGCCGCTCCTGCACCTTGTCGATCGTGTCCATCAGCAGCGCCACGCCCCGCAGGCTGAAGAACTCGCACGCCAGCGGGATGAGGATCTGGTCGGCGCACGCCAGCGCGTTGATCGTGAGCAGCCCGAGTGACGGCTGGCAGTCGATGAGGATGATGTCGTACTTGTCCAGCACCGGCTTGATCGCGCGGCCGAGCGCCTGCTCGCGACCGACCTCGGTGACGAGCTGCACCTCGGCGGCGGACAGGTCGATGTTGCTCGGCAGCAGGTCCATGCCCTCGACGGAGGTCTCGAGGATCACGTCCTCGATCTCCACGCCCCGCTCCATGAGCAGGTTGTAGATCGTGGTGTCGAGCTCGTGGGCCTGCACGCCCAGGCCGACCGAGAGTGCACCCTGCGGGTCGAAGTCGACGAGCAGCACCTTGCGGCCGTACTCGGCGAGAGCGGCACCGAGGTTGATGGTCGACGTCGTCTTGCCGACGCCGCCCTTCTGGTTGGCGACCGCGATGACCCGCGCCGGGCCGTGCTCGGTGAGCGGAGCCGGTTCCGGGACCTTCACATACGGCCTTCCCGCAGAGTCGGCAGCCACGTCCGGCTCGATACCGTCGTGATCGTCGGCATAGCTATCCTCGTCGAGCGGCTCCGGTTGGGGGGCGAAGGGCCGCGGTGTGTCCAATGCGGGCTCCGGTCTCTGGCGGGCGACCCCACGGAGGGCCGATCCGGGCAGACTAGGAGGCCGACTTGACGACGGGCAACGCGCCCCGCCGTACGGCGGCCGACCGATCGACCTCAACTGGCCGACCGGAGGCCCACGTTACCCGTGGTGACGGCCGGCCGTTCGGGCGGCGCCCGCTCACACCGGACGGGTGATCAGCTCACCAGCAGCCACGCGATCACGTACGGCGTCGCCATCGCCCGGGAACGCGGCATCCCGGTCCACACCCGGCTCGAGGACGTGCCCGGCTGCGCCGTGGCGGCCGGCGGCTGAGCACCTACCCGAGAGCCCGCGGGTGCGACGTCGCGTAGACCTCGCGCAGCGTGTCGACCGTGACGCTGGTGTAGATCTGCGTGGTGGTCACCGACGCGTGGCCGAGCAGCTCCTGCACCACTCGGACGTCCGCTCCGCCCGCGAGCAGGTGCGTGGCGAAGCAGTGCCGCAGCGTGTGCGGCGAGACGGCGGCAGAGAGCCCGGCCGCCTCCGCCGCGGCGCGCAGCACGTGCCAGGCACTCTGCCGGGACAGCCGCCCGCCGCGGGCGTTGACCAGCAGTGCCGGGGTGCCCCGTCCGCGGGCGGCGAGGCCGGGACGCGCCCGCACCAGGTAGGCCTCGACCGCGGCGAGCGCGGGGCGCCCCACCGGGACTATCCGCTGCTTGCCGCCCTTGCCGCGCAGCAGCACCGTGCGGTTCGCGGCGTCGAGGTCGTCCCGGTCGATCCCGACGGCCTCCGAGATCCGCGCTCCGGTGGAGTACAGCAACTCGAGCAGGGCCCGGTCACGCAACGGTCCCGGCCCCTCCCCGATGCACCCGGCCAGCAGCTGTTCGACCTGGTCGAGGGACAGAGCGCGGGGCAGCCGCGCCGGCAGGGCGGGCGGGCGCACCTCACGGGCGACGTCCTCGGCCAGCAGGCCGTCCCGCACCGCGAACCTGTGCAGTCCGCGCACGGCCGCGAGGGCACGGGCGGCCGAGGACGCCGCGAGCGGGGACGGACCGCTGCGCAGCGCCACCACGAACCCGGCGACGTCGTCCTCCCGCACGGCGGCGAGGTCGTCGATCCCGCGGGCCGCCAGGTGCTCGAGGTAGCGCCGCAGGTCGGTGCCGTAGGAGCGCAGGGTGTTGGCCGCACTCCCCCGCTCCACCATGAGGTGGTGCAGGAAGGCCTCCACGACGTCACCAGGCCGGGCACCCACGGGAGCATCCTGCCGCACGGACCCGCCCCCACCTTGCAGCAAAGCCACTTTCACGCAACGACGTTGCATGAAAGTGGCTTTGCTGCAACGGGGCGGGGGCCGGTCGGGGGCCGGTCAGCTCAGCGCCGGGATCACCTCGCGCTCGAACATCTCGATGCCCGAGCGGTCGTAGGCCGCCTCCGGGAAGTTGAAGATCCCGTAGGTCAGGCCCATCTCCCGCAGCGCCCCGAGCCGCTCGACGATCTGGGCCGGGGTGCCGAAGGTGGTGGTGCCGCGCGTCTCGTTCACCACGGCCTCGGCCTTCTCCGCGCCGATGTACGGCTCGATCCGCGCCCTGGTGGCGGCCAGCCGCTTCTCGGCGTCGGCCTCGGTCTCGCCGATGGCCACGCGGAAGTTCGACGAGCGGACGATGGCGTCGAAGTCGGTGCCGACCGTCTCGCAGTGCTGCCGCAGCAGTTCGGACTTGTGGGTGAAGACGTCGGGCTCGCCGGTGAAGTTGGTGTAGCGGGCGTACTTCGCCGCGATCTTCAGCGTCACCTTCTCCCCGCCGCCCGCGATCCACAGCGGGATGCCGCCGTCCTGCAACGGCAGGGGCCGGACGATGGCGTCACTCACCTGGTACTGCTTGCCGTCGAGCGTCGCACGGCCCTCGGTCCAGGCCTGACGCATGATCTGGACGCCCTCGTCGAGCATCTGCAGGCGCTCCCGGGCGGGCGGGAACCCGTAGCCGTAGGCACGCCACTCGTGCTCGTACCAGCCGGCGCCGATGCCCATCTCGATGCGGCCACCCGAGACGATGTCGCAGGTGGCGGCCACCTTCGCCAGGTAGACGGGGTTGCGGTAGCTCATGCAGGTGCACATCTGCCCGAGTCGCACCCGCTCGGTGACGGCGCCGAACGCCGACATGAGCGTCCAGGCCTCGTGGGTGGCCTCCTCGGTGGGGACGGGCACGGTGTGGAAGTGGTCGAAGACCCAGATCGACTCCCACGGGCCGGCGTCGGCGTGCTGCGCGAGGCCCTTCATGGTGTGCCACTGCTCGTGAGGGTCGATGCCGACGAGGTCGTGTCGCCATCCTTGGGGAACGAACATTCCGAAGCGCATTCCGGTCACGGACTTCCATACTAGTCTCGATCACCCGTTGACACCGAACGTGCACGGCACGACGTGCAGTCCGCGTCGGGGTCCTCTCGACGGCCGCCGGATCGGCACACTGGACGTCGATACCCGACAGCGGCCGCTGTGCTCGCTCATGCCGCGCGCCGCGGCGCCGCTCCCGCCACCGCACGTACGAGGGAGACGACATGAGCACCGCCCCGACGACCACGCCCGCCACCGTCGCACCCGACCTCCTGATCCTGGCCATGGACCACCGCGCGTCGCTGGCCCGGACCGTCTACGACTGGCGAGACCCCCTGACCGACGAGCAGGCGGCACGGATCGCCGACGGCAAGCAACTGGTCTTCGCGGGCCTTCGCGCCGCGCTCGACCGCGGTGCCCCGGCCGGGGCCGGGGTGCTGGTCGACGAGCGATTCGGCGCGCCCGTCGCCAGGGCGGCACGCGGGGCAGGCCTGAGCCTCGCCATGCCGATCGAGCGCTCCGGGCAGGAGTGGTTCACCCTGGAGTACGGCTCCCTGTCCGACGGACAGTGGCTGGAGCACGTCGCCGACTTCGACCCGGACTACGTGAAGGTCCTGGTGCGCGACAACCCCGGCTTCGATCTCCGGGCCCGCCGCGAGCAGCAGGACGCGCTCGCCCAGGTGACTGGTGAGCTGCACCGGGCCGGACGACGGCTGCTGCTCGAACTGCTGGTGCCGCCCACGCCCGAGCAGCACGAGAACCTCGGCGACGACTACGACCGCGCGCTGCGTCCCCCGCTGACCGAACAGGTCATCACCGACATGCAAGGGGCCGGAGCAGCACCGGACATCTGGAAGATCGAGGGCCTGGACCTGGCCGAGGACGCCGAGCGCGTCGTCGCCGCCGCGCGTCAGGGCGGCCGCGACGACGTCCGGTGCGTGGTGCTGGGACGCGACGCCGACCAGTCACAGCTCGACCGCTGGCTGCGCGTGGCCGCCGGGGTCGACGGCTTCCACGGCTTCGCCATCGGACGCACCATCTGGGAGAAGCCGCTGCTCGCGCACGTCCGCGGCGAGCTCGACGAGACCGGCGTGGTCGATCAGGTCGCCACGGCCTACCGGCACTACGCCGACACCTACCACTCGGCCTGAGCGGCGGGGGGGCCGGAGCTGACCAACGGGAAGAAACGCCCGGTACCGTCGCTCCCATGAGCACGTCCGACCCCCGTCCGATCCGGATCGGCAACGCGGAGCGGGAGGCCGCCGTGCGCGCGCTCGGCGACCACTACGCACAGGGCAGGCTCGACCAGGACGAGTTCGAGGAACGTGTGACCGCGGCGTACGCCGCCCGCACCTCCCGCGATCTGGCGCCCCTGTTCGAGGACCTCCCCGGCGGCGACGAGCAGCCCACCACCGTGCTGCCGGCTCCGCCCGCCGTCGCCGCGCCGTTCTCCCCTGCCGCGCGTCACCCGCACGACCTCGCGGCGCCCTACGGCCGCGACCCGGCGACCGGCGCGCCCTACTCCGACCGCTACAAGGTCGCGGCCGGGGTGATGCAACTGCTGCTGCCGTTCGGGATCGGGCGGTTCTACACCGGGCACACCGGCATCGCGGTCGCCCAGCTCGTGCTGAGCTTCGCCGGGATCGGCCTGCTCTGGGCGTTCATCGACGGCATCGTGATCCTCGCCGGCCGGCCGACCGACCGCCACGGACGCCCGCTGCGTCCCTGAGGCGGGCGCTACTTCCGGCGCGACCGTTCGGCGAACTGCGTCGGCCTGTCCGGCCACGCCGCGTCGGCAGGCCGCGCTGCCGTCGGCGCTCCGGAGAGGACGTGCGCCGCGAGCACCCCCGCCACCGTCGCCGCGTTGACGATCGTGCCGGACAGCACCATCCGCACCGCGACGGACAGCGAGACCCAGCGCGTGGTGAGGTCGGACTCCTCGTCGTCGCCCAGGTCCGGCCGGCCCACCTCGGTGATGCCGCGCGCGAGGTAGATGCGCACCGACTCGTCGGAGAACCCGGGGGACGGCACCACGTCGAGCAGCGTGGACCAGTCGGCGGCGACCAGCCCGGCCTCCTCAGCGAGCTCCCGCTTCGCCGTCTCGAGCGGGTCCTCCCCGTCGACGTCGAGCAGCCCGGCAGGCAGTTCCCACAGCCGCCGCCGCACCGCGTGGCGGTACTGGTGGATCATCATCAGCCGGTCGTCGGCGTCCAGGGCCGCGATCGCGACGGCTCCCGGATGCTCCAGGATCTCCCGGACGGCCACCTTCCCGCCCGGCATCACCACCTCGTCGGAGCGCAGGGCCATCACCGCACCGGCGTAGATGTCCGTGCTGGCCTTCACGGGGAAGTCGTGGCGGGGAGCGCTCATGACGCGGCCCCGTTGACGGCCGCCGCCGCGCGTTCCCGGGGCGGTAACTCCACCGGCAGCCGGTCGGCGGCCCGGTAGTCGAGGGCGGCCCGCACGAAGGCGCTGAACAACGGGTGCGGACGGGTCGGGCGGCTCTTGAGCTCCGGGTGGGCCTGGGTCCCGACGAAGAACGGGTGCTTCTCCGCCGGTAGCTCGACGAACTCCACCAGCGTGCCGTCGGGCGACGTGCCCCCGAACACCAGCCCGGCCTCCTCCAGCCGCTTGCGGTAGGCGTTGTTGACCTCGTAGCGGTGCCGGTGCCGCTCGGACACCTCACGGGTCCCGTACGCCTTCGACACGACCGTGCCGGCACCGAGGACGGCCGGGTAGGCGCCGAGCCGCATCGTGCCGCCCATGTCACGCTCGCCGGCGACGACGTCGCGCTGATCGGCCATCGTGGAGATCACCGGGTGCGGGGTGCGCTCGTCGAACTCGCTGGAGTTGGCGTCCCCGAGGTTCGCGAGCGACCGCGCCGCCTCGATCACCATGCACTGCAGCCCGAGGCACAGCCCGAGCGTCGGGATGCCGCGGGTGCGGGCGTGCCGGACGGCGCCGAGCTTGCCCTCGATGCCGCGCACCCCGAAACCGCCGGGGATCAGCACCCCGTCCATGCCCTCCAGCGCGGCCGCCGCCCCCGCGGGGGTGCGGCACTCGTCGGACTGGACCCACACGATCTCGACACGGGCCCGGTGGGCGAACCCACCTGCCCGCAGCGCCTCGGTGACCGACAGGTAGGCGTCCGGCAGGTCGACGTACTTGCCGACCAACGCGATACGCGCCGTCTCGTCGGGGTGGTGCACGCGGTCGAGCAGGTCGCCCCAGACCGTCCAGTCGACGTCGCGGAAGGGCAGGGAGAGCCGCCGCACCACGTAGGCGTCGAGCCCCTCGCGGTGCAGCACGCGGGGGATGTCGTAGATCGACGGGGCGTCCGGCGCGGCGACGACACCGTCGGTCTCCACGTCGCACATGAGGCTGATCTTGCGCTTCATCTCGTCCGGGATCTCCCGGTCGGCACGCAGCACGAGCGCGTCGGGCTGGATACCGATGTTGCGCAGCGCCGCGACCGAGTGCTGCGTCGGCTTGGTCTTCAGCTCGCCCGACGGCGCGAGGTAGGGCACCAGTGACACGTGCAGGAAGAAGCAGTTGTCCCGCCCGACGTCGTGGCGGACCTGGCGCACCGCCTCCAGGAACGGCAGCGACTCGATGTCGCCCACCGTGCCACCGACCTCGGTGATCACGACGTCGGGAGTGGTCCCGTCGTCGTCGGGTTCGCCCATCGCGAGGATGCGGTCCTTGATCTCGTTGGTGATGTGCGGGATGACCTGCACGGTGTCGCCGAGGTACTCACCACGGCGCTCCTTCGCGATCACCGACGAGTAGACCTGGCCGGTGGTGACGTTGGCGTTGCCGTGCAGGTTGCGGTCGAGGAAACGTTCGTAGTGGCCGATGTCGAGGTCGGTCTCGGCGCCGTCCTCGGTGACGAACACCTCGCCGTGCTGGAACGGGTTCATGGTGCCGGGATCCACGTTCAGATAGGGATCCAGCTTCTGCATGATCACCCGCAGCCCGCGGGAGGTGAGCAGTTGTCCGAGGCTCGAAGCCGTCAGACCCTTACCCAGCGAGGACGCGACCCCGCCGGTGACGAACAGATGACGCGTCGCGCGTGGGTGCACGGGGTTTCAGGGTACATAGGACGACGGGGACCGGCCGCCCCCACCCGCGTGTTGTGCGACTACCCGCCCGATTGAGCCCGCTGTCGCAGCAGAAACGGTGACGGACGGCTCACGTCCGGCCCCCCTGCGTGGCCGATCGCTGGTCCGAACGGTCACGCGGCCGGGGCCACCCCGTCCGCCGCCGACATCGCGGTGCCGTAGCGCCCGGCGCGCCCGTCGAGCTGCTCGCGCAGGGCCAGCACCGCTGATACCTGACCGGCGCCCGTCTGCACGTCGTCGACCGTGGAGAGGGACGCGGTGACGTTCGGGTCGGACCGGGCCACCCCCACCGCACCCATGGCGTCGGCCGAACCGGTGCGCCCGGCCAGCACGGCCCCACCGCCCGCCCGGTCGAGCTGCGCAGCCAGGCGCGCCGTGACGGCCGCGGCGTCGGCGCCGTCTACGCCGGGAACGGCGCCGCCGGTGAGCACGAGCACGAGGTCGGCGGGCCGGGGCCGCTCCCCGGGGGAGACGAACCCGGCCGACGTGAGCCCGGTGAGCACCGCGTCGGCCTGCTCCGGGGAGACCTGCCCGGACGAGGCCAGCACGACGCCGCCGAGCAGGCCGCCCACCAGGCTGCCGGTGTCGGACGCCGCGGGCAGCTGCGCCCCGGTGGGCAGCAGCTGGGAGGTGAGCTCGCGGAGCTGGTCGGCGCGGGCGGGGTCGCCGACGGCGTCGGTCAGGGCGATCTCGCCGGTCACGGTGGCACCGGCCGGATCGAGCAGGGCACGCACGGCGTCCCGGTCGCCCTGGTCGGCTCCCGCGGTGACCAGCACGACCGAGCGGCCCTGCAGCAGCCCCCGGACCGCTGCCGGCCCCGTGCGCCGCGCGAACTCGTCGGAGCCGCGCTGCGCGGCGGCCAGCGCGTCGCGTTGGGCCGTGAGGGTCTGCACCTGACCGCCGAGGTCGTCGGCCCTGGTGGCGACGGCCGAGAGCAACCGGTCGGACACGCCGCTGGCGCCCAGGACGACACCGATCGCCAGCGCGAGGAACACCGCGGTGATCGATATCGCGTGGTAGCGCAGCGAGATCATCGGAACAGACCCCTGACCTGCCCCACGAGCGTGGCCCAGACCTGGGACAGCCAGACCAGCACCGCGTCACCCGCGTCCGACACCAGCAGCGCGGTGACCACGGCCACCACCGCCGCCGCGATCATCAGCAGCACCGCTCCCGAGGAGATCCGGCTGCGGTAGAGGGTGGCGATCACACGACCGTCGACGAGGGTGCCGCCGAGCTGCAGGCGGGTGAGGAACGTGGACGCGATGCTTCCCGAGCGCCCACGGTCGAGGAACTCGGCCATGCTCGCCGACAGCCCCACCGTGACCACGAGCGACGCGCCGTGGTGGGCGGCGATCAGCAGCGCGAGGTCCTCGGGGTTGGCGGAGCTCGGGAACGTGACCGCGCCCGTCCCGAGGTCCTGCACGCGGTGCAGCCCCGGCGCGTGGCCGTCGGAGAAGGCCGGCACCACGACGTCGGCGCCGGACGTCAGTGCCTCGTTGGACACCTCGCCGGGGTCGCCGACGATGAGATGCGGCTGGTACCCGGCCGAGAGGAGGGCGTCGGCGCCCGCGCCGACACCCACCAACACCGGCTTGTACTCGCGGATGTAGTGCTTGAGCCGGGCGAGCTCCGCCGCGTGGTCGAAGCCTGCGGCGACCACGAGCACCTGCCGGTCGGCCAGGTCGACATCGACGTCGGGGACACCGGCACCGTCCAGCAGCATCGCGCGCTCGCGCCGCATGAACTCGATGGTGTTGGCGGCGAACGCCTCGAGCTGGTGGGTGAGCCCGGACTTGGCCTCCACCATGGCGTCGGCCACGGTGTCGGCGGTCTGCTCGACCCCGTCGGCCAGGTGCAGATCCCCGGCGTAGACGGCACCGTCGAGCAGCCGGATCCG
This sequence comes from Pseudonocardia xinjiangensis, assembly GCF_012911925.1. GTDB lineage: Bacteria > Actinomycetota > Actinomycetes > Mycobacteriales > Pseudonocardiaceae > Pseudonocardia > Pseudonocardia xinjiangensis. The sequence continues at coordinate 8,726 of NZ_JAAXKY010000048.1, read as the reverse complement.
GCTGCCGTCCTTGATCGCGTGCAGCGCCTCGGCCCCGACGTTGTCCACCAGCGTGATGCCGGCGTCGATGAGCACCTCGGGTCCGAGGTTCGGGAACCGCCCGGAGATCGACGGGGAGGCGTTGACGACGGCGGTCACCTCGGCCGCGACGAGGGCGTCGGCTGTGGCGCGGTCGAGGTCGACCTGGTCGAGCACGGCGATCTCGCCCTGCTTGATGCGACGGAGCAGACCGTCGGTTCGCCGATCGACCCGCGCGACGCCGGACAGCCCCGGCAGCTCGGGCCGCGAGCGGTGCAGCAGACCGGACAACTTCATTCCAGGCACCCGCCTTCCATGAACGCACTGTGGCATCTGGGCCTGGTGATACGAGGAAGGCACGCCGGGAGGAACCCCGACCGTCCACCTTCCGACGGGTGGCTCCACCCCAGGTGGCGGGGTGGGGTGAGGCGCGACCTTCAGGCGCGGCTGGGCGCCTTCTTGCGGTTCCGGGGCGTGGCCGCGTCGGTGGCTGCGCCGTGGGGACGGGCCCGATCGGCCTCACGGTGGGCCCGGGCGGCTCCCAGCAGCTCCTCGGCGTGGGCACGACCGGTGTCGGTGTCGTCGAGCCCGGCCAGCATCCGCGCGAGCTCGACGATGCGGTCGCTCTCGGCCAGCGTCCGCACCCGGCTGCGGGTGGGGCCGGAGCCGTTGCGCGCCGTCTTGTCGACCACCAGATGCCGGTCGGCGTACGCCGCGACCTGGGGCAGGTGGGTCACCACGATCACCTGGTGGCGCGCCGCGAGGCGGGCCAGCCGGCGCCCGATCTCGACCGCGGCGCGGCCCCCGACACCCGCGTCGACCTCGTCGAACACCATCGTGGGAACGGGGTCGGCCCCGGCGAGCGCCACCTCCAGCGCCAGCATCACGCGCGAGAGCTCACCACCGGATGCGCCCTTGTGCAGCGGCAACGGCGTGGCACCGGCGTGGGCGACCAGCCGCAGCTCCACCTCGTCGACGCCGTCGGTGCCGGCCACGAGGGTGGCGCCGCCGACCCGCAGTGCATCGGCGGCCCCCGGTCCGGCCTCGCGGGGAAACACCTCCACGAGCAGCCGCGCGTCCTGCATCGCCAGGCCGCCCAGCTCCGCCGTGGTGTCGGCGGCCAGGCGGGCGGCGGCCTCGGTGCGGGCCGCCGTGACGGCCGCCGCGTGCTCGGCCAGCTCGACGCCCAGCTCGTCGCGGCGGGCGGCGAGTGCGGCGAGGGCCTCGTCGGAGGTGTCGAGCCCGGCCAGCCGTTCCCTCGCGGCGTCGGCCCAGGCGAGCACGCCGTCGATGTCGGCCGCGTACTTGCGGGTGAGCGCCTTGAGCTCGGCCTGCCGCGTGAGCACCTCCGACAGCCGTTCCGGGTCGGCGTCGAGGCGGTCGAGGTAGCCGGTGAGCTCCGTGCCGACGTCGCCGAGCAGCGCGAGCACCTCCCCCAGCCGCGCGTCCAGCGCGGTGAGGTCGGGGTCGCCTGCGCCGGCGAGCCGGTGGCGCGCGTCGCCGATCAACGCGAGCGCACCGGGGGTGTCCAGGTCGCCGTCCTCCGGACCCACCAGCGCCAGCTGGGCACTGGATGCGACCTCGCGCAGGTCGTCGGCCGCGGACAGCCGGTGGGCCAGGTCGACCAGCTCCACGTCCTCACCCGGCCGCGGATCGACCGCCGTGATCTCCGTGAGGCCGTGGCGCAGCAGGTCGGCCTCCTGCGCGAGCCGGCGTGCGCCGTCGCGCCGCTCGACGAGCTCGGCCGCCACCCGCTGCCACTCCGCGCGGACGGCGCGGTAGCGCTCCAACGGCAGGCCGACCCCGTCGCCGGCGAACCGGTCGAGCAGGGCCCGCTGCTCAGCGGGGCGCAGGAGCCGCAGCTGGTCGTTCTGACCGTGGACGGCCAGCGTGGCCTCCGCGAGCCGCGACAGCACCCCGACCGGCACCGAGCGCCCGCCCAGATGGGCCCGGGACCGGCCGTCGGCACCCACGGTGCGCACCGCGATGAGCGTGCCGTCGTCGTCGGCGTCGGCGCCCACCTCGTCGGCCACCTTCATCGCCGCCGGGTCGGCACTGAAGCGACCCTCCACGACGGCGCGCCGCGCACCCTCGGCGACGCGCGAGGACTCCGCGCGGCCACCCCCGAGCAACGACAGCCCCGTGACGACCATGGTCTTGCCCGCGCCGGTCTCACCGGTGAGCACCGTGAGCCCGGGATCCAGTTCGAGCGTAGCGTCGTCGATCACGCCGAGGCCCTGGATCCGCATCTCGGCCAACATGGGGCGAAGCGTACGGCGCCGAACCGACAACGCCTCAGTTGCCGGACTGCGGCGCGCCCCGCCATCCCCGAACGGGCAGGTCGAACTTGCGCACCAGCCGGTCGGCGAAGGGCTGCCCGTCCAGCCGGACCATCCGCACCGGGGTGGCGCTGCGGGCGAGCTCCACCCGCGCTCCGGGCGGCAGCGCCACGGTGCGCCGTCCGTCGCAGTCGAGCACCGCGGGCGGCCCCGACGGGTCGACCTCGATGGCCACCTCGCTGTCCGGGGCGATCACCATCGGCCGGGCGAACAGCGCGTGCGCGTTGCTCGGCACCAGCAGCAGCGCCTCGACCTGCGGCCACACCAGCGGGCCACCCGCGGAGAACGCGTAGGCGGTGGATCCCGTCGGCGTCGCGCAGAGCACGCCGTCGCACCCGAACGCGGAGACCGGCCGGCCGTCCACCTCGAGCACCACCTCGAGGATCCGTTCCCTGCTGACCTTCTCGACGGTCGCCTCGTTGAGCGCCCACGTGCGGGCGAGCACGTGCCCGTCGAGACGGGCGACGGCGTCGAGCGTCATGCGTTCCTCGACGCAGTAACCGCCCTCCACGATGGCGTCGAGCGCCTCGTCGAGCGACTCCTCCTCGGCCTCGGCCAGGAAGCCGACCCGCCCGAGGTTCACCCCGAGCAGCGGCACCCCCACCGGCCGGGCCATCTCCGCGGCCCGCAGCAGCGTGCCGTCCCCGCCCAGCACGAGCACCACCTCGGCGGTCTCGGCGCATCCGGGACGGCCGTCGACGATCCGCGGGGCGAGCGGAGCAGGCAGGTCGCCGTTCTGGACCTCGGCCCACTCCTCCCCCAGCACGCGCAACCGGATGCCGGAGGCGGCGAGCCGGTGTGCCACCGCCGCCGCCGTGCGCCGGTTGGTCTCCCGCCCGGAGTGCAGGACGACCAGAACCTCCCGTGTCACGGGCCCTCCTCGATCGCCGCGGCCAGCACCGCGTCCCCAGCGTCGACGCCGTGGCGGGACAGCCGCAGAAAGAACTCGACATTGCCGGACGGGCCGGGCAGCGGGCTCGCCACCGCCCCCAGCAGGACCAGCCCCGACGCCCGCGCCGCGGTGGTGACCTCGGTGAGCGCGTCGAGCCGCAGGCCCGCGTCGCGGACCACCCCGCCCGAGCCGAGCCGCTGGCGGCCCACCTCGAACTGCGGCTTGACCATCGGCAACAGCTCACCGTCCTCGCGGGTGCACGCGACGAGTGCAGGGAGCACGGTACGCAGCGAGATGAACGACAGGTCGGCGACGACCAGGTCGACCGGTCCGCCGATCGCCGACGGTTCCAGAGCGCGCACGTTGGTGCGGTCGTGCACGTGGACCCGCTCATCGCTGCGCAGCCGCCACACGAGCTGCCCGTAGCCGACGTCGACCGCCACGACCTCGGCGGCCCCTCGGTCGAGCAGCACGTCGGTGAACCCGCCGGTCGACGCGCCCGCGTCGAGGCAGCGCCGCCCCGTGACGTCCACGCCGAACGCGTCCAGGGCGCCGATCAGTTTGTGGGCGCCGCGGGAGGCCCACTCACGTTCGTCGGTCTGCGTGACCGTCACCGGGGTGTCCCGGTCGACGACGGTGGCGGCCTTGCCCGCCGGTACGCCGCGGACCGCGACCCGCCCCTGCTCGATCAGCTCTCCGGCCTGCTGCCGGGAGCGGGCGAGGCCCCGGCGCACCATCTCGGCGTCGAGGCGAGCTCGGGTGACCACCGTCACGCAGCGCCGGAGGTTCCCGCAGCGAGCGCCTCGCCCAGCGCGGCGTGCACGCGCTCGAACACCTCCACGTGCTCGGCGAGCGGCCGGTCGCCCAGCGCGTCGAGACCCGCCATCGCGCGGGAGACGATCTCCTGCGGATCCGCTGGTACTGGTGGGGGCCCCGGCCTGGGGACGGTCATGAATGCGCTCCCGCGTTGTCGGTCCCGGTGGCACGGCGCGCTCCGTCGGCCAGGGATGGGGCACCGTCCACACCACCCACGGTAGCCGAGGATGTGTCGGCCCCGGCGAGCCCGAGAGCCCGCAGGGCACGCGCGGCATCCGGGCCGTCGGCCGTCACGACGGCGGGTCCGCCGCCCGCGCCCCAGTGCACGGAGCACAGCGTGCGGAGCGCGTCGAGCGGGTCCGTGCCCCCGTCCGCCGTGAGCGTCAGCGCGCCGTGGCCGGTGACACGCGCACCCCAGCCGGGCCGCACTCCGGGGGCGAGCTCCTCGGGAGCCCGGGTGAGCGCTCCCAGGTCGGCGTCGACGTAGTCGGGCCGCAGCGCGGGCGGCACGGCGAGCAGCTCCGCCGGGTCGGAGACACCGGTCAGGACGAGCAGGGTGGGCAGGCCGGCCGCGCGCCCACCCTCCACGTCGCTGTCGAGCCGGTCGCCCACCATCAGGGCGGCCTTCGCCCCGGTGCGCTCCACCGCGCTGTACAACAGACCGGGAGCGGGCTTCCCCGCCACCTGCGGCTCCCGCCCGGTGGCGACCCGCAGCACCGAGACCATGGCCCCGTTGCCGGGCAGCAGACCACGTTCGGTCGGCAGCGTGGAGTCGAGGTTGCACGCGACCCACACGGCCCCGGCCCGGAGCGCGACCGATGCCTCGGCCAGCAGCCGCCACCCGGTGTCCGGGCTGTGGCCCTGCACCACCGCCACGGCGTCCTCCGCGCGTTCGGTCACGGCCAGCCCGACGCCGACGACCTCGGCGGCCAGGGCGTCGGTGCCGACGACGAGCACCCGCGACCCGGCCGGGAGCTGCTTCGCGAGCATCGCCGCCGCCGCCTGCGAGCTGGTGACCACGTCCCCGTCACCGGCCGGGTAGCCGAGCTCGGCCAGGTGGGCCGCCACGTCCGACGGCCGCCGGGAGGCGTTGTTCGTGACGTAGCTGGTGGGCACACCGCGCTCCCGGGCGGCCTTCACGGCCTCCACCGCCCCGGGCACGGCGAGCTGCCCGCGGTACAGCGTGCCGTCCAGGTCGGCGAGTACGACGTCGTGCTTGCTCAGCAGATCGGTGGCGCTGTCGGTCACGACCGTGCATCCCCTCTCGGCGCGGCCGGATCCCCGCGCACCTCGGCATCGGCACCCGCGGCAGGAGTGCCGGCGGCCTCGCCGATCGTGGCGTCGCCGCTGCCGTCCGCCGCCGTGTCGTCCGTCACGACCTCGGTGCCTGCGGCCTCGGCATCACCAGCCACGGCGTCACCGTCAGGGGCGTCATTCCCTGCGGTTGCCGTGTCAGCGCCGGTCTCGGCGCCGTCGTCATCCCCGACCTTCTCGGTCGGAGCGTCGTGGCCCACGACCTCAGGGTGCGTGGCTGCAACGGCGGTGTCGCTCACGGCGGCGTCCGCGGTGTCGTCGCCCGCGTCCGTCGGACCGTCCGGGACATCGGCATCCGCACCGGGACGGTCGGAGGCCGGTTCCCCGGACTCGTCGGCGACGTCCCCGCCGGCCGGGAGGTCGGTCAGGTCCTCCGGGCCGAACTCGACGTCGTCCTCCGGGAGCAGCGGCTCCCCGGTGAGCTCGGCGATGCGGATCTCGGCGTCCGTCTCGCCGTCGGCGTCGGCGTTGGCGGCGTGGACGAACCACTCCAGCGCATCCGACTCTCGACCGGCCGCGAGGAGGTTGTCCGCGTGGGCGTAGAAGAGCCTGCTGCTCCACGGCTCGCGCCGCGCCGGGTCCAGCTCCGGCACCTGCAAGCCGATCACAGCGGCGTCGAGCTCACCCAGGTCGCGCCGCGCACCTGCAGCCACGATGAGCAGCTCGATGGCCTCGGCCCGGCCCAGCTCGCGGACCTCGGGCCCGCGGCTCAGGTCGAGCGCGCGCTCCGGACGACCCAGTGCGCGTTCGATGTCGGCCATCACCGCGAGGTGCCCAGGTCCCCCGCCCATCCGGCGGGCGGCCCGCAGCTCACTCAGCGCCTCCGCCCATTCACCGGCGTGGTAGGCCGCGATGCCCGCGGCCTCCCGCACCACGGCGATCCGGGAAGCGCGGGTGCGCGCGAACCGCGCGTGCTCGAGAGCGAGTTCGGGATCGTCGTCGACGAGCATTCCCGCGGCCACGAGGTGGCGCGCCACGCTGTCGGCGGTGTCCTTCTGCAGGCCACGCAGGTCCCGGCGCACCTCGGGGTCGAGGCCCGCGGTGGTGATGTCGTCGCTGAGCGGCGGCTCGGCGACCCGCGCGACGGGCACGCCCTCGGTCGGGCGGGAGCGGCCCGAGCGCTCGGAGGATCGGCCACCACCGGCGGCGCCGGCTCTGGGCCCCCCGCTCCTGGCCCCGGCGCCACGGCCGTAGCTGCTCGCACTACGGTCACGCGCCGGTCCGCGGTCGCCCGACCGGTCACCGCGCCCGCGCGCCTCACCGGACGGCCGGTCACTGCGGGCACTCGGGCGGCGCTCGCCGCTGCGGTCCTGGGAACCGGACGGCCGCTCATTTCCGACGCTCGACCGGCGCTCGGCGCCTTGGTCCTCGGAACCCGACTGCTGCTCATCGCCGACGCTCGACCGGTGGTCGGTGCCGCCGTCGCTGCCGGCGCCCGCCGGGCGGTCACCGCTGCGGTCGTCGCGGTCCTCCGCGGCCGCCGACCGGGCAGCGGGCCGCTCCGCGTCCTGTCGCTCCGTGGGCGCAGCGCTCACCGACTCGTCGGTCCGGGTGCCGCGCTCGTCGCCGCGGTCGGTACTGCCGTGCTCCCGAGCGGCACTCGGCCGGTCGTCCTGCCGACTCGAGGTGGGGCCACTCCCCCTGGTCCCCGGCCGGTCGCTCCTGCTCTCCGAGCGGTCGTCCCTCGAGCGCTCCGCGCTCTTGTCGTACGGACGGCCGGCACTGCGGCCGCCGGAGTCGGCTGCGCGGAAGCCACCGCGGCCGCCCCGGTCGTCCCCGCGGTATCCACCGCGGTCGTCTCCGCGATAACCGCCACGGTCATCGGTCCGGGAGGCACCACGGTCGCCGCCGGCGGCACTGCCACCGCGATAACCGCCACGATCGTCGCTGCGCTGGCCGCCCTTGTCGTCGCGCCGATACCCGGCCCGGTCGCCACCCGAGCTCCCGCCGCGATAACCACCGCGGTCATCCGCACGGGAACCACCGGCATTCCCGCGAGAACCACCGCGGTCGCCACGCTCGTCCGCGCGAGAACCACTGCGGTCACCACCGGTGTTTCCGCCGCGATAACCGCCCCGGTCACCACCGGTGTTTCCGCGGTAGCCCCCGCGATATCCGCCGCGGTCGCTCCCGGGACCGCCGCGGTCGCCGCCGGCGTCGCTGCCGCGGTCCGACCCGGCCTTTCCGCGGAAATCGCTGCCGCGAGACTCGCTCCCCCGGAAATCATTGCCCCGGAAATCGCTGCGCCCACTCTCACCGCCTCGGTATCCGCCGCGGCTCGCACCGGTATTGCCGCGGTATCCACCGCGGTCTCCCCGGTCGTCTCTGCGGTAGCCACCCGAGCTCCCGCGGTTCCCGCCGCGGTCGTCCCCGCTGCGATCTCCGCCGGCACCGCGATAGCCACCCCGGTCCCCGCGGTCGTCCCCGCGGGCCCGGCCCTGGTAGCCACCGCGGTCGTCACCCGTCGACCGCTCGTACCGTGGGGTGCCACTCCCGCGCTCATCCCGGTCACGACTCCACGGCGCTGCTCCCGCACCCCGGTCCTCCCGGTTCCCACCGCGCGGGGAGTCGGACGGCCGCTGCCCGCCAGATCGACGCTCGGACCAGCCGCTACCGCTCCTGGGGCGGTCCTCGGACCAGCCTCGGCGATCCGTGCCCCCGGTCCGGTCGGCGCCGGTCCGGTCACCACGGCTGCCGCGGTAGCGGTCGCCTCCCGAAGCCTCGTCGCGGCGCGGGTACGAGCTGCGGTCCGCGTCGGACCGCCGGCCGCCCGCACCGCCGGAGCGGGGCCTGTCGGATCCCTCGGATCCCCGGTCGTACCTGCTGTTCCCCTGGTAGCCGGACCGGCCTCGATCACCGGAACGGTCGGTGCCACGCCTGTCATCCCGGGCACGGTCGTCCCGCCGTGCCGCGTCCCGGCCGGAGCCCCCGGCACCACGTGCCGGTGCTCCCGCGCCCCCGTACGACTCGCTGCGGGGCCGGTAGCCCCGGTCGGACTCCCGGGACCCACCACCGGACCAGCCCGAGCCGACGCGGCCGCCGGCTCCTCCTGCACGTGCGTCACGACGGCCGCGTTCTGCACCGCGACGCTCATCACCGCGCTCCGGGCGGTCTCCACGGGCACGTGTCTGTCGGCTGTCGGGTCCCCTGGCGCCGTCGCGATCATCTCGTCGCGGGCGGTTATCGCCGGAACCATCCGCGATACTCACCTGCAGAGGATACAAAAAAGTGGGCCCCCGCCAGACGGCGGGGGCCCACAAACAGTTTGATGTCGGCGGCGACCTACTCTCCCACACCCTAACGAGTGCAGTACCATCGGCGCTGGAGGGCTTAGCTTCCGGGTTCGG
>NZ_JAAXKY010000047.1 GCF_012911925.1 Pseudonocardia xinjiangensis | reverse complement strand
CAGTCCACCCACAGCCCCAACGCCACCCCCACGGGTCCTGGCCCCAGCGCTCCGGCAACCGCCATCAGCCCCGCCGGCGCCGACCCGCGCATCCCACCTGGGCCGACGCCTCTGCGCTGACGGCCTCGCACGTGGACCCGTCCGCGCAATCCGCCGCTCCGCGGCGCCCTCCACCACGACCCGATCGACACAGACACTCGGAAGAGACCACCATGATCTCTGCACAGTCCACCACCGCCACGGCAACCGCCCCGGGCCGGCTGTTCGAGCAGATCCTCGACCCCGCCAGCCGCCCGAACCCTTACCCGCTCTACGCGCAGCTGCGGGAGCAGCCGGTCACCGTCCAGGACGACGGCAGCTACGTGGTGAGCACCTATGCCGAGATCAGTCGGCTCCTGCACGACCCTCGGATCAGCTCCGACGAGCGCAAGAGTGCCAGAGGCGCCGGTGCGCTGGCGGCCTCCGGACGTCTGAACTCGGGTGGGGAACCCCGCAACCCGGCGTTCATCTTCCTCGACCCGCCCGAACACGACCGCCTGCGGCGTCTCGTGATGCGCCACTTCACCCCGACCCGGATCGGCGGCATGCACCAACGCATCGTCCAGCTCGTCGACGGGCTGATCGACGCCCGGAGCGACCTCGGTGAGCTCGACGTCGTGGGTGATCTGGCCTATCCGCTCCCGGTCGCCGTCATCTGCGAGCTGCTCGGCGTGCCCAGGGAGGACGAGCGCCGTTTCCACGGCTGGTCCTCGGCGCTGATCCGTAGCCTCGACCCGGCGGCGGGGATGACGGAGTCGGAGATCCAGCAGGCCGGACAGGCCGCTCAGCAGATGCGCGACTACTTCGCCGAGCTGGTGGAAGTCCGCCGGGCTCGACCAGCCGACGATCTGCTGTCCGCTCTGCTCTCCGAAACCGACCCCGATGATCGAATGAGCGATCAGGAGCTGCTGAGCACGATGGCGCTGCTGCTCATTGCAGGGCACGAGACCACCGTCAACCTCGTCACCAACGGAATGCTCACCCTCCTGCGCCACCCCGACGTGCTCGACCGCCTCCGGGACGACCCCGCGCTGGCGCTGACGATGGTTGAGGAGATCCTGCGTTACGACCCGCCGGTGCAGTACCGCACCCGCACCACCCTGGCCGACATCCAGATCGCCGGCACCACAGTGCCGGCGGCGGCCACCGTAGTGCTGTTGCTCGCCTCCGGCAGTCGCGACCCCCGCCGATTCCCGGCCGCCGACTCCTTCGTGCCCGACCGCACCGACAACGTCCACTTCGGATTCGGCGGTGGCGGCCACTACTGCGTCGGTGCTCCGCTCGCCCGGATGGAGGCACAGGTCGCCCTTGCCGCGCTGGCGCGCCGCCTTCAAGCTCCCCGGTTGCTCACCGAGCCTCCCTCCTACCGGGACAACGCCGCCCTCCGGGGCCCGGCACACCTTCCCGTCGCCTTCGACCGCTTGCGCACGTAAGGGCCCGCGGCCACCTGTTCCCGGTGACGGTGGAAGGTGGTACGAGACGTCGACCGAGCGCTCGGCGATCAGCTCTCGTGACCGTCGACGGTCACACCGCGGCGAAGATCTCACGCCCCAGTTCTCGAGCAAGTTGGATAGGTCGTCCCCGATGCGAGCTAATCGGCGTCGACTTCGCCGAGGTCGCGCTGGCGATCCTGGTCCGCACCTACGTCGAGGGCCGGCGCGGCAGCGAGCACGCCTGGGGGCAGGGTTCGGCGATCTCCGGGTTACCTGAAGCTTTTCGTCGAGTGCGTTCGCTGTCCCTTTCCGGGACGTAGGCTGCTTCCGTCCTTGTTGGATGTTTCTGCCGTTACATAGCCTGTCTGCCCCGTTGACCGCCGGACATATGGGGCCTGTGATGAACGCACGACCGGTGGGTCGGCGGTCCGTCGCGGCGCGACCTTGCTTCCGGGTCATCCGCGTGTTAGTCATGATTTATCCCCATGCTCGACCGGTCGTGATTCTCCTGATCCGGTCGAGCCTCCATGTGACATTCCGAGTGAAATCGCTATATCGCACTGCTGGCGCCTGTTATGCCGGAAACGAGGCGGCCGGAACTTCGCCTCTGACCAGGACGACGAGGAGATCACGATGGCAGGACGGCTCGAAGGCAAGGTCGCTATGGTCTCCGGCGCGGCGCGGGGGCAGGGCCGGTCGCACGCGGTGCGGCTGGCGCAGGAGGGCGCGGACATCATCGCGTTCGACGTGTGCCGTCAGCTCGACACCGTGCCTTACCCGATGGCCACGCCGGAGGACCTCGCGGAGACGGTGAAGCTCGTGGAGAAGCTCGGCCGCGGGATCGTGGCGGGTGAGGCGGACGTGCGGGACTCGGCTGCCGTGCAGGCCCTGGTCGACGGGGGAGTGCGCGAGTTCGGCCGCTTGGACGTGGTGTGTGCCAACGCGGGTATCGCCGGGATCGTGGAGAACACCTGGTCGATCACCGAGGACGAATGGGAGGAGCTGATCGCGGTCAACCTCACCGGGGTGTGGAAGACCGTGAAGGCGGCGGTGCCGACGATGATCCAGGCCGGCAACGGCGGCTCCATCCTCATCACCAGCTCGACCTTCGGGCTGAAGGGCATGAGCAGGATGGCGCACTACGCGTCGGCCAAGCACGGCCTGGTCGGCCTCATGCGGACCCTGGCCACCGAGCTGGCCCCGCACTTCATCCGCGTGAACTCGGTGCACCCGACGGGCGTGAACACGCCGATGATCGTCAACGAGTTCGTGGCGCAGGTGCTGTCGGACGCGGACGGGTCGTTCAGCCTGCAGAACGCGCTGCCGGTGGAGATGGTCGAGCCGGTGGACGTCTCGAACGCGATCGCCTGGCTCGCCTCCGACGAGGCCCGCTACGTCACCGGGGTGTCGCTGCCGGTGGACGCCGGGTTCCTGCAGCGGTGACCGCCCGGTCAACCGTTGCAGCAGGAGTGCTGACGTCAGCACGCCCCTCACAGTCCGAGCCGAACTGGACCGGCTGACCATCCACGCTCGGGGCTTCGCCACCGTCAACGCTGATCACACGAGGGGGGAAGTGGTCTCGAGCGCAGGTCGATGGACAGGCGACTGATCATCCAGGTCTGCCCGGACTTGACCAATCGTCAAGCTCCGCCCGGACCTTACGGATCGTCAAAGGGTCCTTAGATCGAAGATCAAAGACGAAAGTGGAACGCTTACGTACTCACGGAACAGCGTTTCTGGACACTTGGTCATACTGAATCCTTCTAGGTACGTCCGTCGGGTTCACCGGCCGCTCGCCGACACCATCGATGCCGATGGGGTGCGAGCGATCGCCAGGCGGTTCCAGCTCGCGCTTGCCTGGATCGGCGTCGGGACGCTGCTGGGCGCGCTGCTACCGGTGCTCGGCGTGGCCGTGATCGCCGCGTTCGCCATCTTCTACCGGCTGCCGATCTCCGGCGAGGTCGGCGCGGCACCGCCCGGCGCGGCGCCATGACCTGCTCCCGGCGGGCCCCACCGGGAGCACCGCATCCCGCACGGCGCGGCCCGCCCAGACCCGTGACGGGACTGCCGACCGCGCCGACCGCGCCGTACCTGACGACCTGTCGCGTTGCGGTCAGCCGTCGTGCCCGGTGAAGGATGCTCCACTGTTCATCGGACACCGGAAGCTGGTCGACCGGAGCACGTGGGAGTCGGCCGCCAGCGTCGTTGTGCTGACCGTCACGGCACTGTCCGCAGTCACCTTGTAGCGGATGTACTCGGTGACCGGATGACTCTGCGGATCCAGCGTCTGGTGCACGTCCGAGAATGCGACATTGTCCTGAGAAATTTGAAATCCGTTGATATGGAGGCCGCCGGAGACCGCCGGCCCGGGGGCCCCGGTGTCGGCTGCAGTGCACTTCGGAAAGGAGACCGCAATGGCGACGTCCTCACTGTGGCTCAACGCGGTGACAAGCTGGGGATAGGTCGTGAGGGCCTCGCTGTGATCGGGGCTCGGTGCTGTCGCCGCTGATCCGCTCGCGCAGCCCTGAATCAGCACGACCGAACCGGCCATCGTGATCACGGACATCGCCGAAAGAACAAGTTTCCTACTAATCATCCGTTGGTACTCCGTCGTCATCGGGGGGTTGTTTTCGGTAGCAGACGTGACGAGCACGGGACGCACTTTTCACCGCCCCACGGGCCGCCTGTCGTCCTGGCTGTCGTCGGTCAAGAAATGGCTGATCGCAGGCCGGATATGGCGAGCAGTTCGGCGAACTCCGCTTGCGTGCGTGCCCTGCCCGGCAATTCGATCAGCATGTTCAGATCCCGCACCAGCATGGCAATGTCGAAAGCGGCGGGATCGGTGGGTACCACCGACTCGATCAGGTACAGCCTCGCGTCGGCCGTCTTCGACTCCCGGCACCGGGTCAGTACCGTGGCGGCCCGTTCGTCGTCCCAGTCGTGGACGATGTGCTTGAGCAGGTTAGCGTCGCAGCCACCGGGCACCGATTCGAAGAAGTCACCAGACACGATCTCGCAGCGGTCCCGGACCCCGGCTTCGGTGAGCGTTGCCTCGGCTTCGCACAACCCGGAATCGGTGTCGTAGAGCAGCCCGAGCGTCTGCGGGTTCGCGGCGAGCACACCGGCAAGCAGGGCTCCACTGCCGCCACCCACATCAGCTATTCGGCCGTGCCCGGCGATTCCCAGTACGTGCAACGACAGTGCCACGCTCCGGCTGATCTCGGCGAGCTGATCGGCAGGCGCCGCCCCGTCGGCCAACAGATCGACGACGCCGAAACTGACCAGTGAGTACAATACGTGAGGAATGAACGAGTTCCAGATGAAGGAGACAAGTCGGGCGCGCTCCTCATCGACATCGTTCACGACACCGTCCTACCACATGTCCACACGTCCGGCCGCTCAAATCAGCAGCGCCTCCGCCGACCAGCTCGACCCAGCCATCGAAAATTTCGTGGCCATTCATAGAAAATCCTCGCGGCTCGGCTGCCTCACCGCGTGAATTAGGGGTGCAATTCAGACAATCCATGACCACGACCATCGTGGGAAACATCTTTCGAGGCAACGTGGGCGGCCGCGAGCGAGGGGCTTGGTGAATCGCGTCCCGCTACTACGAAGCTTGACTGGAACGAGTTCCGGCGCCGCCTCAAGGGCCCGCTCCACCGGCCGGGGGAGGCCGGATATGCCGCAGCCCAGTTGTTCAACCCGAGGTTCGAATCGATCCAGCCGGTCGGCGTGGCGCGGGCCACCACCGCAGACGACGTGCGCGCGTCGATCCGGTTCGCCCGTGACAACGCGCTGGCCTGCGTCCCCAAGAGCGGGGGGCAATCGTTCGGCGCCTCCACCGTCGAGAACGCGCTGGTCGTCGACGTCGGTCCGCTGAACGGCATCAGCTATGCGGACAATGTGGTGACCGTCGGCGCTGGGGCCGGGCTGTACGACATTCACTCGTTGCTGGACAAGTACGGCAGGTCGCTCCCCACCGGCGCGGGCCCCACGATCGGTATCTCCGGACCGGCTCTCGGTGGCGGCATGGGAATCCACACTCGCGGCCACGACCGGCCACCAGCCAGAAGCCCTCGGCAATCACACCGCGCTCCGCTGCGATCCTGACAAGCTGCTCCCCCCGCTGGCGACAGCGCAGATTCGCGGGCGTCCGACCAGGCGCTATCGGCCTCGCGGCGCCAGACGTAGCGGGTGAACGAATCGGGACACGGCGCCTACCTGCGAGTGCGCGGCGAGACCTCATGTGAGCTGCGCGAACACTCGCCGGTGGTTCTCGTCGTTTTGCTCTGCCGGTGGACGTCCTGACGAACGTTTGACGAACGGCCCGACCCCGGCGCGCACCTCACCACCACGGGGCCCGTGTTGCATCCCGTCGACCTGGCGCAGCGCGTAGCCCTCAGGGAGGTCGACGGGATGCCGCACCAGCCCCCGGTCGATGACGACCTCAGCCCGGCGACCAGCTGGCTCGCACGAGGAGGAAAGGCGGGAGTGCGGCTCGCTGGGGTTGCTCGGCGATGACGAGGGGGTGCGCCAGCGGCTCGGCGACCATGGTCAGGGTGAAGTCATGAGCGATGAGGGCGTTGAGGTAGTGCGAGATCATCCGGTGGTGGTTGCCGGCACGGCGCACGCCGTGTGGATTGGCGGAGCGCCAGAATCCCTCGGTGGAGTAGCTTCCGATCACTCGCTCGGCTCCGACCCAGCGCGCGTGAGGAGCCTCGAAGCACGGATGGGGCACGGTGAAGGCTAGTTGACCCCCGGGAACCAGTGCGCGCCGAATCGAGGCGATGGCGGCATTGAGATCGGGGACGTTGTTGAGCGAGAGGCCAGCGGTCACCCAGTCCGCCCAGTCGTCGGCGACGGTGGCCAGGGTGCATCCGTCGTCCACGCGATATGTCGCGCCGGTGGCGCCCGTCGCTTCGATCGCGCGAGCCCGTTCGATGAGGCGGACCGTCGGATCCACCCCCACCACCTCAGCACCCCGGCTCGCGGCCGCGCGTGTGATCAGGCCTTCGCCGCAACCCAGGTCGAGCACTCGCTGCCCGCTCATGTCCATGGGCAAGACATCAACCAGCACGGCACGGGCGAACTGGTGCATCGCGGACCCTCGATCGACGTGATCGGCATACCAGTCCGCAATGGTGTCCCAGGTATCGGCCATCGCGCTGGAGTCTACGGATGCGGTGGAGGCCCCGGTTCCAACTCGGACGTACATCGCTGCAGCCCGCGGCGCCCGGTACGCGGACCTCTTCGTCCCGAACGCGGATACCTTCGCCTGGCTACTGACGTCGCGTGCCAGCGTGGACGGTTTGACGTGCGCGTTCATGCCGCTGTGTGCCGGGAAGTGACGGTGCGCGTAGGCCGTTCGCTCCGGGTTTGCTCAGTCAAAACCACGCCCAGCCGGGCCGGCTACACGGCAGATACCCGCCCGAAGACGGCAACGGCATGCACTCCGGCTCGGCGTCGCACACAAACAAACGACCAGCACCACGACCCGACCGGGAAGGGCTGATCCCTTGACCGCGCCCTATCCGCCCCGTCGCGGCCGCAACACCCAGCCCCTCCACCGGTCTGACGCAAGATCGTTTTACCCAGCCGTTTCCGCAGGTAGAAATGCTGATGGGCGGCTCCCCCGACGAAAGGGAACCGCACATCATGCCGTCGGGACGACAGGATTTGAACCTGCGACCCCTTGACCCCCAGTACGGTCGCAGTAGTCCTCTGACCAGCGGATATCGAGATTCCGCTGCTCGGCCTGGTGCACCACAGCGCATGTCAGGCACACCCAGGGCTCCCCCGCACAACGCACAACACCGTGCTCCACATCTGCTCCACGCTCGCCAGTCGTCGCATTCTGCGGCGCGGCCGCAACGATGCGTCGACCGCTTCGTGCAACCCGGTACTGGCCGTGGAAGCCCAGCGGCGCGGGAGCCGGGGTCGCGATCGTGCCGACTCGGGCGAGCGGGGCGCCTCAGGCGTCGAGGGTGGTGGTGGGCAGGCCCACGGTTCGTGCTCACGCCAACGCACCCGGTCGCTACAAGTCGGGTAACCGCCACCCCTGCTCGGCGGGGAGACGCAGGGTCTCGCTCGGCCCCCACGAGCCGCGTGGGTGATGCACCGGCAGCGGGGGGGTTCCACAGCAACGGGTCGCACAGGAGCCACCCGCTCGCTCCGGGCGGGAGCATGATCGGCTCGTCCGGGCCGACGATGGTGTGACCGGCTTCTCGTTGCCGTTGTTGCCCACGGCGATCGTCAGCGGCCGCGCTCGATGGCCGCGAGCACGTACTCGTCGGCGAACGAGTCGCTGACGTCCACCGGCGTGCCCCAGATCAGGTGGCGCCCGCCGCGGGCGGTGTGACCCGGCATCCCCAGGGCGTACGCGGATGGATAGTCAGCAGCGGGATCCCAGGGCACGCGCCACCAGCTGCCCGCGGCTTCGCACGTCGAACTTGGCGAACAGGGATTTCACATGGTCCTGCACGGTGTTGGGTGAGATCGTCAGCGCGCCGGCGATCTCCCTGGAGGAACGACCGGAGATCACCTGCTCGAGGACCTCCCGCTCCCGCACCGTGAGCCCGTACATGCGCATCAGCATCTCGGTGATGTCGGAGGCGGGGGTCGGCTGGATGACGATCGAAGCGCCACCGTGGGGGTCACCGTCGACAGGCGATCCCCACAACGACAGCCAACGCCCGGTGCGGGACCGCACCCGCAGATACGCCTCCTCACCCCGGCCGGCTCGGGCTGCCGTCGCCACCTCGTGCGGCGCCAGCGTTCCGATCTCGTCCATCCAGTGCCGCGCCGCCTCGTTCGCGACGAATGTGCGGCCCGCGCTGTCGAGCACCAGAACACCAGGCCCGGCTGGGCCGGACAACGGGACCGGTGCGGCGTGGGCACAGGCCCGGCGCAGCGCCGCTGCGACCGGCCGCGAGAGCGCTCGGACCAGGGCCGCCTCCCGGTGTGTGAAGTCGGCCCGATTGCCGCGCCGGAACATCGAGACCGCGCCCCAGCACTCGCCGTCCGCCAGGAACACCGCACGCAACTCGTGCCGGGCCCCGATGACCGGCAGGACGGCCTGCGGAACCGAGCGCTCGAACTCGGGTCACCGCCGGCGCTGCGGCTGAGAACCCCGACGGTTCGGCCGGTCCGCGCCAGGTCAGCGTACTTGTCCACATCGGCCACGAAGTACTCATTGTGGGACGCGAGTCCTGCGTTGCCGGGCGGGATTCCCTCGGACACGTCATCGGTCACCAGCAGTGTCCACGGGTCGATGGTGCCGAAGCAGAACGCGTCGAAAGCGACGTCCTGATGCAGCCGGGTCATCACCCGGGAGCGCAGCGTTCGCGAATCCAGATCGAGTCGACATATCCGCTCGACATCTGCCTGCAACCTCATCGCCCGGGCAATCCGATCCAATCTTGAAGATCCCCAAATTCTGGGATACCGGGAGCAGGGGTACCGAACCTACTGTTCAAGTCCCGCCCATCGGAGCAGAAGGATCGCCATGAGTTCTCCCTACGTCGCCCAGCCCGGCGATCATGAACAACTGAAGTGGATCGATGGTGGAACTATAGAGGTCCTGCTGGACGCGCGGCATACCGGCGGCCATCTGAGCATTTTCCGGTCGACCGTACCGACCCGCACGGCTTCCCCGGTGCACGTGCACCCCGATGAAGACGAGATCGTCGTGATGCTGAGCGGAAGCGGCGTGATCTGGATCGGCGACCGCCGTTGTGAGCTCACCTCCGGAGGCGTCGCGTTCCTGCCGCGCGGCATTCCCCACGCGTACCGCTTTACCTCCGACAACGTCGACATGCTCACGATCGCCACACCCTCGGGATGGAGGGGTTCTTCCGCGACGCGGGCTGGAACCGGTCCCAGCCGACGCCGGCTGGCTGGGCGCTCACCCCGGCCGTCCTGGGCAAGGCCGCCGCCGCGAACGGTCAGATCGTGCTGGGCCCGCCGCTTGCCGCCGACGACATGATTCCGGCCGCACTTCTCGCAACTCCAGGAGAATGAGTTGAGCAACGTCAGCCTGCACGATCAGTTGAACCACGAGCCCGTGCCGTTCGACGCGGCGCCGGCCGAGACGATCGCGGAATGGGAGCCGGGCACGTTCGTGGAGAACCTCGCGCCCCACCCCGACGGAGGTTGGCTCGTCACGGTGCCCTCCCACCACCGGA
Organism: Pseudonocardia xinjiangensis; assembly: GCF_012911925.1. Lineage (GTDB taxonomy): Bacteria > Actinomycetota > Actinomycetes > Mycobacteriales > Pseudonocardiaceae > Pseudonocardia > Pseudonocardia xinjiangensis. Next base: position 36,355 of record NZ_JAAXKY010000047.1, on the reverse strand, counting down.
TCGACCACGTCACGGTCGACGGCAGGCACAACACCTTCGCCCAGCTCGCCGCTATGCCGACCGGCATCGTCACGGCCGGCGACGAGACCTGGGTGGTCTCGGGGTTCATGGGCGAGCCCGGCTGGCGCCTCGATCGGGTGCGCCGCGGCCGGGTGGAGCACGTCTGCGAGCTGCCTCTGCTCCGCTTCGGTAACGGAATGGCTCGGGCCGGTCGTCGCCTCCTGATCGCCGACTCCGCGCTCGGCATCGTGCTCGCGGTCGACCTCGACTCGGCGAGGGCCGCGCCGTGGCTCGAGCACGAGCTCCTCACCCCGCCGGCCGGGGCAGCCGGTATCCCCGGCGTCAATGGGATCGTCGTCACCAGCGGCCATGTCCTGCTGACCAACACCGCGCGTGCACTGGTGCTGCGCATCCCGGTCGCTGCCACCGACTCGGCGGGCCTGGAGGTACTAGCCGAGCGCCTGGTCGCCGACGATCTCGCGGCCGACGGCGACGGCACTCTCTACTTGGCAACGCACCTGTTCGACACCGTGCTGCGGCTCGACCCCGACGGGCGGCGTACCGACATCGCCGGACCCAGCCAGGGTGTCGAGACCAGCACCTCGGTAGCGATCGATGCCGGGGATCCGGACGTGCTCTGGGTCACCGCCGCGGGCGAACGCTTCGGCGGTGGGCACGTCAAGCCCGCCCGGCTCATCCGGTTGATGGTCAGCCATCCGAGCCCTTCGACATCGACATGAGTCGTGGGCCGACCGGGGTTGAGGAAGCCGCTGGAGAACGGTCCGAGCAGGGTGACGTCAGCGACCGTCCGCCCAGGTCCACATGGAGGCACGAGCCTCCAGCACCCGACCTGGCGACACGGCAATCCCGACGCGCCTCAGCCGGCGCCGGTACGAGCAGCTGGCGCCGCTCCGATCCGTCGGGGAGACCCCGGCTATCGCGCTGCTCTGGACCGTGACGGCGACGGCGAGGGCTGCGCTGGCGACTAGACCAGACGTCCTGCGTGCCTGCCGCCGTGCCGAGGTCACGAGCAGCCCGCGCCGTCGGATCACCCGCGCGGGAGAATGAATCACGGGGTACTCGTCGCCAACGTCTCGAACCACACAGCAGTCGTCGCCATCTCCTGAACCTGCCGGGAGGTCAGTTCCCGGTGGGTTCGAGCAGGATCAACGGGACTTCGCGGTTGCCGGTCTCGGCGGCACGGTCACGCATACTCGCGAAGAACGGGTAGAGCTCGTCGGCGTAGGCGAGCCAGCTCTCTCGCTCGGCGCCTTCGGCGACGCGTGCAGTCATCAGCGAGCGGTCGGGGCCGTCCTGCAACTGCACCGTCGGGTTGGTCACCAGGTTGTGGAACCAACCCGGGTTACGGGCCTGGCCACCGGCGGAGGCGCCGATGGCGTAGACCCCGCCGCGCTCGATGCGCATCAACGCGACCTTGCGCAGCTTGCCTGAACGCGCCCCGCGCATCGTCACCACGATCACGGGATTGCCTTGCATCGTCGCGCCTTCGCGGCCGTCGGTGCGCTCGTAGAGCTCGACCTGGTCGCGGGTCGTCGCATCGGAGCTGGGGACGTACTCACCGTCGAGCAGATTCTTTGTCACGTCGGGTGGTCCTTCCTTCAACGGGGTTTCTGCTCCCGCTGTCGATATCGAAGTTCGAGCCGTCGCCTGGCCAGTCGGGACGAGGAGGTGCGAGCCGACGGCTCAGAGGGCGATCACCGTCTTGCCGATGGTCCCGCCGGTCTCGACGAGCGTGTGCGCCGTCCTCATGGTCTCGCTGGTCAGGCCCTCGAGCGTGGTCGTGACGATCGACCGCAGGCGGCCCGCGGCCACGTCGTCCGCCGCCCGGGCGAGAATTCGCCCCTGACTACCGGCGTCGCCGCCAGCGGTGATCTTGCTGAACACCATCTCGCTGTGCAGCGACAGCGACTTCCCGATGAACGCGTCGAGGTCCAACGGGCCGGGGGTGTCGATGAAGGCCAGGTGACCGAAGGGCCGCAGCACCTCGACGATCGACGCCAGGTTGCCGCTGGTGCCCGAGGTGGAGAACACCAGATCGACTTGGTCGATCCCGGCTCCGCGCAGCTGCGTGGCCAGGTCGGCGTGGTGATCGACGACCAGGTCGGCCCCCATCGCAGTGGCCCACTTCCGCGACTCGGGTCGCGAGGCCGTGCTGATCACGAACGCGGACGTTCGCGCCTTCAGTAGCTGCGTGGCCGACGAGCCCACACCGCCGGCCCCGCCGATGACCAGAACACTTCCGACGCCGGCCGGCACAGTGCGCTGGTCGCGGAAGAGCGCTTCCCAGGCCGTGAGGATGCCGATGGGTAAGGACGCGGCGTCGGTGAACGTGAGCTCGTCGGCGATCTTGGCGACAACCCGGTGGTCGACCGCAACGCGCTCGGCCCAGCAACCGTCGCGGGTGATGTCGCCGGTGCCCATCACCCGGTCCCCGATCGCAAACCCGGTGGCGGCGGGCCCGTTCGCGACGACGACTCCGGCGAACTCCCAGCCGAGAATGACCCGGCCGCCGGGTTCGGCGCTGCGGGTCTTCCGGATCGCGGCTTCGCCCGGGTTGATACCGATCGCACGCACCTCGACCAGCAGGTCACCGTCACGCAACTGTGGCTCGGCGACCTCGACCAGGTTGATGGCGAAGGCTGTCAGCTCGTGTGCCTTCTCGTAGGCGAGTGCTTTCATGAGGTCCCCCCTTCTTTCGGGGTTAGTCCTGCTTCAAGGCGTGCAGGCCCGAGAGCGGGCCACCGATCTGCATCAGCCGGCCGCCCTCGCGTAGCGACCCGGCGTCGACCGCCGCAAAGCCGAGACTCTCGGCGACATCTCGGAAGGTGGCTTTGGTGGCGGTGTCGTCGCCGGCGTAGAACAGCAGCTGTCGACCCTCCGGGTGCCGGGGGTCAGCGGCGATGTACTGGGCGTAGAGAGTGTTGAAGGCCTTGACCACGTGCGCGCCCGGCGCCCGGCTCGCGACGAACTCACTCGGCGTCTCGACCCCGAGGTCCGCGGTGATCGGCGGCCTCGGTAGCTGATTGGTCGTGTCCACCAGGATGCGGCCGCCCCACGGTGGCAGCCCGGCCAGCGCGTCGCCGACCTGCGGCCACATCACGGCGAGGAACACCATGTCTGCGGCGGCGGCCTCCTCGACCGTGGCCGCGCTCGCCAGCGGCCCCAGCCGAGTCACGACGTCGAGCAGCGTGTCCGGGCCGCGGCTGTTGCTCAGGGTCACCTTGTGGCCTGCCGCCACGAGGTGACCGGCGATGGCCTGCGCGACCACCCCGGCTCCAATGGTCCCGAAGTTCACGACGGCTCCCTCGCAGTCTTTGATGATGATCGACATCATAGTTAGGCTGCCGTCGCTGTCATCCGCTGTCAAGCGCGGCGTCGCCGGGGTGCCCGATTTGATGGTGGGCATCATCGAAACTGGCTAGACTTCGCCTGCGTAAGGCATGCGCCTGTCCGGAAAGGTGATCAATGTGCCCCGCATCACACAAGAGCAGAAGCGGCTCAACCGCGAGAAGATCGTCACCGCAGCAGGCGAGGGATTTCGGCTGCGCGGCATCGACGGCTTCGGCATCGAACAGCTGATGAAGTCGGCCGGCATGACCCATGGCGGCTTCTACAACCACTTCGCCTCCAAGGACGCCCTCGCCCTCGAAGTCCTCCACCAGGGCTTCACCGAATCGCTGGCAGCGCTCGACGCCATCCGCAAAGCGCACCCCGGCTCGGCCCGCGCAGCCCTGCACGACATGGTCGACCGGTACGTCAACGCCGAGCATCGCGACCACCCCGAGGTCGGTTGCGCCTCGGCCGCCTTCGTCTCCGACACCGGCCGCCATGGAGTCGCCGCTCAAGCCGAGTACCGCCGGGGACTCAACGGCTACCTCGAAGCTATCGCGGACATGCTGATCGAATGCGGCCGCGAGTCAGGCACCGACCTCGCTCCTGCCGAAGCCCGGGAGCATGCAGTCGCGCTGTTCAGTCAGATGATCGGCGCAGTGCTCCTCTCCCGCGCCATCGCCGACGCTGCCCCGGAGCTGTCGGACGAGGTTCTGGCGGCCAACCGGAGACGGCTCAAGGCCGTCTGACCGGCGGCTTGTCAGGATAATGGCTATGGCTCGGAAGAGGTGGTGGTCGGTATGCCTGGTGCAGCGCAGCGCATTACGCGCAAGCCCAGGACTGGCTACTGGGTCTCGAATCCCGCACACCCGGGTGAGAACTTCGCCGACAAATGAACCGAGTACCCCGACCGCCGCACCGCCTTCATCAAGTGGCACACCGAGATCAGCACCGCGCTCGCCGATCTCGCACAGCTGCGGGGTACCGGGCTCCACGTCGTCGTCTCCGCGCTGGAGAAGGCCTTCCCTGGGAGTGCGGTCCGGACGTCGGCCTCCCGATACGGCGAGCACCTGCGCTGCCAACGCGTCGACGGGCTGCTCCGAAACCACGGTGAATGGGACGACAGTTGTCTCCTGGTCAGCACCGTGTCGAGGCCCCCAACAAGTTGGCCAACGCAGCGGCCAAACCCGCAACGAGCAACCGGAGACCCGGCGGCCATCACCGCAATGAGCACCCGCCCGGGCCCGATCAGCCCCGCCGGTCCAGCCAGACCCGCTCGTACCAGACACCGGAGGTCATGTACCGGTAGACACCTTTGACCTCCTTGCGCGCGATGTTGGACGAGTAGTTCCGGCTGTACCAGGCCACCGCCAGGTCCCGCCCGGACAGGAGCTCCACCTGCTGGTAGTCCCGCGTGCGCGTGGCCTCGTCGGTGGTCACCGCCGCCTCGTCGAGCAGCCGGTCGACCTTGGGATTGGAGTACTTGCCGTAGTTGGCGCTGCCGTTCGAGTGCAGCATGTTCGCGACGACCGGGTAGGGCGTGTCGATCGAGCCGACGTAGGTCGTCAGCTGGAAGTCCCCGCCCTGCACGACCGCCGACGAGAACTGCGCGAGGTCGTACTGCTTGACCTGCATGTCGATTCCGATCGCCGCCATCTGCGCCTGCATGAACTCGGCGAACGCCGTCCGGGTGGTGGTCGTCTTGAAGGTGAAGTCGGGGTTTCCGCCGTCGGCTCGGTAGGCCTCGACGAGCCTGCGTGCCTCGTCGAGATCGAACGTCGGCCACGCCTCCGACGCCGCCTGCGTGTGATATGGGCTGGCCGGGTCGAACAGGCTGTCGGCGGCGATCATCTGGCCGCCGTACTGGCTGACCGAGAGCGCCCGCAGGTCGATCGCCCGCACGATCGCCTCTCGCATCCGCCGATCGTCGAACGGAGCGGCCGCGTGGTTGAACTGGAGCCTCTCACCTCCGGAACCGGGCCCGTAGTAGACCTTGAGGTCCGGGTTGCCGAGCGCTCGGCTCAGCTCCTGGTAGTAGCCGCCGTAGACGTAGTCGACATCACCGTTGGCGATGGAGGCGAATCGGGTGTCGGTGTCCGGGAGCGGGCGGAACTCGATGCCGTCGAGGTAGGGCAGCCCCGCCTGCCAGTAGTCCTCGTTGCGGACGAAGGTGATGTGCGAGTCACGCACCCAGTCGACCAGCCGGAAGGGACCGACGCCGACCGGGTGTGCGCCGACGTCCGCGCCGTACTTCTGGATGGCCGCCGGTGACAACAGCATTCCCAGCGTCCCGGCCGAGTAGCTCAGCGCGAACACCGTCGGGAACTCCCCCATCGGCTCGATCAGCGTGAACTCGACGGTGAGCGGGTCCACGACGCGCATCGAGCGGATGCGCTCGGCGAACTGGTGCGCCGGCGACGCGACCCGGTCGATGTGCCGTTGCACGTTGACCACGACCGCATTTGCGTCGAGATCGGTGCCGTCCTGGAACCGCACCCCGGGACGCAGACCCATCCGCCAGGTCAGCCCGTTGTCCGGACTCTCCATCGACCGCGCGACGAACGGCTCGGTCTTCCCCTCCGGAGTGAGCCGCATCAGCGAGTCGTAGACAACCGACGCCGCCTGGTTCGCGTTCTGAACGGCCGGGTCGAAGCTGACCGCATCGCGGTCCATGGCGACGCGCAACGTGCCGCCACGCACGGGCTGCCCTTCGCTCGCCCGATCCCCGCCATACGGGTTGACGGCGGTGAGCGCGGGACGGTCCGCCGGACCGTTGCCGGGAGCTGCCCCGCAGGCGCCGGTCACCATCAGCGTGACTGCCGCCAGTGCTGCCGATATGCACACCAGTCGATTTCGCATCGTCGAAACGCTCCCCCGAGAACGGCCCCCGACTCAGCGCACACCGGCCGGAAGGTCGTCGATGTCGTCCACTCCACTCTGTCGTTCATGTGCGGCCCGCACCGGCCGCCACTGGCTGCGAGGGCGCCTGCCGCGCCCTCGCAGCCACGGGACCACGCCGCTAGTGCGACAGCCAGGCGGTCGCCCACATCTGCGGGCCCGTCGGGATGTCCAGCACGACGCCCTTGACGTTCTTGGTCGCCAGGAGCCCCGTGGAGGCCCGGCTGTACCACCCGATCGCGAGGTCCTGGCCGGCGATGAGCTGCACCTGCTTGTAGTCCTCGACCCGTTTCGCCTGGTCGGTGGTGCTGACCGCGTCCAGGAGCAGGGAGTCGACCTGCGGGTTCGAGTAGTCGCCGTAGTTCCCGCTGCCCCCGGTACGCAGGAGCTGCAGGAGGTTCGGGAAGGGGTCGGGCCATCCCGACACCCAGGTCGTCATCTGGAAGTTCCCGCTCTGCACCACCGCGGAACTGAACGTGGCTAGGTCCTGCAGGTTCAGCTTCACGTCGATGCCCACCGCGGCCCACTGGGCCTGGACGAACTCGGCGAACTGCGCGCGCGTCGGGTTGTTGGCCGAGGACAGGGTGAAGTTGGGGTCCCCGCCGCCGGCCTTGTAGTCGGCGATCAGCTGGCGCGCGCGATCCGGGTCGTACTTCGGGTACTGGTCGGCCGCCTCCCGGCTGAAGTAGGGGCTGTCCGGCGAGAACGGCGTCTGCGCGGGTTCCATGTACCCCTGGTAGAGGGTCGCGCTCATGGCCTGCGGGTTGAGCGCCGCCAGGACCGCCTCGCGCATGCGCCGGTCGTTGAACGGCGGCTTGGTGAAGTTGAAGTAGAGGAACTCCCCGCCGTTGCCCGGGTTGTAGTAGGTGACCAGGTCGGGGTTCTTCGAGGCCCGCACCAACAACGTCTGGTACGAGGCGAACAGCATGTCGATGTCGCCGTTCTCCAGAGACGCGTACGCCGAGTCGGTGTCCGGCAGCGGTCGGAACTCGACGCCGTCGAGGTAGGGCAGGCCCTTGTCCTTCTGCCAGTAGTTCGCGAACTTCTTGACCACGATCCGGGAGTCGGGCTGCCACTCGACGAACTCGAACGGACCGGCTCCCACCGGATGGCGCGCGTACTCGTTGCCCCACTTCCGGACCGCGGTGGGCGAGGCCATCAGACCGAGCGTCCCGTCGTTGGACCGGAGCGCGAACGCGTTGGCGAACGACCCGAACGGGTCCTGCAGGACGAGCTGGACGGTCAGGTCGTCGACCGCCGTCATCGAGGCGATCTGCTTGGCATACACGTTGCCCGGCGACCGGACCGTGTCCTGCTGCCGCTTCAGGTTGAACAGGACCGCATCCGCGTCGAGCGGTGTCCCGTCCTGGAACTGCACGCCCGGACGGAGCTTCAGGATCCAGGTCCTGCCCCTGTCCGCCGTCGTCATGGACTGCGCGAGGTAGGGCACGAGCTCGCGCTTGTCGTTCACCCGCATCAGGGGGTCGTAGATCGCGTAGATCGCCTCCTGGGAACCGGGGACGACGGGATCCAGAGCCACCGGCTCACGGTCCATGCCGTATCGGAGGACCCCACCGGGTGTCGGGGTGCCCTCGGTCGCCGGGTCACCACCGAAGGAACGCGACGTGTCGAGCGTCGCGCTGCTCGGGCCCGCCGACGCAGAACCGGCGGGGCTGCCACACGCCGCTGTCAGTATTCCCACGCAGGCAATGAGGACCCAGATCATCGAGCGCGTACGGGTACGAATTCGGCACACAATGTGCTCCTCGCGTTGCCGCGGACTGCATTGGCCGCGGTCGAGGGGTGGGGTGGCAGCGGGGGCCGCCGGAAGAAGAGCCAGCGAGCTGACCGAGCGCCGATTTCCGGAGTGCGTCAGGTTTGCTCGCCGGTGGCGAGCATCGCCTCCTGGACCGTCGGGTCGTCGTCGGTGCCGAGGATTCGCCAGTCCTCACCGGGTTCGAGGATCTTCTCCGCGGAACGGAAGGTCCGGAAGTCGTGCCCCTCGACGCCGGCCAGAGCGGGCGGGGTCGCGCCGTTCTCGGCGAGGCGCTTGGCCGCGTCGAGCAGGATCCGGCGCATGCGGATCACCGCCCGGTCGGTCGTGCCGAGGTGCTCCTGCGACCGGTCATAGATCGGGCCCATCGACTCGGTCGCCATGAGGTCCTGGCTGTTGAAGTCCGGGATGCCGGTGAAGGTCTCGTTCCGCTGGACGTCCCGGTCCATCTCGTACTCGTTCTCCGCCGTCCAGCGCCGGCCGCGGATGCCGGTGAACTTGCGCGCCTCGTACGGGTAGTTCGTGACGTCGAAGAGCTCGTGCCCACCGCCGTAGCCGTTGGGGTTGCGCGGCGGCTGGGCGACGGCGTTGATCCGCCACGTGTTCTCGTCGTCGATCGGCACGAACATCGAGAGCCGGGACCGGAACGGGATGCTCGCGACCGCCGTCATGTACGGGACGCAGAAGCCGGTGATCCGCACGTGGGTGTGACCGCCCGGGGTGGTCCGGATGCCGGCGTACCGGTAGCCGTACCAGGTGTCGTGCACCTCGAGCCGCGGTGCGCGGTCGTGGCGCCAGATCTTCCACGACATGTCGACGGACAGGTAGCCCGGCTTGTCGCTGCCGTCGTCGGGGATGTCGTCGATCGCGTTGAACTGGTGCAGCCACGAGATGTGTGCACTGTCGAGATTGCCCTCCATCGCCTGCACCCAGTTGCACGGCGAGAAGGTCTTCCCGGCCGACACGTACTCCGGGGGGAGCGAGTCGGTGCCGAAGTCCCGGAACGGCGTCATGGTGTCCGGGGCACCGAGGTAGGTCCAGATGAGCCCCCCGGACTCGTGCACGGGGTACGCCTTCGCCCGGACCCGATCCTTGAAGGTGCTGGTCGGCGGCTCGGACGGCATGTCGATGCAGTTGCCGTCGACGTCGAACTGCCAGCCGTGGTACGGACACCTGAGTCCGCAGAGGCCCTCCCCGGCGACCAAGGGCGCGTGCGCCGTCCCCTCGTTCCGGCCGAAGTAGAGCGACGTTCCGCGGTGCGGGCAGTTCTCCTGGATGAGCCCGACCCGGCCGTTCAGGTCGCGGAAGGCGACGAGATCCTCGCCGAGCAGGCGCACCCGGACGGGGTCGCCCCCCGGCGTCGGCACTTCGTTCGCCAGGAGCGCGGGCGTCCAGTAGCGCCGCAGGAGATTGCCCATGATCGTTCCCGGCCCGACGCGGGTCAGGATCTCGTTGTCTTCGGCTGACAGCATTGTCGGAGCCTTTCTCTCGGACCGGATCCAGGGCGTGGCGCGGCACGCCGGGCACCGCAGCGGCGGGCCGGATCGTCGGAACAGGTGGGCGCTGGCGTCTACACGCGCAACGGCGCGCGCGGCGCCGGGACCGGCTTGCCCTGCTCGTACAGCTCGGTGACCATCTCGACGCGCAACCGCTCGAGGCGGGTCAGCGCGTCGAACGGGGTGCGCCCTTCCGCGACACAGCCGGGCAGCTCGTCGTAGCCGACCCGGCAGGCCCACTCCCCCGGCGCGACCTCCACCGCCTGGACGTCGAGGACGTAGGGGATCCGGAGCAGGTCGTCGAGTGAGGGTGCCGTGGTGGTCTCCGGCATCTCACGCCCCGCCGGCCAGTGCGGGGTCGAGTTCGGGGTGCTCGACGCCCGCCTTGCGCAGCTCCGCGGTCGCCTCCATCCAGTCGGCGTCGGCCGGCAGCACGATCCCCCCGGAACGCTGCTGGTAGACCGCGGGGGCGTCGACCGCGGGCGGGACGGTGCCCTCCGCTGCGAGCGCGCGAGCCGCCGCGAGCAGCCGGCGACGCACCCGGATGACCATGATGTCCGAGCTGCCGAGGTGCTCGCGGGTGCGGTCGAAGATCGGGCCCATGCTCTCGGTGATGGCCTGGTCCTCGACGTTCACCCCGGCAAGACCGGTGTAGCTCTCGCCGCTGCGCTGCAGCGCGCGGTCGATGAGGTGGTCGTTCTCCACGCGCGCGGTGATCCGGAAGCGGCCGAACCAGTCCGAGGTGTTGGGAAGGAACTCGGTCGCCGTGGCCTCCCGCTCGGTGATCCCGACCTTCTGCGACGCCGGCGCCGTGTAGCGCCGCGCGGCCGGGGCGGAGTGGAACGCCATGGTGTGCGTGTCGTCCATCGGCACCCACGCACGCAGCTGCGACTTCGTGCCGAGCACACCGGTCGGGACCATCGTGTAGAAGGGGAACAGGAAGTGCGCGAAGCGCCAGTACAGGCTGTCCTCCGAGCCCGCCGGGCGGTACGCGCCGTACGTCGCTCCGAACTCGGTGTCGAGCACCTTGTACCGCGGGGCGCGGTCCTCGATGGTGTACCGGAGGAACGACCCCTCCGGAGCGTCCTCGGGATCGGCGTGGCCGACGTGCAGGAACCCGAAGTGGCTGGTGTCGATGTCGCCCTCGAGCGCCTGCAGCCAGTTGCACTCGCGCTGGAACGCCCATGACGCACTCGTGCCGTCCGGGTTGTCGAACCACTCGAAAGACGGCATCGGGGGCGGGGTGTGGCGGGACCCGATGTAGGCCCACACCAGGCCGCCTGCCTCCGTGACCGGGTAGGTGGGCAGCCGCACCTTGTCCTTGAAGTTGCTGCCCACCGGCTCGTTCGGCATGTCGACGCACGCGCCGGTCCCGTCGAACTTCCAGCCGTGGTAGACGCAGCGGATCCCTTCGTTCTCGTTGCGCGCGTACCACATCGACGCGCCGCGGTGCGGGCACGTCTCGTCCATCAGCACGGGGGTGCCGGACGTCGTCCGGATCGCCAGGAACCGCTCGCCCAGCAACATGATCCGCACCGGGTCGCAGTCCGGCTCCAGCTCTTTCGCGAGAGCGAACGGCACCCAGTACTCGCGCATCAGGTCGCCCATGGGCGTGCCCCTGCCCACGCGGCAGATCGTTTCGTTGTCGGCATGGCTCAGCATCGAGTTCCTCCGCAAGAACGGTTCACGACCGTGATCGCCGCCAGAGCACGCGAAGTCACACCTGGTCAGAGGGCGTCGTCGCGCGAGATCGAGCCGAACGCCTGCCGGCGCTCCGTGGTGGAATGGTGGGCGGCAGTGTCTTCAATCGTGAAGCCACTGATGGGTGGTGTCAATAGACGCCGTGCCGACGGCGGCTTTCTGCCAGGAGGGACGCGCGCTATCCGGCGGCGCGACGGCCGGGCCCGGACGGCATGACGTGGCTCCCCACGGCCACCCCGGACCGCCCGCGCAGCGTCGGTCGCAGCAGCAGCTCCCGCAGCCGGGGAAGGTCCTTGGCCCGCAGGACGTCCACGATCACGTGCAGCCGCTGGCCCGATCGACCCGGGTCACTGCTGACGTCGACGCTCAGCGAGCGGTAGGCAGCCGTGCGCACCCACAGCCGCTTGACCTCTTCGACGATCAGCTTCTTGGGAGACAGCTCGTAGATCCCGAGGTAGAACTCGGCGAGCTCCTGGAGGGCGATGTCGGGACGCCCGGAGCGAGCGTGCTGCTCGATGTCGTCGGCGACGTTCTCCAGCTCCGCGAGCTGGGCCTCGCTCGGCCACTCGATCTCCTCGAGCGCCTCGCGCTCCAGCAGCAGGCGCATCGTGTAGAGCTGCTCCATCTCGTCGCGGTTGAACTTCGCGACGAAGTAGCCCTGGTTGAGCCCGTGCACGAGCAGGCCCTCGTTGGTGAGGATCTCGAGCGCCTCGCGCAGCGGTGGCCGGCTGACACCGGTGCGGTCGGCCCACAGCTGTTGCCGGATCTGCTCGCCGGGGCCAAGGTCACCGCTCAGGATGGCTGCGCGCAGGGTCGAGAGGACCGTTGCGGTGGCCCGGCCGGCCGGCTTCGACGGTGACACCCGCGGCATCCTCGCTCCCATCGATCGTGCGGTCCGCCAACCGTCGACCGCGACCACACACCCACCGGAGCGGCCGTTGCAGCCCTCGTCGGTCGCCCCACGTCAGTTGCCTGCGAGGACGCGCACACGATACCGCCGGTCTCGAGCTCCCAGCCGAAGAACGGCTCGGGGCATCCCTCGACCGTCGCCACGCCCACTCGGCGAGCGCGCCGGGCTCGTCCACGCGGGCGATGCCATGTCCCGCGTCCCGTTGGGCAGCACGAACCGGTGGTGGTTGACGATCAGGCGTTCCGCAGCCGGATCGCCGAGGGCCGGCCGGGGACCGGTGGCGTCGCCACCCGCAGATCTTGCGCAGGTTGGTGCCCTGCCCGAAGTCCGGCCCTGCGCCCAACGATCTTGCGCACGTTGGTGCCGCCACTGGCCTCCGCGGAGTGCCCGTTACGGGTCGACCAGCTCCTCGGTCGATTCCCGTCCGAGAAGTTCGCGTAACTTCGCGGCACTTGCGCCGATCCTGCGGGTTCCGCTCCCCGAACGCACCGCTGTTCGCCTGCCACAAGACCCTTGAAGGACAAGCGACCGCCGGCTGGCTTGCCGTCGAAGGCTCCGGACACGTCAGGCGTCCACATCGCCGTCGCAACGGGACGGCCCGACCACGCCGCCGTCACTCCCGCTCCGGACTGTCCACGCTCTGAGACTCCTGCGCCGGCACACCACCGCCAACGGTGCACCACCACGGCCACGTTCCACCGACGGCAGCGGTGTCGACCGGTTGCCGATTCGCTCCGCCGGAAGTCAAGACCTGCAGACTGCTGAACGTGCGAGGGCAGGGGCTCGAGGCCGACGAATGCGCGCATGACAGGTGCCTCCAACGCGGGTACGGGAATGTATTTCAGAGGCGGGCCTGCAGCGTCGTCCCGTGCTCCCCGGGGTAGCCCCGACGCCCCCGCGCAGCGATCGTGGTTCTGATGTCCGCCCAGAGCCCAGATGGTCGGTGCCAGTCCCGGTGATCCGATCAGCACCCGGGGCCCGTAGCGGGAGCGGCGGCGTTCGTGGCTGTCGCGGCCGTGGACGCGCCAGCCGCCGCCGTCGCGGAGCCGGCCGAGTTTCTTCACATCCACGTGCACGAGTTCGCCGAGGCGGGCACGTTCGTAGCGGCGGATCAGGGTGCCGGTGGGGTGGTCCAGCCAGCCAGGCGGGCCAGTCGGTGGCGGGTCAGGACCGCGTGCACGGTCGAGGTGGGCAGCCCGAGCAGCGGGGCGATGCGGGCGGATTCGACGCCGCAGCGGGGCGACTGCGACTGCGCACGGACGAGCCGGGCCCCGACGCGGGGTGAGCCCGACCTGCGCCCAGTGCCCCCTGCCGCTCTGCGCCGACGGCGTAGCCGAAGGACCGCACAGACCCGGACAAGGACGCCAAGCTGGCTTCTACGCAGTCCGACGAGACGATCGTTGGCGCAGCGCCTGTGCGCTGGACGGTCTGGTTGCCGAGGGCTGCCAGTGCGGCACCCTGAGTTGGATACGGTGGTGAAACTGGATTTTCGGCTGGACCCAGGGGAGCCGCAGGGTGGATCCGATTTCCTCCGCATTGCTCGCGGCACTCAGTGCCACCTTCGCCGCCCTGCACGAGTGGGGCGTGGAGCGGGCGGGCGACCGGCTTATCGAGGTCGGACGCGAACACGCACTCGCGAACCCCGAGCGTGTTCTGGACGAGGTCGCGCCCCGCCTCGCCGAGATGCGGCGGATCGAGTTCGGCGGGCTGCCGGACAACGAGTGGGCGGCGGCGCAGGCCGCGGTGGCCGACTCCCTCCGCGCCGCAAGGATCGATCAGCTGACCACGATGCCGCACGTGCTCGTCAACGTGGACGCGCTCTGCGACCACGTCGGCACCGCCGGGCGCCCGGTGCTGCGCTCGGCCGGTCTCGACCGGTCGGGCCGCGAGGTGCACGACCGGCTGCTGCGGGAGACCTGCCACCGCATCGCGGAGCAGGCGCTGCGGATCGACGTGGTGATGCGGAACCTGCACGCCGAAACGGCCGAGCGGGTCGGCGACGTCACCACCCAGGTCAACAACCTCGTACGCCGGCCGGACGACCAGGCAGCCCGGTTCGAGCGGGTGTACGTCCAGTACGTCGCCGATGACCACGCGAAGTTCGAGCTGTTCCAGGTCAGCATGGGCCGATCCCGCGCGCTCCGCACGTTCGACGACTTCTACACCACGCCGTCGATCGCGCGGCGGCAGCGTTCGGTCGACGGACCCGAACTGACCGGTGCGGGCACGGACAGCGCGGACGCGATCGGCACCGAGCGCCGGGTCCTGCTGCTCGGCGGTGCAGGCGCCGGCAAGACGACGTTCCTGCACTGGCTCGCGCACACCGCGGCGGTCTCGGTTCGCGACCGCCGTGAAGGTCCGTGGCGCGACGACATCCCGTTCCTCGTGTCGCTCCGCCAGTTCAGCAACCGGCAGCTGCCCGACCCCGAGGAGCTGGTCGCCGTCACGGCCCGGCCGCTGGCGGGGGAGAAACCGGACCACTGGGTGAGCTCGGTGCTGCGCTCGGGCCGCGCGGTGATCCTGGTCGACGGCGTCGACGAGCTCCTGCTGGAGAAGCGCGAAGAGGTCCGGGCCTGGGTGACGAACCTCGTCCGGGCCTATCCGTCGGCGCGGTACGTGATCAGCACCCGCCCGTCCGCGGTCCCCGACGAGTGGCCCGACGCCTCCTTCGCCCGCTTCGAGCTGCTTCCCCTGAGTAGGAACGGTCTGGAGAACCTCATCGGCCACTGGTACAAGGCCGCACAGGAGCTGGAGTCCGATCCGGAGCTGCGCGCCTGGCTCAGTCGCTGCGAGCGGCGCCTCGTGCAGAGCCTCGCCACCCGGCCGGACGTGCGCGGCCTGGTGTCCAGCCCATTGCTGTGCTCGCTGCTGTGCGCCCTGTACCGCAAGGAGAACATGTACCTGCCGCAGAGCCGCAAGGAGCTGCTGGACAAGGCGCTGGAGCTGCTGCTGGGACAGTGGGACGTGCAGCGGAACATCGAAGTCGAGGACGAGCTACGGATGTCCACGCGGGAGAAGATCATCCTGCTGGAGCGCTTCGCGGCCCCGATGATCCGCAACGCGGAACTGCTGGTCGGGACCGAGACGGCGACCCGGCGCTTCGGCCGCGCGATGTCCGGGCTGCGGCCGGAGGCCCGGGAGCTGGCGCCCGAGCAGGTGCTGCGGCACATGCTCGAACGCACCGGCCTGCTGCGCGAGCGCGACGGCCAGATCGAATTCGTTCACCGGACCTTCCGAGACTTCCTCGCAGCGGGTGAACTCGTCAAGGCCGGCGAGCTGCGCTATCTCATCGACCACGCGCACGACGACTCGCTCAACGAGGTGGTGTTCATGGCCGCCGCGCAGGCGCGGGCGCGCGAGGCCGGTGAGCTGCTCCGGGGCATGCTCGACCGGGCAAGCCGGGTGACGCCGAGGAACTCGGAGACCTCACACCGGCTGGAACTGCTCGCCGCCGCGTCACTCGGCTACGTCGACGTGATCGACCCGGAGCGGGTGCGGACCGATGTGCTCGAGGCCGTCCGTCGGCTCATCCCGCCGCGTTCCTTCCAGGACGCGGAGATGCTGGCCAGGGCCGGCACGTTCGTCGCGGATCTGCTGCCCGGGCCCATCGAGGTCGGCAAGTACGCGGACGAGAGAAGGGTGGACCGGGGCGGGGTCGCCGCGTACGTGATCCGCACCCTCGCGATGACCGGCGGCGAGGAGGCGTGGGACAAGATTGAAGCGTTCACCGACACCGACCGCGGGGCGGTGATCGACGAACTTCTCCGGGCCTGGCGCCAGTTCGACTACTCGGAGAAATACGCGCGCACTTTACTGTCCCGTGTCGACTTCGGGGAGCGTGTGCTGGAGGTGCACCGCTGGGATGTGCTGGCCCGGCTGCCGCATCTCCAAAAACTGACCGCGGTGCGGCTGATCGGCGACTTCGCGCTCAGCGGCAGGGACCACGTGCGCCCGCTCGCGAAGATCCCGCGGTTGCGGCATCTGGAGATCCGCTCCAACGAGGTCGCCAAGGACCTGACGGGACTCGAAGGCTGCCTGGAACTACGGACCCTGCGGATCTCTGGCTACAGCGGGCTGCGGGATTTCTCGGCGCTGGCCAGACTCGGTGTCGAGGACTTGCACCTGCATACGATCGGCCGCTTCGCCGGCCTGCGCGCTCCTGAGCTTTCGACGCTCGCGGGCGCGCCGCTACGGCGGCTGTCGATCCGACATCCCGCACTCCACCGCGGGCTGGGCGTGCTGCCATCGGACCTGCCGCTGACCGAGCTCGTCCTCGACGGCCGCGCAACAAACCGTTCCTTGCGAGGGATCGAGCGGTTTACGGGACTGGACACGCTGATCGTGAACGGGATCCCCAGCGTCGAGGAAGTCCGGTTGCTCGGTGAGCTGCCCGCGCTGAAGCGGCTCGTCGTGCACGATGCCGTGCCCGCCGCTGATCTCGTCCGGCTCCGCCCGCTGAGCGGAGTGACCTTCGAGCTGCACGGTGTGACCGACGACGTCGCAACCCGGAACGCGTTGCCGGAGGCGAACCTCACCGTCCACACGCGACAACGAACGACGTCTTGAGCAGACGTGGATTGATCAAGAGATGAGCACGGCTGGGCGCGGCTAACCAGGAACGGGCACCGACCGTCGATCATGTGGCGACCGGGAGCAACTGCTGCCGTCTGCCGGCCCGGCGTGTGGCGCGCCGCCTCGGCGGCTGCCGGATCGTGACTCACCTCGCCCTCGCTGACGGACCTGTCTGGCTGCTCGACGCGGGGCGGATCAAGCCAGAGGGAGTGAACTACGGCGGAGGCTCCCGCGGCGGTGGTGAGCGCCGGCGAGATCATCATGCCCTCGGGATGTTGCCGATGCCGATGACGGCGAGGTCACGGGGAACCGCGACGCCCAGGTCCCGGGCCGCCCAGATCCCGTCGACGGCGGCTCGGTCCGTGGCCGAGAGAAGCGCGGTCGGCGCATCGGGCCGGCGCAGCAGGTCGCGTACCGCGGCGTAGGCCGCCGAGCGGGAGGCGGCCGCCGGCAGCACCAGGCCTGGGGTCGACGTGAGGCCAGTCATGGACTGCTCGCCGCCGGCACGCCCGGATCGGTCCATGCCATCTCGGCGGACGCGGGAAACCGAACGGCGGACGCACCTCACGTCGCTTGCCTCACCGACATCACCGCCCACGGCGAGAGGTCGACATCAATTTCGAGCGTGCCGCTGTCGGGCACCGTCAGCGTAAACCTGCGGAGCGAGTCCGCGACTTCGCTCAGGTACTTGCTCTCGGTGCGAGACAGATTGAGGGGGGAGCTGAGATTGTACCAAGCTTCGGCGACGTTCCCGTGCTCCCAGTCCATAATTTCGACCAGGAAAGTCCTCCCCGGCAGGAGTTCACCGATCGAGTGCCGGATCCTACGGTTCGGGCCCACCCCGGCCAGGGCACGCGTCGCCGAATACGAGTTGGCCGAGCCAGGCGACTTCATGGCCATGTCGTCGGGGTAGTTGAAGAACAACGCTGACACGGCGGACGTCCGGCTGTCCCGGGTCACGACGCCGTCGGCCGCCGCGAGGAGCAGTCGGTCACCGAGCTGTTCGAGCATCCTGAATGCGTGAAAAGTGGGCTTGTGGATCCCGGCCTCGTTCACGATCCCGAACCCGCCGTGGAACGGTCCGAGCCCGGCTCCGCCCTCCTCGAACACGTCCGTGAAGGTCCAGTAGGAGATCGAGTCGGCAAGCGTGGCGCACTTCAGGTACGTCCGGGTGATGAACGTCGCCGCGAACAAGGTGTCGTGGATGAAGTCGCGGGCCGACGGCGAGGTCGACCACTCGGTGATGTGGATCTCCGCGTCCGGATACTCGCTCTTCGCCACGAGTTCCCGCAGGAGGGTGAGGTCGTCCAGCGTCGCGTCGGCATAGCGGGAGATGTGCACCGCTTCACCGTCGGCGCCGTACGCGAAGTCGGTCGGGTACGTGTGGGTGGAGATGAAGTCGATCGGGAGTTCGCGCTCCGCGCACCAGTCGATGAAGTCCTCGATCCACACCGGCTGCCAGTCGAGCGCGTCCACGTCCGGGGCCCCGGCCGTCTCGTGCTGCGCCGAGCGGTCCTCGACTTCGCCCTTGTAGCGGTCGTCGGGCACGAAGACGCTCGTGGAAGGTCCGCCGACCTTCAGCTCGGGATCAATTTTCTTGATCGCCAGCACGGTCTGCTCGTAGAGCTCGAAGTACTCCGTCTTCGTTCCCGTCCAGAAGTGCGGGACCAGGTTCGGCTCGTTCCACACCTCGAATCGCCATTCGCGCACTTCTGCGAGCCCGTACCGGTCGATCCAGTGTTCGACCGAGCGGGTGACCAGCTCGACCCAGCGAGCCATGTCCTTGGGCGGGCTGCAGTGCGCACCCCACCAGAACACCGTCTCGTGCACCGTCGCCAGCTCGCGGGGCATGAAACCCAGCTCGACGAAAGGACGGGCCCCGGACTCCAGGATGAAGTCGAACACCTTGTCGACATAACTGAAGGTGTACACCGGCGCAGCGAGGGGAGAGTTCGGGCCGAATCCGTGACCATAGCTCTCCCGGTACACGAACATGTCGTCGTGGAAGACACCGTGAAACCGGATGAAACGAAATCCGCAGGCATCGACCGCCTCGCCGAACTGCTGCTGCCAGTCCGCTCGCAGCGCCTCGTTCGCCCGTCCGGCGCCCACGCACTCCGACCAGATGTGCGGGAGCGGGCTCTCCTCGCGCAGGTCACCGTCGATCCGGAGCAGAGGTGCACCCGGAAGGTCGTTCGTCATGGCCTCAACTTCCGCAGAGTCGAATGTGGGTGACGGGCTTTCGCCGCGCGTCCGGGTTGCCGACCCCGATCCGGGGTCGACATCGATGTGCTGAGCCGCCCCGGCCCTAGCCCTTGACGGCGCCGAGCGACACGCCTTCCTGCCAATAGCGCTGCAGGCAGAGGAACGCGACGATCAGCGGGATGATGGTGAGCAGCGCGGCCGTGATCACGAGGTTCTGGATGAGGGCGCCGCTCCCCGCGGTCGAACCCAGCTTGTTCCACTCGTTGAGCCCGATGGTCAGCGGATACCAGTTGGGATCCTTGAGCATGATCAACGGCAGGAAGTAGTTGTTCCAGATCGACACGAACGAGAAGAGCAGAACCGTCACGCTCGCCGGCGCAAGCAGCGGGGACGCGACCTGGAGGAAGATCCGGAACTCCCCCGCACCGTCGACCTTCGCCGCATCCAGCAGTTCCGTCGGCACGGCGTCGGCCGCGAACACCCACATCAGGTACAGCCCGAAGGGGTTGATGAAACTCGGGATGAGGACGGCCCACGGGGTGTTGGTGATCCCGAGCTGGGCGAACAGCAGGAACTGCGGGATCGCCAGCGCGATGCCGGGCACGGCGATCGATCCGAGGATGACGAACAGGAGCACGCGCTTGCCGCTGAAGTGGAGCTTCGCCAGTGCGTACCCGCCGAGGGCCGCCAGGAAGGTCGACCCCACCGCGCCGACGACGACGTAGATGACGGTGTTGAGGAGCCACCGGGAGAAGATCCCGTCCTGGTACCGGAACACCTCGACGATGTTGTCCCACAGCGCGAAGTGCTGACCTGGCGCGAGCCCGAACGAGGAGATGAAGTCGTCCTGCGACTTGGTCGCATTGATGACCAGCCAGGCGAGCGGCAGCAGGCTGTACAGCGCGAACAGCCCTGTCACGACCGTGAGCGTCACGCTCTTCCGGGGGTTCTCGATGCTGTGGAAGCGCCCCCGGCGGGAACGAGGCATCGCGGTGCGTGAGGTCGCGACGCCGGGTTCTCCGGTTCCGGCGCGACCGCTAGTGATCGAAGGCATTCTTCAGTCCTCTGATCTGGACGGCGTAGGCAACCGCGATCGTGATCGCCGCCATGACGAGCGCGAGCGCTGCCGCATAGCCCTGTTGAGATCCGGTGAACGCCAGGTTGTACGCGTAGAGGTTGGGCGTGTAGTTGGTGGTGATGCCGCTGTTCGCCACCAGGGACGGCAGGATCTGGGGCTCGTTGAAGATCTGGAACGTCCCGATGATCGAGAAGATGACCGCGATCACCAACGAGCTCCGCAGGGCAGGCAGCTTGATCTTGCGGACCACCTGGAACTCGTTGGCCCCGTCGAGTGCGGCGGCCTCGTACAGGTCGCGGGGCACGGCCTTCAGCACGGCGTAGAAGATGAGCATGTTGAAGCCGGTGAACGCCCAGGTCACCATCACCCCGATGGAGATGAGCGTGGTACCGGGACCGAACGGGTTGAGGTCCGTGCCCAGCGCCTTGTTGAGGCTCCCGAACAGGCCGTACTTGACGCCCAGCATGAAGCCCCACATGAGCGTGGAGACCACCGCGGGCACCGCGTACGGGAGGAAGATCGACACCCGCATGAACTTGGCACCGTGCAGGCGCTTGGAGTCCAGCGCCAGCGCGAGTGCCATCGCGAGGATCAGCATGACCGGCACCTGGATGAGCGTGAACCAGAAGACCCGGCCCACGCCGTCCCAGAACTGCGCGTCCTGGAACAGCTTGGTGTAGTTGGCGAGTCCGGTGAACTTGTTGCCGCCGATGAGCTTCTGCTGGAAGAGGCTCAGGTAGGCGGCATACAGGATCGGTATGACGTACACGAGCAGGAACAGCAGCGCGAAGGGCGCGACGAACACCAGCCCGATCTGCTTCTTCCTGTGCTTTCGGACCGGTGTCCGGTGTTGCGTCGCGGATCGCGATGCCACAGCCTCGACCGTGCCGTCCGGCCGACCGGCATGGTCCACGGCCGCGGTGTTCCTCGTCATCGGTTCCATTCCCAGACTCGCCTCCTTGCGCCGCCCTGACGGGAACCCGCTAGTCCACCTGGAAACCCTGCTCGTTGCCGTACGCGATCATGCGCAGGCGCCACTGGTCGAGGATCCCGGCGAGCGAGCCCTGGCCGCTGGCGTAGAACGGCGCAACGAGGTCGGTGTAGGTCGTTCGGGCCCACTCGAAGAACGGCGGGTACTGCCAGCCGGTCGCCACGTCCTTCGACCCTTCGGCCAGCACGGAACCAACCTTCTGGCCACCGAAGTAGTCGTTGGTCTTGCCCTGGAAGTCCGGGCTCGTCAGCACCGGCTTGTCCGGCACGAAGGCGCCGGCGTCGACGCGGGACGAGAGACCGCCGCCGTGCGTGAAGTACTCGAGGAACTTGTACGCCGCGTCCTTGTGCGCCGCCGCGGCCGGGATGCCGAAGCTGCTTCCGCCGTTCTCGGCCCCGAGCTCCTCGCCCTGGTTCCACTGCGGCATCGGGGCGACCCGGAAGTTGCCGGCGGCCTGGGCCGCGCGCTGCGGCAGCGTCGACGTCAGCCAGCCGCCCGTGACCTGCGCGGCCAGGGTGCCGTCGTTGAGCGTGCGGTTCCAGTCGTCCGACCACGCCGTGACCTTGGTGTTGACCAGGCCCTCGTCGAGCATCTTCTGCCAGAACGCGACGGCCTTGGCCGTGGCCGGGTCCGTGAAGTCGATGTGCACCTTGTCGCCGTCCACCGTGAAGGGACGACCGCCGGCCTGCCAGATGAGCGAGAGCAGGAAGAAGATGTCCCCGGTGTCCTGGGCGATGTAGTAGTCGCTGCCGAGCGCGTGGATCTTCTTGGCGTCCTGGTAGTACTCGTCCCAGGTGGCCGGAGGCTGGTCGATGCCGGCCTTCTTGAAGGTGTCCTGGTTGTAGAACATGGCGACCGGACCGTAGTCGGACGGCAGCGCATAGGTCTTGCCGTCGACGGTCACGTCGTTCCAGGCGGCGTCGACGAAGTCGTTCTTGACGCTGTCGACACCGTATTTCCCGAGATCCTCCAGCTTGCCCGGGATGGCGAAGTAGGGCACCGCAAAGTACTCGAACATCGCGACGTCCGGCACACCGGAGCCGGCCTGGATCGCGTTGTCGAGCGCCGTGTACTCGTCGGTCGACGAGCCGGCGTTGACCACGTTGACCTTGATGTTGGGGTTCGCTGCCTCGAAACCGGGCACGGCCTTCGCGACGGTGTCGTCCCAACCCCACACCGTGAGGGTCACCGGACCGTCGCCGCTATCGGCCGACCCACTCGAGCAAGCGCCCAGTACGAGCATCGACACGAGCGCCGCGGAAATGAGCATCGCGGTCTTGCGGAGCCTCATGAGCCGCCTCCTCCTCGAGATGACCCGAAAACATTTCGCATCCTTTTCGAATGTCCCGGCAAGTTACGTGGCACCCATCGCCACGTCAAGCCCTCGCCTCGCCGTCCGCGGACTGAGCCGGATGCGTGTAGGGTGCGCATCGTCCGAAACAGTTTCGAATGCGAGCGGAGTCACGATGGGTCGCCGGTCTGGTGCTGGACGAGCCACCCTCGCGGATGTCGCCCGGATGGCCGGTGTCTCGCCTGCGACCGCCTCGAAGGTCCTCAACGGGCGCAGCGACGTGGGAGCGAACACGCGTGACCTCGTCCTCGGCGTCATCGCCGAGCTCGGCTACAAGCCGACGACGGCGCGGCGAGATCTGCAGCGCGAGCGGACGCTCGTCACGGTGCTCGACGTCGTGGAGTCCCGCTACGCCGGCACGGTGCTCCAGGGGATCCTGGTCGCGTCGACCACCGCACAGAGCGAGCTCCTCCTGCGCCTGCCGCCCGAGCAGTGGATCGACACGAACCGGACAGTGGCGTGTGCATGGGTTGCCGAGCTGCAAGCGGCCGGTGTCATCGGCGTCATCGCGCTCGCCGTCGCTGTACCCGACTCGGTGCTCCTTGCCGCAGAGGATGCAGAGCTGCCGGTGGTGACGATCGACCCCATCGACACCACCGACTCCCGTGTCGTCAGCATCGGCTCCACCAACTGGGCGGGCGGCCGGTCAGCGACCGAGCACGTCATCGGACTGGGCCACCGCAGGATCGCCTGGATCGGCGGTCCGCTGGGCTCCACCCCCTCGGCAGAACGCTTCCACGGGTACCAAGCCGCGCTGCACTCGGCAGGCATCACGTCGGATCCCGCGCTGATCCGCCACGACGCGTTCTCCGTCGAAGCGGGAATTCGGCACGGCCACGCCATGCTGGCGCTCGACGAGCGGCCTTCCGCGATCGTCGCGGGCAACGACGAGATAGCCGTCGGGGTGCTCGCTGCGGCCAATGAACTCCACATCGCCGTCCCGGGGGATCTGTCGGTCACCGGGTTCGACGACACACCACAGGCCCGATGGACAACCCCCCGGCTGACGTCCGTCGGGCAGCCTCTCGTCGGCATGGGCCGGATGGCCGTTGAGACCGTCCTCGGCATGGCTGACGGCGTCCAGCCCGCCTCCCGGCACTTGCAGCTGGCGACGACCCTCAACATCCGCGATTCCACGGGCCGTGGCCCTCTGGCCTGAGCCTCCGGTCCGGGACGACGGCCATCGCGAAGGCCTCATCACCCGCGTCGGCTCGATGACGAACGCACCCGTCGCCGCTGCCCACGCCCTGCCGCACACCCGACCGTGCTCGGTGGAACGAGGACGAATGGCCGCCGCCGCGATGAGAAGGATGCGGCGGTCGACGCCGCTGTCGAAGCCCGAAGGCGCGCCGGGAGTGCAGACGGCTCTGCGCGAGCCCGAGGTCAGGAGGTCTGGTCGGACTGACGTTGGAGGTCGGCACCGAGCCGGTCCTGCTCGCGTCGCTGGTCTGCCTCCTCGTCCCGCCCGCCGCCGCCGGCGGCGGCCGCCCGCGCATGCACCAAAGCCCGCGAACCGGCAGAGCCCAGCTGATCACGTCCGGAAATATTCGACGACCCGCCCTTCGCCGAGCACCACGACCGTGCCGGCCGGACCACCCGCCGTCCCAGCCGATCGTCTCGATCACTCCGGCTCCGGTCCCCCCTCTCGAGTCGCGGGAGCGGTGTTCGACCCGACGAGCACCCGCCCACTCCGGGACATCAGGCGACGACCAGCTGCCGAGCACCCGGCTCGGGCGTCGTCGACGACGGCGCAAGGCAGCGAGTCGGTGCCAGGTTGCCGGAGCGGCAAGAGCACTCGCCTCTCAGCGCCTCCGCCGGGCATCGTCTCCACCATGAGCACCGCCATGCCCTTCCCGACCCCCGACGACACCGCGGAGACCTATTGGAACGGCTTCTACCGCAGTCTCGACCGGTCCGTCGACTCCCCACCCGGCCCGAACGCGCTGCTCGTCGAGGAGGTCGGGCCGCTGAGCCCGGGCACCGCACTCGACCTGGGCTGCGGCTTCGGCGGGGACGCCATCTGGCTCGCGACCCAGGGATGGCGGGTCACCGCCGTGGACGTGTCGGGCGCAGCGCTGGAGCGGGCGGGCGAGTACGCCGCGCGAGCCGATGTGGCCGAGCGGATCGACTGGCAACGCCACGATCTGACCGCGACCTTCCCCGCGGGCACCCACGACCTCGTCTGCGCGCAGTTCCTGCACTCGCCGATGGAGCGCCCCGGCCAGCGGGACGCGATCCTGCGACGGGCGCTCGACGCCGTCGCACCCGGCGGATCACTGCTGGTGACCGGGCACACAGGGATCCCCGACTCCATGAAGGACACCCCGTTCGACGTGCACCTGCCGACCACCACCGAGCTGCGCGCCGCCCTCAGACCCGATCCGGCGGTCTGGAGCACCGTGACCGAGCGGGCCGCCACCCGGGAGGCCACCGGCCCGGACGGGCGGTCCTTCACCCACCGAGACATGATGCTGCGCCTGGTCCGGACTCAGGCCTACGCGTAGGGCGGGGCCGGGTCGGACTGGATGTAGCGCAGGACGGCGCGGCGTGCTGCGCGTCGTCCAGCTGACCGACGAGCCACAACGCCATGTCGATCCGGGCGGACACGCCCTGGCTGCTGACAACGGTGCCGTCCCAGCACCCACCGCACGCCGCGGGCGACGCCGACGCCCCGTTCGGCGCGCGGTCCTTCGCAATCCAGTGGGTGGCAGCCACCGGCCCTCGGCGACCTCGGACACCTGCAGCAGGAAGGGTCACCGGCGACGGAAGGCAGGCGCATTGCGGGTTCCGCATCTGCTCTTGGCAGCCAGACCTCGCCGCCCAGCTCGTCGAAGCCGCGGGCGGCGGGCGATTCGGCGGCAAGGCGCAACGACGTCACCAGGTCCACGGTCGCCGTCGAGCGGGTCAGGCTGTAAAAGTGCAGGCCGGGCACGCCCTCGTCGAGTAGACGTGAGCACAGCTCGCCGGGCGCGTCCATCCCGGCGGCCAGACGTACGACCGGGTTGTCGGCGTAGCGTTCCAGGACATCTGCAAGAGTCTCGGCCTCGACGAGGGCGAGCTGTTCAACATGTACCGCGAGGTCCCGTCGATCATCGACAAGGACGCGTGGGCGCTGCGCTTCACCCGAGCCTGTCCGACCCGCACTTCGCCACCGGCACCCCCCGAGGCGGACCGGGGAGCCATGTCGACCTCGGCCGCACCGCCGTCGGTGTTGCCGATGATCAGTGGGACACGCCAGTGAACGGCCGCTCGACCCGGTCCGCCCACACTGCGAGCAGCTCCTCGTCGTGCGAGACCGCGAGCACGCCGGTGCCGTCCTGGGCCCGAGCGGCGACCACGCCGACGAGCGCGGCCGTCGTCAACGCGTCGAGCATCGCGGTCATCTCGTCGCAGATCAGGTACCGCGGCCGAAGCACGAGCGCGCGGGCGAGACAGGCGCGCTGCAACTGCCCGTCGCTCACCTCGTGCGGCCGCCGCCCGAGCAGCTCAGCGGTGAGGCCGACGCGTTCGTGCAGCTCCCCCTCCCAGCTCGGGTCGCGCCCGCGTCCGGTCGCGAGCAGCGGTTCCGCGACGATCTCGCGCAACGGCAACCGCACGTCGGTGGCCAGCCGCGGGTTCTGGAACACGACGCCGACAGCCGTGCGCAGCACACGGGGCGCGCGGTAGCGGACGCCTCGCGCCCGCACGCCGTCGATCTCGACCGCGCCGCCCCACGGGGCGTGCAGGAGCGCCAGCACCCGCGCGAGCGTCGACTTCCCGCATCCGCTCGGGCCTGCCAGCCCGACGACCGCGCCCGCCTCGACCACGAGATCGAGCCCGTCGAGCACCGGGACCCCACGCCCGTATCCGGCGGTGATCCCGCGCGCCATAAGCGTCATGACGCACGCACCGGCGCGCACGCGACGGCCCGTTCGCCGCTCCACACAAGCGCCGGGTCGGCCTCGCAGGTGTGCAGGGAAGGGCGCCGCTGTTCGAATCCGCACCCGGAGGGCAACGCCGTGAGCTCCGGCGGGTGGCCGGGCACGGGGGTGAAGCCCCGGTCGGGCAGCGCGCCGAGCAGGCCCGCGGTGTAGGGGTGCCACGGATCCGCGAAGACCTGCTCCGCGGGACCGATCTCGACGAGTCTGCTCGCGTACATCACCGCGACATCCGTGGCCACGCGCCGGGCGGCGCGCAGGTCGTGGGTGATGAGCAGGACGGCCTGGCCACGGTCAGCCATGCGGCAAGGAGGTCGACGCTTCGGTCGACGAGCGGGCGGTCCAGCCCGGCGGTCGGTTCGTCGGCCAGCAGGACGGGCGGATCACCCGCGAGCGCCGCCGCGAGCCCGACGCGCTGCGCGGTTCCGCCGGACAGTTCGTGCGGGTACCG
The DNA here is from genome assembly GCF_012911925.1 of Pseudonocardia xinjiangensis. Taxonomy (GTDB): domain Bacteria; phylum Actinomycetota; class Actinomycetes; order Mycobacteriales; family Pseudonocardiaceae; genus Pseudonocardia; species Pseudonocardia xinjiangensis. Next base: position 9,660 of record NZ_JAAXKY010000047.1, on the reverse strand, counting down.
CTCGAGCATCTCGGGCGGCAACCCGACGTCGTCCGCGAGCCGGCGCACGGTGGCGCGTGGGTCCGGGTCGGTCGGACGCAGCGCGCGCACCGTCTCCACCAGCTGCGACCCGACCCTTCGAACCGGTGTCAGGTGCGTCGCCGCCGACTGCGGCACCAGCCCGATTCGCCGGCCCCGCACCGTGCGCAGCACCGCTTCGGGCGCGTCGAGCAGGTCCCGGCCGTCGAGCTCCACCCGGCCTGCCACCTCGGCGTTCGCCGGCAGCAGCCCGGTGATGGCCGCGGTCAGAACCGACTTGCCGCACCCGCTCTCGCCGACCAGCGCCAGCAGCCGTCCCGGCCGCAGTGTGAAGCTCGCCTCTGTCACCGCGCGCACCGTGTCGGCCCGACCCCGCGCTCCGAGCCGGAACCGCACCGAGAGCTGATCGACGACGAGGGTGTCCGTCACAACCCCAGCTCCGATCGGCGGCGCGGCAGGGCGCGGTCGCGCCACCACGCGGCGATCCCGGCGACCGCCAGCGCCGACGCCACGAGCAGCAGTGCCGGGAACGTCACGATCCACCAGGAACCGAGCAGCACCGCCGCCCGTCCCTCACCGAAGATGTTCCCGATCGACGCGAGGTGCGGCGGGAGGCCGAGGCCGAGAAAGCTCAGTGCCGTCTCGTGCCAGACGGCGTGCGGGAGCAGCACCACGGTCGACAGCGCCGCCTGCGGCACGATCGCCGGCAACAGGTGGCGGCGCAGCACCCGCCACCGCGAGGCACCCCCCGAGATCGCCGCATCGACGAACGGCCGCTCACGCAGCGACAGCACCTCGGACCGGACGATCCGAGCTACACCCGTCCAGTGCGTCAGGGCGATGGAGGCGATCACGGCGACCACCGAGCCGCGGTACAGCGCCACGATGACGATCCCGAGCAGCAGGTGCGGCACCGCGTTCACGGTGTCGACCGCGCGCATGAGCAGCCGGTCGGGCCAGCCGCCGAGCACCCCGGACGTCGCGCCGAACAGCGCCCCCAGCACCGTCGAGACCACCGCGCACACGGCCGCCACCAGCAGCGACACCTGCAGGCCCGCGAAGCTGCGCAGCAGCAGGTCCCGGCCCTGCACATCCGTGCCGAACGGGTGCGCGAACGACGGCGCCAGTCGCACCGACGTGTAGTCGACCAGCCGCTGGTCCAGCCCACCGAGCCAGGGCATGAGCACCGACGTCACGGCGAGCACGACGAGCAGGCCGGCACCGGCCACGAGCCGCGACCGGGCCCGGTCCGCCGCCCGGCCCCTCGGCGTCCCGGCCCGCGGACGCGCCGCCGACCGCCAGCGCGGCTCCGCGTGCACGGCGGTCATCACGGCCCCCGGCCCGTCCGGCTCCACCTCGGTGCTCATCGCGCCCTCTCACCCCGACTCACGTACACCCACACCCCGACTCGCGGTCTGCGTGTGGCCCTCAGCCATCGGCCACCACCCTCGGGTCGGCGAGCAATCGTAGTCGAGCAGGTGCCGTAAATAGCGATCCGGAGCTTCCAAGAAATCACGGGTCAGCCGAACTGGCATGGCCTCGTCATAAGGGACGGGGGTGATCACGCCGTCGTCAGCGATCTCCAGGGTGGTTGCGCCAGGTAATGCAAGCAGGATCGGTGAGTGCGTGGCAACCAGCACTTGGCAGTTCTGTGCGGCGAGGTCTGCCAGCCTGACGATTAGAGCCATACAGCCACGTATCGACAATGCGGCCTCCGGCTCGTCGAGCAGGTAGAGCCCTTCCGGTCCGAAGCGGTGTACGACAAAGTCGAGGAAGGACTCTCCGTGGGAGCGCTCGTGTGGCGAGACCCCGCCGTAGGCAGGTAGCAGTGGCAGTCCGGAGCTGTTCAGGCGCTCGATCTCAGTCGCGACGTTGTAGTAGGACTCGGCGCGAAGGAAGAAGCCATTGCGAGGCTTCACCTGTCCCCAACTGAGTACGAGCTGGCTGGCGAGTGACGATTCCGATGCTCGGGTGCTGAACCTGAAGTTGCGGCTGCCGCCCTCGGGATTGAACCCGGCGGCTGCCGCAATCGCTTCGACGAGCGTCGACTTTCCGCTGCCGTTCTCTCCCACGAGAAAGGTCACACGATGGCAGCGCCAGGCCGCCGGAGCGAGCCAGCCAGGTCACAGCAGGCAGGTTGAACGGGTATCCCTCAGACGCCGCCGATGTCTCGAGCCGGATCATGCGCAGGTATCGCGCGCGTTTGCTTGGCACGGGGCGCGGCCGGCTCATACCGGCCCGCTCGAGCGGGGGGCACTCGGCGCCGGATCGGTGGCTCGGTCGGCGTCGATCGCGACGCAGTCAGCGAGTTTCCCGGCCCGCGCGCGAACTCGTCGAGCACCTGGAGCCACCACGGCCACGACTTCCATTGTGGTCTCAGTGTCGATCTGCACACCACCATCCTGCCGGGAGTACGGAGTACTCACCCGCCGCCTCGCGATTTGAGCTCGGATTCGCACAGACATCGACACCGCGGTCCGACATACCCGCAGCGCTGTAGGGCCGCTGCTCGACGTCGGCGGCCCTGGCGGACTAAGAACTGGTCTCAAAACGGGCTTGGGTCCTCCTGCTGGCCGGGCGCTGGTTGGGGCTGGCTGAGCGTCGACGGGCGTCGTTTGACGGCGCAGATCGACCGCGTGTAGTGCTCGGGCAGGTCCCCCTGGGTCCTCCTCGGCCCGGTCAGCGCAAAGCACGTGCGCTCGGCGACGTCCGTCCCCTCCGCCACCGTTGGTACATCGACGGTGGCCATCGTCCCGCCCGCTGCTAGCGCAGCCCGTCAACATGCAGCTTGACCTTGCCACTGATGTCAGGGCTCTAGCGTGCCGTCATGACCGACGACCTCCAGGAGTGGAACAACCGGATCGTGGCGGAATTCCGTTCAAACGCAGGTTTCGTCCCGTGGAGCAACGAGGAGGACCTGGCCCGCGGGCGCCCAATCCCACCTCTGCTGCCAGGCTTCGACCCGGACGGCGGCGTCCCGATCATCCTGGTCAGCCACACCGGCGCGGCAACCGGCCGCCAACGCACCAATCCACTGATGTACCAGGCAGTGAGCCACGCGTTCGCGATCTTCGGCACCTTCGGCGGAAGCGCGCGACCGCCGGCCTGGTACCACAACATCGTGAAGAACCCCGACGTGACCATCGAGTTCAGAGCCGACGTCACGCGGGCCACTGCCCGCGTCGCCCACGGATCCGAGCGCGAGCGCATCTGGAGCGAGCAGGTTCGACTCATGCCCGCCTTCGCCGACTTCGAACAGGCTGCCGGCCGACAGATCCCGGTCGTCGTCCTCGACCCGACCCAAGGCGCGGGCCGCGTAGATCCACCGCGGCAGCGATGACACGGCCGGTCACGACCCACCAGGGTGATGGCATGGATCCCGCTGCCGACCACCACGACGGGCTACGCATCGGCGAGGTCGCTCGCCGCACCACCACGAGCACCCGCTCGCTGCGCTACTACGAACAACGCGGCCTGATCACTGCCCAACGCGATCACAACGGCTACCGCCGCTACCACCACGACGTCATGAATGTGGTCAACAATCTCCGCCACCTGCTCAGCGCTGGCCTCTCCATCGACGACATCAACAAGTTCGGGTCCTGCGTCCGCTCGCCCGACCTCGACGCGTCCCCTTGCACATCAGCACTCGAGGTCTACGAGCAACGCCTTCAGACACTGGACACCAAGATCGCCACTCTCAACCACCTTCGCGCCAACCTCGCCGAGCAGGCCGAACGTCTGCGCAGGGAGCTACGCGTCTAGGACCTGGACTCTGCCTCTGTGATCGAGACCAGTCGGCGTAGCTTGATGATCGAGACGGCGAGCAGCAGGAGCGGGCGCAGCGTGGTTTCGGTGCGGTCATAGCGCAGTCCGAGGCACTTGAAGCGCAGCAGCCAGGAGACGGTGCGTTCGACGACCCAGCGGTGACGGCCGAGCTTGGTCTTGTCCTCTATCCCCTGCCGGGCGATGCGGACCTTGATCCTGCGGTGGTGCAGGTTGAACCGCCCTGGGTTCTGTGGAGGCTCCTGACCTTGGAAACGAGGATGGAGTCATGCCGAAGGAGCAGTCGCCGGGCAAGCCGACCACGCGGCGGTACTCGGAGGAGGAGAAGGCCGCCGCGGTGCGGATGGTCCGGACCCTGCGCGCGGAGCTGGGCAGCGAGCACGGCACGGTGAAGCGGGTCGCCGAGCAGCGCGGGTACGGGGTCGAGTCGGTGCGGTTGTGGGTGCGCCAGGCCGATATCGACGACGGCCAGACACCCGGAGTGACGACCGCGGAGGCGGCCCGGGTGCGGGAGCTTGAGCAGGAGGTCCGCGAGCTGCGCCGGGCCAACGAGATCCTGAAGCGGGCCGCGACTTTCTTCGGGGCGGAGCTCGACCGCCAACAGCGCAGGTAGTGGCGTTCATCGACGCCCACCGCGACGCCGTGGTCGAAGGGCACCCGCTCGGGGTCGAGCCCATCTGCCGGGTCCTTCAGGTGGCCCCGAGCACCTACTACGCCGCCAAGGCCCGCCCACCCTCGCGGCGGGCCCGCCGTGACGCGGAGCTGGGTCTGGTGCTGGTTGGGTTATGGGAGGACAACTATCGGGTCTACGGGGCGCGCAAGCTGTGGAAGGCCGCCCGCCGCGCCGGCCTCGAGGTCGGCCGTGACCAGGTTGCCCGGCTGATGCGCGTGGCGGGGATCGAGGGCGCTCGACGGACCAAGCGGGTGCGCACGACCCGGGCGGATCCGGTCGCGGCCCGTCACCCTGACCTGGTCGAACGCCAGTTCCGGGCCGACGGACCAAACCAGCTGTGGGTACTCGCAAGCCCAGGACTGTCCAACACAGCACCGTGCTCCACATTTTGCTCCACCCGCACCAGTCAATGCCCTGCCCGGCACACCCTCGATCGTCGAGGTCACTGCAGGTCCTCCCCGAGCTGCGCCCGACGTATCGGACAGCTACACCATTCCTCGGACAATTCCAGCCGCTACAGAGCCCGGCCTCGGCGGCCGGGAAGAGGGCCGGCGGGGTGTTCCTTGACGAGCGGCGCCTGATCGCCGCAGCCGTATCGAAGAACTGCCCGAGTTGCCGCGCAACGAGACCGGCAAGGTCCGCAAGGAACTGTCGCGGCGATGGCCCGGCGAGGCCAAGCTCACCACGTAGCCCCCCGGCGCGCCTGATCCACCGATCGGTAGGGCGAACGTGACGTCGGTGCAGCGTGCCACGGGCACATCACGCCGACGATCACGCTCGACACCGACGCGGTGGGCCGGACGCGGACGCTCGCCGACTCCGCGCCCGTTGTACCGGTGGGGGTCGCGTGAAGCGTCTGCGCTGGTCGGCGCCCGTGCGCTACCGGCAGTTTGCGAACCAAGATCCACTTTTCTGGTCAGCGACGGATGTCTGCCGTTGTACGCGGTGACCCGCGTTGGGGACTGACGGACCTGCCGATCACTGGCCGTCGTTCGTCGATCTCTGTCGATGAAAGGTGGGGGTAAAGCGGAGCACCCACCGGACCGCCAGACCCGACGACCGAACGGCGACCCGGGGCGGCCCTCGACGCCACTGTCGGCCGATCTCGCCGATGGGCGCTCAGCGCCAGCCACACGCCCGCATGGTTCGGTCGTCGATATCCTCGGCTTCGGCCTCCCAGCCGAGACGCCTTGTGCAGCGCGGCCCAGGTCGGCGTGGTGGTGGTCGAAGCCACGTTGTGCGCCGCCGGTCGCCAGGACACCCAGTCGACATCGGTCCGGCAGTGGCGGTGGACGATGGCGTGCGGCGTGCGGCGTCCTCGTCGGCTTCGGCGATCCAGTAACCGTGTCGGTGCTTCGGCCGGAAGGCGGCTCCTACGGACGCCGCAGAGGTACCGGCGATCTTCGTCGACCACACTCTCAGTCGTGCTGATTCATGGGAGTGAACGAGGGGCGGATCTTGCAGGTTCTTATCCGCCTGGCCCCTGACCTGGGGAGAAGCTCCTCCGGCTGGACTCAAACCAGCAACCCTGCGAACTAAGATCCACTTCGTCTGTCGGTGCCGGATGTCTGCCGTTGTGTGCCATGACTTGCGGAGCACCGACGGACCCTGCCGACCACTGGTCATGGTTCGTCGACTTCCGCCGATGGTTGGTGGGGGTAAAGCAGGGCACCCACCGGGACACCCGCCCAGCTGCCGTTCCTCACCGACGCACCCCCTGCCCGTCGACCCGGACGCGCGCGCTGCCCGACCATCCCGCGGATCTGCCTGCCAGACGAGGGCAACGAGCCATTCGGCGCTCTTGGCCGTGCCGTCGGCGCGATTGGGCAGCCTCCACCCGGAACCGGGCCTCATCGATCTGCGATCGCTTCAAGATCCGGGGCACAATGGGCAAGTGTCGCAGCAGCATCCGGTGCCGGGCTCGTCGGACGAGTACCTGGCGTCTGTCGATCCGGTTCTACTGGCCAACCAGAGGGAGCTGGGCACCTTCGTAACATGGCTGGTTGAGCTTCCGGGGATCCGCGATGCTGGTTACGTCTGCGGCATCAACGACGCGGATAGCAAAGCAACGACCCTGCTCTGGGCCGGCGAGTCACCTCTCCACGACACCGTCTGTTCGGAAGCGGCGCGGCGCGGCATCGCACTCACCATCCGCCTCGTGCGCTACTCAAGCGCCCAACTCGACGACGCAGCCAAGCGGCTCTTCGCGAGTGCGGGTCGCCCGGAATGGAGCGGCTTCAATATCACAAGGATATCGGGAACCAACGCCACCGGGGACGGACTTCTCGTCACCGGCGAGTACGACACACCGAGCAAGGCAGCCCAAGACCCGCGACTGCGGGACGCTCTTGCGTTCGCCCGAACGGTCGCGCCGGAGGTTGCAGCCCTTGAGATCGGTCCAGCACCGGTCCCCCTCTAACCTCGTCCGATCGTCTGACGCGATCGTCTCGACGTCTTCGGTGTGTGAACGCGGATTCCCTGCCAGACCCACGGGCGGTGGTGGCCGTTCTGCCCGGTCGCAGTGCTACTCGGTGCCACCTCGTACCGCGGCGTAGCAGCGCTCGTGATGCCTTCCCGCTGCCTTCCCCGTCGGCGAGTCGGCAACGACCCCCCTCTGACGCCAGGCAGCCGCGTGCCCAGCCTGACCCCGGACCGCGCACCGCTTCCCCGACGGGCCTCGACGCCCGTGTGTGGCACGCATTGCTCGTCGGCGGCTGGACATCTCTTGGCAGCCACACGGGTTGCATGCCGTGTCTTCAGGGTGCTCCCCCGCGACCGCCGATCCTCGTGCAACCGGCCAAGTAACACGCTGCTCCGTTGATCCGACTAGATCATCACTGCACCTCGGCGAGGAGCTCGAATGATGATCGGCAGCAGGCAACGCTTGGCGGTGAGCCTAATCCTGATGATCGTCAGCGGAGCGGTCGTCTCCTACGCGTTCTGGGGGCGCGACGGTCTCGAGTTGTTGAGCTGGCTCGCCGGCATCGGCGGCTTCGCTGTCGCACTGGTGATGCTTCCGTTCCATCCGGGCGCCACGGAGCAGGAGGGCAGTTCCGACCGTCGAGACCATAATGACTCAACGATTGACCCTCGATCCGAGCACGGCCCCATGGTCGGGAGGCGCGTCCTTGTGACGGGCCAGGTGCGCAGCGGATCCGTGGGCGAGGTGACTGCCAAGGTAGCCGGCTCGCTCATGGCGTTTCATGCATATCCGGCAAGTCCCAAGCTTGAACTTGCCCGAGGAAGCGCTGCCGTCGTCGTGTCGTTCGACCCCCCGTCCACTGTAAGGGTCCGCTCGGCTGACTCCAGCGATGACGATGACGACTAAGGACGGCACGTAATGGGCTGGTTGCTCACTGCAGAATTCGGTTTCCTCCTCTTCGTAGGAGGCATCGGACTCTTGGTACTCATCCTGTGTCGCCGAACACCGGCGGCAAACGAGGTCATCGTAATTACCGGCCGGAGAAGGCGCCGTGACGCCGACGGCTTGGCTCCGCCGCCGATCAGGATCGCCAACGGATCCGGAACGTATGTGCTGCCGATCCTGCATCGGGCCCAGCGTCTGAACCTTGACCTGAAGGACGCTCCGCTCAAAGTCGAATGCGTCACCAGCCAAGGGGTGCCGATCAAGGTCCACGGGGTCGTGATCTTCAAGGTTGCCGACGACGAGTTGTCAATCTTCAACGCCGCACGGCGATTCATCGACCAGCAGGGCTCGATGAAGCAGCGTGTCACCAACGTCTTCACTGGGCACCTCCGGGCGATCCTGGGCACCATGACTATTGAGGAAATCATCACAAGCCGTGAATCGCTCGCCGAGCGGACCCGGTCCCACTCAGGACTGGAGATGCAGAAGCTAGGTATTCTTGTCGACTCGCTGCAAGTCGACGACATCGTCGACCCGACTGGCTATATTGAGCACCTCCGCGGTGTAGACGTCGCAAGAGTCAAGGCGCAGGCACGGATCGCCGAGGCCGAGAACGAACAACGCGCAGTCGAGGCCGAACAGAGCGCCGCCATCGCTAAAGCAAAGGCCACACGGGATGCCGAGGCGAAGGCCCGTATTAATCAGGCCGAGAACGAACAACGGGCAGTCGAGGCCGAACAGAGCGCCGCCATCGCTAAAGCGAAGGCCACACGGGATGCCGAACTAGAGATTGCCGAGTTCGCCATTCAGACAGAATCGGCCAAGGCTCGAGTCGACGTTGCCTACAACGAATCCTTCGCCAAGGCCTCGCTGAACGTCAGCCGGCAACATACGGAGCTTGCCCACCAGGAGGCGAGGCTCGAGGAGGCCAAGCTCGATGCCTCCGTGCGTAAATCTGCTGAGGCTCACGCCTTTGCGAGGCTTGCCCAAGCTCAGGCCGAATCAGACGCGATCAAGCTAACCGGAAGGGCAGCTGCAGAGGTGCTCACGGCAAAGTCCGCGGCGCTGGTCGAGAACCCGGAGGCGGTGATCTCCCAGCAGTTGGCCGAGGTGTGGCCGGAGATCGTTCGAGCCGCGGCGAAGCCCATGTCGGACGCCGACAACCTCGTCCTGCTAAATGGCAGCCAAGGAATCTCGGACCTACTCATCGGCGCGATCACTCGCGGGGCGGTCGGCATGGACGCGCTGCGCGAGCTGATCCTGCCTGAGCGAAGCAGCCCGGAACGCGAAGCGCCGGTGCCCTTGCGCTCAGGGGACGACGCCGCCTAGCACTAGAGCTGTAGTTGGTGACTTCGCCGGGTGTGGCGGTCCGGGACGTAGTACGGCGACCGCTTGATCACCGCCACAGGGCATAGCGTCGTGATCAGCCGGGAGTCTCTTGCTCAGCGTGACGGCCAGGGGCTTGTTGTCCTGGTGCGCAACGCCAACATTGCCACTCGAGCGCGATCCCGGCCGATGACCCATCCCGCCCAGGGAGACCACGCCGACCGGGTGATGGACTCGATGCTGGTGTTCCAGGCGCTAAACTCACTCTCGCCCCAGCACCGGACGGTCCTGCAGGACGTCTACATCCCGACGGCGTCGAGGGCGCCTAGGAGCTGTCCTCAAAGCCACATTCGTAGGGTGGCCAGGTCGATCATGGCTTGGTAGGACAGGGCGGTCTTGTCGTAACGGGTGGCGATGGCCCGGTACTGCTTGAGCCGGTTGAAGCAGCGCTCGACGACGTTGCGCCGTTTGTAGGCGGTCTTGTCGAAGG
>NZ_JAAXKY010000046.1 GCF_012911925.1 Pseudonocardia xinjiangensis | reverse complement strand
GAGGTGGACACCCGGCACCGACGAGCACTGCCGCTCGTCGACCACTCCCACCAGGCCCCCGTCCGCGTCCAGCCGGGTAGCGCAGCCCAGCTGCAGCGGGATCTCCAGCTGCGGGGTGAACCCGTAGCCGACCGCCACCGCGTCGCAGTCGAGCACCCGCTCGGTGCCCGGCACGACGTTCCATCCCGCATCGAGCCGGGCGACGGTCACCGCGCGCACGGCGTCGTCCCCGTGCGCGGCGATCACGGCGGTGCGGGCGTGGTAGGGCACGCGGTGGCGCAGCAGGGTGCGCGCGTACCCCGCACCCTCCCCGAGCTTGCCGAGGCTGCCCAGCACCGCGAGGGGACGGCGGGCGAGGCCGGTGCGGCGTCCGGCCTCGAACACCCCGACGACCTCCGCGCCGCGCGCGGCGAGCCCCGCCGCCACCGGCAGCAGGAACGGCCCGGTGCCGGCCACCACGACCCGCCTGCCCACCAGGACCCCGTGGCCCTTGAGCAGCGCCTGCGCTCCGCCCGCCGTGTAGACGCCCGGCGTGGTCCAGCCGGGGAACGGGAGCTGACGGTCGTAGGCACCGGTCGCGACGACCAGGCGCCGGCAGGAAACCTCGCGCGCAACCTCGCGGCCGTCTGCCCGGGTGGTGGTGTGCAGCGTGAACCCGACCCCGGTGCGTTCGGCGTGCCAGACGGAGTGCCCGCTCAGCAGGTCCGGGCCCTCCGCCACGGCCCGCAGCCGCCGCAGCGTCGCCCACTGGTGGTGCCCGGCGCCGCCGTCGCCGCGGCGGTGGCGCCAGTACTGCCCGCCCACCCGGCTCCCGGCGTCGACGAGCACCACCCGGCTCCCGGACCGCCGGGCGGCGGCCGCCGCCGCGAGGCCGGCCGGGCCCGCGCCGAGCACGGCCACGTCGTAGGCGTCAGTGGTCGAGGTGGCCACGGCCGGTCCCCTCCTGGCGCTCGACGCGGTCGCCGGGACCCACCTCGACGACACACGCCCGCTCGTTGGGCCGCCCGTTCACCGTCACCAGGCAGTCGAAGCAGACGCCGATCCCGCAGAACGCCCCCCGCGGCTCGCCGCGGCCCCGGGTGCTGCGCCACGACCGGTGCCCGGCCGCGATCAGCGCGGCGGCGATGCTCTGTCCCGGCTCGGCGTCGATCTCGTCGCCGTCGAACGCGAACCGGTACCCGGCGCTCACGCGGCGTCCTCGGCGAAGCGATCGGGCCGGAACGGGGTGAGGTCGAGGTCGGGCACCGCACCGGTGAGGGTCTGCGCGATCAGGTGCCCGGTGGCCGCGGCCAGCCCGATGCCGGCGCCCTCGTGGCCGCAGGCATGCACCAGGCCGGGGGCCCGCGGGTCCGCACCGATCACCGGCAGGTGGTCGGGGCAGTACGGGCGGAACCCGAGGTAGCTACGGAGCAGGGTCACGTCGGCGAGGAACGGGAAGAGGTCGATCGCCTGCGCGGCGAGCCTGCGCAGCACGGGGAGGGATACCTGACGGTCGAAGCCCACCCGCTCCCGGCTCGCCCCGATCAGCACCGTGCCCGCCCGGGTGCCCTCGACGACGACGGACGTCTCGAGGCCGGCGTCCCCGCTCGCCACGTTGGCCACGTAGTCGGCGGAGTAGACCTTGTGCCGCACCACCCGGGGCAGCGGCTCGGTGACGAGGATGAACCCCTTGCGCGGCAGCACCGGCACGTGCACCCCGGCCATCGCCGCGACGTCGCCGCCCCAGGTGCCCGCCGCGTTGACGGTGAACCGCGCAGCGAACTCGCCCGCGCTGGTGGTGGCGCCGACCACCGCGCCGTCCCGGCCCCGTTGCAGCCCGAGCACCTCGCAGCCGGTGTGCACCGTCGCCCCCAGCAGCCGGGACCGGCGCAGCAGCTCGGCGGCGGCCAGCACCGGCTGGACCTGCATGTCCTGCGGGTAGTACGCCCCGGAACTCACCTCGCGCGTGAGGTTCGGTTCGAGCTCGGCGAGCTCGGCGGCGGTCACGTCGACCACCTCGACGCCGCGGTCACGTTGCGCGGCCGCGAGGGCCGCCAGCCCCTCGGCGGCCTCGGCGGTCCGGGCCACCACCACGCCGCCCTTGGCCTCGAACTCGAGCCGCTCCGCCCCGATCCGCTCGGCAAGCCCGGCCCACAGCCGCACCGACAGCAGCGCGAGCTCCAGCTCGGCGCCCGGCTCCTTGTCCGAGACCAGGATGTTGCCCTCGCCTGCGCTCGTGGTTCCGCTCCCCACGGCCCCGCGTTCCAGCACCGTGACCCGCAGACCGGCCGCGGCACAGGAGTACGCGCACGCGGCGCCGACCATGCCCGCCCCGATGACGAGCACGTCGACGGGTCCCCCACCAGCCACGACGAGTACTATGTCACATTGCACAGTCCGATGCGGCCCCGTTTTCCGGATCGGACACCTGACCGGATTGCTCGGAGCCGCGCGCTAGCTGGTGCGCCGGGCGATCACGTCGCGGACCACGCTGAGGTGCTCGTTCATCGCCGCCGCCGCAGCGTCCGGGTCGCGAGCGAGCACCGCCTGGTAGATCGCCTGATGCCCCTCCAGCGAGCGCAGCCGCCCCTCCGGGGTGGCGTGCGAGTGCCGGCGCACCGTCTCGGTCCATCGGCTGGTCATCGTGCACAGCGCGACGAGCAGGGGGTTCTGCGCCGCGTGCGCCAGCAGCAGGTGGAACTCCACGTCCAGCTGCAGGGAGGTCTCCGCGTCGAGCCGCAGGGCCGAGCGCGTGAGCACGTCCTCCAGCTGCACGAGGTTGGACGGGGCCGACCGCAGCGCCGCCGCCGAGGCGATCTTGGGCTCGACGATCAGCCGCAGCTCCGTGGCGTCGTCGAGCGAGGCGTCCGTGTCGCCGTCGAGCTCGGAGTAGAGCTGGCTGACCGACTCCGTCTGCTCGGCGACGATCGTGCCCCGCCCCGTGCGGCGCTCCACCAGGTTCTTGGCCTCGAGCTCGTGCATCGCCTCCCGCAGCGAGCCGCGCGACACCGACAGGCTCGCGGCCAGCTCCCGCTCCGGGGGCAGCCGCTCACCCGGCCGCAGCACACCGGTGGCGATCAACCGCTCGAAGTGCGCCGCGAGCTGGACGCTGACACTGCGGGCTCGTTGGGGCATGGGGGGCACCGAGGCTGGCTGCACCGTCTGAGCATAGAGCCCGTCGTGCGCCGTTCGTGGTTCTTTTGTCCGACCAAAGTTTCAGGCACTTGCAGCCGCGTTTCTGAGCGGTAAACAAGAGGTCAGATCCCCTGAGGTGCCCGATTTGCGTCCCAGCACCGACCTACAGTGCGCTGGTCCGACCAACGGACTATTGATCCAACGGCGCCCTCGAAGGAACCCTCCACCATGCTGAACCGGCTGCTCCGGCCCGCCGCGCTACTCGCCGCGGCCGGTGCCATCACCCTGCTGGCATCCGCTTGCGGCGGCAGCTCGCCCGCCTCCTCGACCAGCAGCGCCCCGGCCTATCCGGCGCTGGCGTCGTCGCCGGCCTGCACGCAGCTGCGCTCGCAGAACCCGAACCTGGCCGGGAAGACGCTGACCAACGCGATCAACCCGCACACGCCCGGGTACGAGTCGATCTCGGTGTCGGACCCGACCAAGTACGAGGGCTTCGACGTCGACCTCAGCGAGGCCCTCGGTGAGTGCCTCGGCTTCACGGTCAGCTACCTGCCGGTCGCCTTCGACGCGCTGCTGCCGACCCTGCAGAGCGGACAGGCCAACTTCATCATCTCCGACATCTACGCGACCAAGGACCGGGCCGCGTCGGCCGACTTCATCACCTACTCGAAGGTCTTCGACGGCGTGCTGGTCGCCGCGGGCAACCCGAAGAAGATCACCGGCATCGACGACTCGCTCTGCGGCACCACCACGGCGCTCAACAAGGGCTTCGTCGAGGTGCCGCTGGTGGACGCGCAGAACACGAAGTGCGGGTCCGAAGGCAAGCCGCCCGCCCAGACCGCGCTGTTCGACAACAACGCCGACTGCGTGCAGGCGATCCTGTCCGGCCGGGCCGACGCCTACATCAACGACGTCAACACGGTGAACCGGTTCGTGAAGGACCAGTCCGGCAAGCTGGCCAACGCCAGCACCCTGCACCTGCCGTACTCGATCGGCATCGGCGTGCCCAAGGGCCAGCTCCCGATCCGCAACGCCTTCACCGCGGCGCTCACCCAGATCCAGACGAGCGGCCTGCAGACCCAGCTGGCCCAGAAGTGGCAGCTGGACAAGTCCGCGATCCAGGCGCCGTCGCTGGTCACAGCGAGCTGATGGGTAGTTTCCTGCACTACCTGTCCATGCCCTACCTGCTGGACGGGATCCTGATCACCCTCCAGGCGACGGCACTGGGTTTCTTCGGCGGGTTCGCGCTCGGCCTGCTGCTCGCCGGCATGGCACTGAGCAGGAACCGTGTGGTCTCCGGGGTCGCGCGCACCTACAGCGTGATCTTCCGGGGCACGCCGCTGGTGCTCCAGCTCGTGTTCGTGTTCACCGCGCTCCCGCACGCCGGGATCGTGCTGAGCCCGATCATGGCGGCCGGGGTCGCGCTGGCCGCGAACGAGGCCACCTTCTTCGCCGAGATCTTCCGCTCCGCCGTGATCGGGGTCGACAAGGGACAGACCGACGCGGCCCGCGCGGTCGGGCTGCGGCCCGGCACCGTGCTGCGTCGCATCGTGGGGCCGCAGGCCGCGCGAGCGGCGATCCCCGCGATCGGCAGCGAGGCCGTCTCCACCATGAAGAACTCCGCGCTGGCGTCGATCATCGCCGTCCCGGAGCTGACCCTGCGCAGCAACCAGCTGGCGTCGGCGACGTTCGACTACTTCAGCATCTTCTTCGCGTCCGGGGTGATGTACCTGGTGCTCACGGGTGCGATCACCGGCCTGCAGCTCGCCATCGAGCGGACCTTCGACCTCAGCCGCGTCGGGAAACGCGGCCGGGGCCGCCCGTCGGAGGCGAGCACGGCCCCCGTCGAGGGCACGGCTCCGGCGGCCGAGCCGGTGACCGCCGCGAGGGTGAACGGCGCACAGGTCGCGAGCGCGGTGTCCCGGGCCGAGGCCGTGCGCCGGGCCCGGGTCGCGCTGACCATCACCGGCGTCCACAAGGCGTTCGCCGAGCACGAGGTGCTGCGCGGCATCGACATGGAGATCCGCAAGGGCGAGGTGGTCGCGCTGCTCGGCCCCAGCGGATCGGGCAAGAGCACGCTGCTGCGGCTGATCAACCACCTGGAGACCCTGGACGCGGGCACGATCTCGTTCGACGGCATCGAGGTGGGATACCGCGACGGCGGCACGGCGCTGCCGGAGCGGGAAGTCGCCCGGCAGCGGGTCCAGGCGGGCGTCGGCATGGTGTTCCAGCACTTCAACCTGTTCGGACACCTCACCGCGCGGGAGAACGTCGCAGTTCCGCTGCGCTGGGTGCACCGCGTCCCGAAGGACGAGGCGCTCGCCGAGGCCGACCGCCTGCTGGGCCGGGTCGGATTGAGCGCCAGGGCGCACGCGTTGCCCCGCCAGCTGTCGGGCGGCCAGCAGCAGCGCGTCGGCATCGCCAGGGCGCTCGCCGGTCGGCCGCAGGTGCTGCTGCTCGACGAGCCGACCTCCGCGCTCGACCCGGAGCTGGTGCAGGAGGTGTTGGAGGTGGTCCGCTCGCTGGCTCTGGACGAGGGCCTCACGATGCTGATCGCCACCCACCAGCTGGGCTTCGCGCGGGAGGTCGCCGACCGGGTGGTCTTCATGGCCGAGGGCCGGGTGCTCGAGCAGGGGTCGCCCCAGCAGGTGTTGGACAACCCGCAGCATCCGACGGCCGTCCGGTTCCTCCGGGCGGTACACACGGTGGAGGTATAGCCATGAGTCAACGGCGCCGATCGTTCAGCTTCACCCCCGAGCAGGGCGTTCCCCCCGCCGTCGCTCCGTTCTCGCACGTGACCCAGTGGGGGTCGCTGCTCTTCGTCACCGGGCAGATGCCCACCGACCCGGCCACCGGCGAGCTCGTGGCCGGCGGTCTCGTCGAGCAGGCCGAGCAGGTCCGGCTCAACCTGCTCGCCTGTCTCGCCCCGTTCGGGGTGGGCCTCGACGACGCACTCATGGTGCGCGTCTATCTCACCGACTTCACCGAGTTCGAGGCGTTCAACGCGGTGTACCGCACCTGGTTCACCGCTGCACTGCCCAGCCGTACCTGCGTCGGCACCACCGGCCTCGCCGTGGGAGCCCAGGTGGAGATCGACCTGATCGTCGGCCTGCCCCACGCCACCGATGACCCGACGGTGGACGACCCGGCGGAAGACGACGCAGCTGAAGACACAGGAGACCCCGCATGAACCCGACCTTGCTGCAACCGGGCGAGGGCACCATCCCCGGCAGGCACCTGCTCACCTCGACTCCGGAGACGGTGAGCTGGGGCTGGCTGCCGAACGAGAAGTCCGCTCCCTGCCTGACGATCGGCTCCGGCGACACCGTCACGATCGACACCCTCAGCCACGAGGGGATCATGCCCGACCAGGGTCGTGACCCGGTCGACTTCCTGGGTCATCACGGAGTCGCGCCCGGCGAGGTGCTGCACGACGCGAAGGCGATCGCCGGCAGCGCCATCCGCCACGGACCGGACGACGGCCCGCACGTGGTGACCGGCCCGATCGAGGTCGCCGGGGCCGAGCCGGGCGACGTACTGAGGATCGACGTCCTGGAGCTGACCCCCCGAACGCCCTACGGCTTCGTGAGCAGCCGGCACGGCTACGGCGCGCTGCCGGGCGAGCTGCCCGAGGGCACGCAGAGCGTCTTCACGTTCTGCCGCGTCGGCCTGTCCGGTGGGCGGATGGTCAGCTCGATGGCCGCCACCGACGGCCGGCAGGCCCGGTTCCCGCTCGACCCCTTCCTCGGCCTGATGGGGGTGGCCCCGGCCACGAGCGAACCGGTGCACTCGGTGGCGCCCGGTGACTTCGGCGGCAACATCGACGTGAAGTGGGCCCAGGTCGGGAGCTCCCTCTACCTGCCGGTCACGGTGCCCGGCGCCCTCTTCTTCACGGGCGACCCGCACTACGCGCAGGGCAACGGCGAGGTCGCGCTGACCGCACTGGAGGCGTCGCTGCGCGCCACCCTCCGGCTCACGGTGCTCACGGGGGCGGAGGCGAGCGCTGCGACGGGCACGTTGCGCAACCCGCTGCTGGAGTCCCCGGGGTACTGGATCCCCACCGGCATGGACGAGGACCTGGGCGAGGCGATGAAGAAGTGCGTACGCCACGCGATCACGTTCCTGGTCGAGCGCTTCGGGTTCGACCGGTCCACCGCGATGGCGTACCTGTCCGCGGCCGGTGACTTCGAGGTCAGCCAGGTGGTGGACGCGACGAAGGGCGTGCACTGCATGATCCGCAAGGCCGACTTCGCGCAGTGGTATTGACGCTCGGCCCCGAGCCGTAGTGGCCCGGGGGCCGCCATCCATCGCTCCCCAGCACGGACGACGACCCCCGGGCCGTACCGGTGGAGCGCGGGCGCGGGTACCCGTCCGTTACGGTTGCCCGCTCTCCGCACGGAAGCTCGCGCCGTGCCGACCGTGAACCCCCGTCCCATCGGTCGTCGGCAGCGGATACCTCCCCTCCGTCCGGCCCGATGAGACTTGCTGGTCCGACCCGCGCCGGGCAGGGGCGAAAGTCCCGTCTTCGCTGCTCGTGGCGTCTGCGAAGTCCGTATCAGGTCGAACGTCCCGTTCCCGGGTAGCCGTGTGGCCCTCGTCGGAGCGGGCGCGGAGGCGCAGGCTCGACTCCGGACGCCCGAGCTGCAGGAGGACCGCGATGACCAGCCACGCCGATCTGTCCGGGGCGGTCACGGACGCCCTGCGCGCGCCCTCGGTCCACAACACCCAGCCGTGGCGGTGGCGGATCCGTCCCGGCGCCGTCGAGCTGTACGCCGACGAGGACCGCCACCTGGACGTGACCGATCCCGACCGGCGCGACCTCGTCCTGAGCTGTGGCGCCGCCCTGCACCACCTGCAGGTGGCACTCGCGGCCCGCGGCCTCGCCACCGACGTCCGGAGACTCCCCGACCCGGAGGACTGCACCCATCTCGCCACGGTGACCGTGGGTGCTCCCGGCACGGGGACGCCCGACGTGGCCGCCGCTTCGCTCTTCCCCGCGATCGCCGCGCGGCGCACCGAGCGGCGGCGGATGAGCCACCGCGAGGTGGCGCGCAAGCACATCGAGTCGTTGCAGGAGCACGCGCGGGGCGCCGGGGCGGTACTGGTGCCGGTGACCGACCCGCACGTCCGCGAGCGCCTCGTCGCGGTGCTGACCGACGCCGCCCAGCAGCAGTGCCGGGAACCGGGCTATGCCGCCGAGCTGCGGCTGTGGACCCATCGTCTCCCCGGCTCCCGTGACGGCGTTCCCGCGGCCGACGTCGCGGCACCGCCGCTGGGTCTCGTGAAGGCAACGGGGTTGCGCCGCTTCGGGCAGGCCACGCTCGCCCAGGCGGCCCTCGGGCCGGGAGGCCCGCCGGACGACGCCGCCCAGCTCCTGGTGCTGGCCACCGCAGGCGACGACGTCCTCGACCGGCTGCGCGCCGGCGAGGCCACCAGCGCCGTCCTGCTCGCGGCCACCCGGAAGGGGCTGGCCACCACACCGCTGAGCCAGGCGCTCGAGATCGACGGCAGCAGGCGGCGGGTGCAGACCGACATCCTCGGGATCCCGGAGCAGCCGCAGCTCGTCATCCGCATCGGCTGGCCCGCTACCGGCGCCCTCGACCTGGTGGAGACGCCGCGCCGCGCGCTCCGCTCGGTGCTGCTGCCCGACTGACACCCCCCCGGATCGTCGGGCCGCCGGGTTCAGCGGGGGCCGACGTGCCGACCGAGATCGAGCTCGACATCGCCGGGCCGGTTCAGCCCGCGCCCGAGCAGGTCGCCCACCCGCTCGCGGGTCTCCGGCCAGGTGAGCGCGGTGTTGAACGCCGTCCCGCCCTCGACCAGCTCCTCGTCCGGCGGGATGGAGCCCCGGTTGACCAGCGACTTCGCCAGTGCCAGCGGCTTGCGGCCGAACGAGGCGATCCGGCGGGCGAGGTTGTCGACGAACGCGTCCAGCTCGACGTCCGGCACGGCCCGGTTGACGTAGCCGTAGCGCTCGGCGGTCTCGGCGTCGAAGTCGTCGGCGCCGAGGATGATCTCCAGCGCCCGGCCCCGGCCGACCAGCCGGGGCAGCCACTCCGTGCCGCCACCGCCCGGGGTCACGCCAGCACCCACCTCCGGCTGGCCGAGCACCGCCCTCTCCCTGCTGGCGAAGCGCATGTCGCAGGCGAGGACGAACTCGCTGCCGAGGCCCCGCACCCGGCCACGGATCTTGGCCATGCTCACCACGGGACTCCTCGCCAGGCGGGTGACCAGATCAGGTACGCCCGGCAGACCCGAGGGACCGGCCGCCCGCACCGCGGGGGTGGCCTCGCCACTCATGTCGAAATGAGCGAGGAAGTAGTCCTCGTCAGCGCTCTCGAACACCACCACGCGGAGGTCGTCGCTGGCCTCGATCCGCGCGAGCACCTCCTGCAACCCGGTGAACAGAGCGGCATCGACCAGGTTCAGCGGTGGATTGTCGAAGGTCACGCGCCAGTACCCCGCCGACACCTCGGTGATCCGCACAGGCGCCACGGTCTCTGTCATGCGTCGGATGGTAGGCCGATCTTAGTACCTTTCTTATATTCAGATGGCGTGGGTCACCCGTTCCGATGGTCCGGCCGGCAGCTCAGCGCGGTGGCGCGTAGATCCGGAACCACCGCAGGTCCTGGTTCGCGGGCTGCATCACGGCGCGACGGTGGAAACAGTCCAGCTGGACGACGGGGTGCATCGGTCCCGGGATACGGAGCACCCGCCGGTCGGTGAAGCGGAACCATTCGACGCCGTCGATGAACCCCGCCACGTGGCCCGCGGCCCGCTCGACGGCGTAGTTGTGCCACCTGGTGATGTCGACCTGCTCCGCGGCGCACGACTGGGCGCTGCCGTCGTCCCCGGGCCAGTGGATGAACGCCTCCATCCGCCCGGAGCCGATGTCGGTCTCGGCCCAGTCGTCCTCTCCCCCGTGGGGCCACCGCTCGCTGTCGGGCCAGCACAGGAGCACGGGGTGGTACTGGTGGCCCGCTGCCGCACCCACGTTGTAGAGGCGCATCCTGGCCTCCATGCGGTAGTGGCGGCTGCCCCGCCCGGATCGGAACGCCATGCCACCGGTGCTGCCGTCGGCGGCGCCGTGGTTGGTCAGGACACCACCCGCCACGGAGAACGCGGAGGGGGTCCGGCGGCCGTTGCCCGCGTGCCCCGGGCCGTCGTAGGTCGACCAGCGATCCGCCCGGGGCGCGCCGGTGTAGTCGAACTCGTCGCCGTCGACGACGGGACCCCAGCCGTGCACGACCGCCGCCTGGACACCGTCGTCGCCGCCCGCCGGTACGGCCGGCGCGAGCGGCCGGTACGTGGCGGCGGTCGCCCACCAGTGCGCCCCACCGGCGGCGGAGCGCATCCGGAGCAGCGGGTGGCTGTTCACCGCCCCGGCCGGCGCGGTGAACACGGCGGAGACGTGCGTCCACACCGCACCCGCGCCGAGGCGCATCTCTCCCCCGGACGTGGAGGAGAGGAACTGCCCGGAGGCGTCGTACCAGTCCATCTCCACCCGGGCCGCGCCGCCGGCGTCCACCCGGACGTCGATGCCGACGGCCCACCGCTCCCCCGCGCGCACCGCCAGCTCCGGCAGGTACCAGCCGGTCACGGGCGCGACGGCGACCGACCGCGCGGCGTGCCGGGCCGCCGCGTGGTCACCGATCGCGGTCCGCGCGAGCACCGCGCCGTCCAGGCTGCCCCAGCCGTGCAGCCCCTCGGCCAGAACCGGGTTGCCGCACCCGTCGGCGAACGTCCTGCCGCTCATCGTTCGCCCTCGCTGCGCTCGAGCGGCGCTTCGCGAAGGCGCTGTGACACTGACTCGCTCGCAAGCTCGCTCATCGCTCGCCCTCGCTGCGCTCGAGCGGCGCTTCGCGAAGGCGCTGTGACACTGACTCGCTCGCAAGCTCGCTCATCCGTGCGTCTCCTTAGAGGTCGGCCGGTGCTGACGTGCGCTGCCGATCATCCCGCCCCCGTCCGTCAGCTCTCGGGACGCACTCCGTAGCAGGTGGCGATCGCGGCGGCGCGGTTGCGCAGTGCGGTGCGCAACCACTGCGGGGCCAGGGCCTCCGCGCTCGTGGCGAGCTGCCACAGGGCCCATTCGGCGTGTCGCGGATCGCTGAAGGTCACCTCCAGCCGCAGCCAGCCGTCCCCGTCGGGTTCCTCGGCGTGGACGGCCAGCGCGGTGCGCAGCAGTTCCTCCCGCCGTGCGGCGTTCACCCGCAGCAGCACGGTGACCTGGTCGCCGCCGGTCCGGAACCGCGTGCTGCGCTCCTGCCAGGCCCGGTCCAGATCCACCAGTTCCGGTCGCTCTGCCGGTTCGGCGAGCTCCTCGGCGGCCAGGACCCGCGACAGCCGGTAGGTGCGGTCCGCGCCGGACCGCGCGGCCAGCAGGTAGACCTGGTCGCGCACGGTGACCAGGCCGATCGGGTCCACCGTGCGCCACTTCGGCGCCTGGTCCACGGCCGCGTAGTGGATGCGCAGCTTGTGTCCGGCGAACACCGCGCGCCGGACCTCGGTCACCACGGCGTCGGGCACCTCCTCGGGGACCAGCCGACGTGCGAGGAGGTCGGTCTCCGGGTCGATGAGCAGTCGTCGGGCTGCGCCCGCCGCGGTGGCCCGATAGCTCTCGGGCAGCGCGTCGACCACCTTGCGCATGGCCGACGCGAGCGCCGAGCCGAGGCCGAACGCCTGCGCGCCGCGGCGCGATCCGGCGACCAGCAGGGCGAGTGCCTCGTCGTGGTTCAGCCCGGTGAGCTCGGTCCGGAAGCCGGGCAGCAGTGCGAAACCGCCGCGCCGGCCGCGTTCGGCATAGACCGGGACCCCGGCAGCGGACAGCGCGTCGATGTCGCGCAGCACAGTGCGGGTGGACACCTCCAGCTCGCGGGCCAGCGTGGTCGCGGACACCCGGCCGTGCCGGCGCAGCAGCAGCACCAGCGCCACCAACCGGTCCGCGCGCATGCGAGAAGCCTACGAGATACACGACACGGGATGTCGTGATTTACCGGGAGGCTCATCGGCATGACGAACCAGACAGCTGCCACCGAACCGAACGACCTGGGCAGATTCTTCATCGAGCGCGGCAACGCGGGCGACGTCGACGGGCTGGTGGCCTTGTACGAGCCGAACGCCGTGCTGGCGTTCCCGCCGGGAAACCTCGCGACCGGGCATGCGGAGATCCGCAAGGTGTACGAGCAGTTCGTGGCGGCCGCGCCGGTGCTCGCGCCGGGTCGGCAGCATCCGGCGCTGGTGAGCGGCGACCTGGCACTCACGATGTGCACGCTGACCACCGGTGAGGTCACCGTCGAGATCGCCCGTCGCCAGCCGGACGGTTCGTGGCTGTGGGCCGTGGACCAGCCGGTACTCGTGCCGTAGCGGGGCGGGTTCGAGAAGCTCACCGGCGAGGGGGGTGGCGCGGCCTGCCGGTCACGGACCTCCGCCCGGCCGCGCCACCCTTCCCTCACCGTCCCGCAGGAACGCCTGCACGCGCCGTCCGGCCTCGCTGAACCCTATGTCAGGTGCGGTCGGCCACGCGCCGGGCCAGGCCGTCGAGCAGCCATTCCAGTACCTGCTCGAACGAGTGCGGCGGGGGGTCGAAGCGCCGGGGATCGTTGGCCCACTCGATGAAGTGCGGGTACCGGCCCTCCGCCGTGATCCGCTCGAGGTAGGGGCGGGCGGCGGCCGCGAGCTGCTCCTCGGTGAGCAGGCCGACGCGCTCGCGCATGGCGCGCTCCTCGAGCATGGCCAGCCCGGACCCCAGTGCCTGGCCGAGCACGGTGTCGATGAACCCCATGCGGACGGTCGGCCCCTGGTGGAGCCCGGCGAGCCCGGCGAGCGCCGCGTCGTACGTGGCGAGCGCGTGCGGTCCGAGCGGCGGGCGGCTGAACGCGAGCCGGGCGAACCAGAGGTGCCGCTGCACGGCTTCCCAGGCCGAGAGGCCCAGCCCACGCAGGCACTCCCGCCAGTCACCGGACGCCGGGACGCGGATCTCGCCGTACACCTCGTCGACCATCAGGTCGACCAGCCCGTCCTTGCTGCCGACGTAGCGGTAGAGGGCCATCGGGCTGCGCACGCCGAGACGGGCCGCGATCGCCCGCATGGTGACCTCGCCGCGCACGTCGGCGTCCGCCACCGCCATCGCCGCCGCCACGACCTTCTCGCGACTGAGCTGCTCGGTGGCGCGCGGAGGTGGGGGCTCGTCGAACCAGACCAGCCCGCCCGGCACCGGCTGTGGGTCGGTCGACGAGGACATTGCCAGGAGCATAGCCGTCGTGTACTAAGTACACCGTGAATGTACTACGTACACGCATCCGCGCCGGAGTGCTCGTCGTCGGCGGCGGGCTGGTCGGGCTGACCGCTGCACTCCTCCTGCGCCACCACGGCGTCGACGTCACACTCGTCGAGAGGCACGCCACCACGTCGCCGCAGCCGAAGGCGCGCCGGTTCCACACCAGGACGATGGAGGTCTTCCGCGAGCTCGGGGCCGCCGAACTGGTGCACGACGCCGCTCGTGACCTCGCCGGGCACTACCACATGGCCGCCGGTCGGACGCTCGCCGAGGCCGAGCAGCTGCCGCTGTGGCAGCCATCGGGGCCGGCCGGGGAAGACGTCGAACCGAGCCCCGAGCTGCCGTGCCTCGTGGCCCAGGACGTTCTCGAACCCGTACTCCGCCGCGCGGCGCTCGACGCGGGCGCCGACGTCCGGTTCCGCACGGCCATGACCGGGTTCACCTCCGGCGCGGACGGCGTGGTGGCCGAGCTCCACGACCTGGCGAGCGACCGGCACGAACGGCTGCAGGTCCCGCTCCTCGTCGCGGCCGACGGCGCGCGAAGCCCCGTGCGCACCGCGCTCGGCATCGGCCGCTCGGGCCGCGGTGCGATCGGCGGCCCGGGGGTGAACGTCTACTTCCGTGCCGATCTCGCCGACGTCGTGCGAGGCCGGGAGTTCAACCTCTGCCAGATCGAGCATCCGGACGCCCCCGGCGCCCTCGCGTCCGTGGACGGACGCGCGCGGTGGGTGTTCATGGCAGCGGGCGGTGAGACCGACAGGGACTGGCCCGCGCTGCTGCGCGCCGCGCTCGGTGTGGCCGCTCCCGATCTCGACGTGCTCAGCGTGCTGGCCTGGCAGCCCGAGATGCTCGTCGCCGACCGCTACTCCGCAGGCCCCGTGCACCTGGCGGGGGACGCCGCGCACGTCATGCCCCCGTTCGCGGCGAGCGGGGCCAACACCGGCATCGCCGACGTGCACAACCTGGGGTGGAAGATCGCGGCGGTCCTCGCGGGCACCGCGGCGCCCGCACTCCTCGACAGCTACGACGCCGAGCGGCGCCCCGCCGGGTGGTTCGCGGCCGACCAGTCGAGCCGACGCTCCACGGACCTGCGCTCGGCCGCTCCCGACGACGCTCTCGCGCACCCGTACGTGCTGGCCGCCGGTGGTTTCCAGTACCCGTCGGGAGCGCTCGTCGGAGGACCGGACCAGGGCGGCGAGATCGAGCCCGTCCACGTGTTCGAGCCCGCGGGGCGCGTCGGCACCCGGGTGCCGCACCGGTGGCTCGACGCCACCCGCACCCGCTCGACGCTCGACCTGGCCGGCCCCGGGTGGGCCCTCGTCGTCGGTGGCGATCCGGCGCCGTGGGAGCGCTGCGCCGCGGACTCGCCGGTGCCGCTACCCGTGCACCGGGTCGAGGCCGGGTTCCTCCCGGCGGGCTGCGCCCTGCTGCTCCGACCCGACCACGTCGTCGCGTGGCGCGGCCCGGATCCCGCGCAGCTCCCTGACGTCGTGCGCGTCCTGCTGGGCGCCCCCGCAGGCGCCGCTCCCCCGCTGTCGGCCATCGGGACGGCGGACCGCGCCTGACCTCAGGCCGTGGCCAGGCTGGTGGGCCCGCTCGCGAGCACGGCCGCGGCGAGCGCCTTCGTGGCCGGGCGCTGCTCGGTGCGGGGGTTGGTGAGCAGCACGAGGTCGATGTAGCCCAGCTCGGGCAGCCGGTGCTGGGGCCCCAGCGGGGTGAGCTGCACCGGGACGAGGCTGCTCGCCAGCGCGGAGATGCCGATGCCCGCCGCCACGGCGGCGATGAGCCCGTTGACACCGCGGCAGATGCACGCGCTGCGGTAGGCGGTGTTGGTGCGCTCCAGTGCGTTCTGCATCGCCGTGCGGCTGAGGCTGGGTGTCGGGTAGACCGCGAGCGGGAGCGGCCTGCCGAAGTCCAGCCGCGTGGACTGGTTGCCCACCCACACCATCCGGTCGCGCTTCACGAGCTGGCCGCGGTGCTCACCGCGCGGGCGCTTGCCCACGAACAGGTCGAGCCGGTCGTTCTCGAGCCGGCGGTGCAGGGTGCCGCTCTGGTCGACGGTGAGGTCGAGGTCGACGAGCGGGTGGTCGCGGCGGAAGTCGCGCAGGATCTGCGGCAGCCGGGTGAGCGCGAGGTCGTCGGACATGCCGATGCGCAGGCGGCCGTGGGGGCGCTCGCCGCTGAAGTAGCCTGCGGCCTGCTCGTGCGCGGCGAGGATCGACCGGGCGAAGCCGATCATGGCCTCGCCGTCCGGGGTGATCGTGACGGTGTGGGTGTCCCGGTGCACGAGGACGCGGCCGGTGGCCTCCTCGAGCTTGCGGACGTGCTGGCTGACCGTGGGCTGGCGGATGCCGAGGCGGGCCGCGGCCTGGGTGAAGCTGCGGGTCTGGGCGACGGCGAGGAAGGTCTGGAGCTGGACCGGGTCGTAGGTGACGGTCATAGCCCTCCGCAATAGCAGTTAGTCGGTTGATCGGTGTTCAGAATATCTCGTCCGGCTTGCAGAGTGGGGTAGAGATCTTCTCGCCGCTACGAAGGGCTTTCTGTGACAACGGCTACGGCCGACATAGCTGCAAGTGAAACCGCTACGACGCGCCGCGGGGGCACCTTCGCCGCCCTCGGGGTGCACAACTTCCGGATCTACCTCGCCGCCCAGGGTGTGGCGAGCACGGGCACGTGGATGCAGAGCATCGCGCTCGACTGGCTGGTCCTCGAGCTGACGGGCAGCTCCGCGGCCGTCGGCATCACGATGGCACTGCAGTTCCTGCCGATGCTCCTGCTCGGGATCCACGGCGGGATGATCGCCGACCGCTACCCGAAGCGGGCGATCCTCATGATCACCCAGTCGCTGAACGGGGCACTCAGCGCGGCGCTCGCCGTCCTCACGCTCACCGGCCACGCCCGCGTCGAGTACGTCTACGCGTTCGCGCTGGTCCAGGGCCTGGTGATCGTCGTCGACAACCCGACCCGGCAGGTGTTCGTCAACGAGCTCGTGCCGACGCGGTACGTGCGCAACGCGATCGCGCTCAATGCGGCCGTCTTCCAGACCACCCGGCTGCTCGGCCCCGCCATCGCGGGGGTGCTGATCGGCACGGTCGGCACGGGGTGGGCGTTCGCCGCCAACGCCGCCTCCTACCTCGCCCCGTTGATCGGGCTGATGCTGATCCGCTCGGCCGAGCTCGTGCCCGCTCCCGCCGTGCAGCGCGCCAAGGGCCAGCTCCGCTCGGCCCTGCGGTACGTGCGCGGACGGCCGCACGTCGGCTGGACGATCTTCCTCGTCGGCGTGATCGGCACCTTCGGGCTGAACTTCCCCGTGGTCCTCACCGGGATGGCCGACTCGACGTTCCACGGGGGCGCCGACCTCTACGGGTTGTTCAACGTCATGCTCGCCGTCGGCTCGGTCTCGGGCGCGCTGTTCGCGGGCGGCCGGACCAGCACCCGGCTGCGCACGCTGGTCGTGGCGGCAGTGGCGTTCGGCCTCGCTCAGGTCGGCGCGGCGCTGGCCCCCGGCCTCGTGATGTTCCTGGGGGCGCTCATCGCGATGGGCCTGGTCAACGTCGCCTTCCAGGCGATGGCCAACTCGTCGGTGCAGTCCTGGGTGGACCCGGCGGTGCGTGGCCGCGTGATGGGCCTCTACATGCTCGTGTTCATGGGGGGAACACCGTTGGGCGCTCCGGTGGTCGGCTGGGTCACCACGGAGTTCGGGCCACGCGTCGGCATGGCGTTCTGCGGGGTCGTCCCGGCGCTGGCCGCGACGACCGTGGGCGTCGTGCTGTGGCGCCGTTCGGGGGGCCGGATCATCGGGCAGCGCCGCGTCGCGCAGGCCATGACGTAGCGCAGGAAATGCACAGCCGGTGCGGATGATCATTTCTGGGGGATTCGTTCAGCGGTATCTACCGATAGTCGTCGCACCCATACTGGGCCCGCTGATTCCGCAGCCCGGGGGGACGACACGGTGGGAATCTCGCTACGGGGCGTCGAGCTGCACTTGGGCCCATCGGTACTCGGCGCCCCCGACGACCTGGACGCGGTGATCCGCGCGTTCATCGACGGTGCGCAGCAGCGGTTACTGGTCGCGGTGCAGGAACTGGACTCGCGCCCGATCGCCGAGGCCCTCCTCGCGGCGGCCGCACGGCCCAGAACCCCGGCGACCGCCCGCGGGACAAGGATCCGTGTGCAGGTGATCCTCGAATCGAGCTACCTCACCGAGGAGAAACCGCTTGCCGATCCCTGGACGGGCGCAGGTGACAACGAAGCGAACCGCACGATCTACGCCGCGCTGCTGCGCGCCGGAATCGACGTGATCACCGATCTGAACCCGGAGATCTTCCACCAGAAGTTCGTGGTCCGGGATCCGGGCACCCCCACGGCGGCCGTCCTGACCGGATCGACGAACTTCACCCGCACCGACACGGGCACCAACGGCCCCGGCAGCGGGCAGGCGGGGAACAACCTCAACCACGTCGTCGTCCTGCACGGGAAGAAGATCACCGACCAGTACCTCGCCGAGTTCGAGCGCCTGCGCTCGGGCACCTTCGGTGACCTCCACGAACGCCACGAGCCGCGGCCCCGGGAGATGCGGATCGGCAGCGTCCGCATCAAGCCGTTGTTCGCGCCGCGGCACGGGCCCGAGATGGAGATCATGAAGCAGATGCTGAAGGCGGAACACAGCGTCGAGTTCGCCATGTTCACCTTCGCCCGGTCCAGCGGCATCGATGACACGATGGTCCGCCTGGTCGGCCCCACCCGGCGCTTCCGCGGAGTGCTCGACCGCGGCCAGGGCGCCCAGAAGTGGGCCGCCACCGCCGCGCTGAAAGCCGCCGGAGTCGAGTTGTTCCACAACGTCCGTGGCAACGGGGTCCGCAAGGTCCACCACAAACTCATGGTGATCGACGACCGGCTCGTCATCATCGGCAGCTTCAACTACACCGCTCCGGCGACCACCCTCAACGACGAGAACATCGTGGTGATCGGGGACCTCGAGGAAGCCGATCCCGACGCCGAGGCCGACCAGCGCCGCCTCGCCGCCTACGCACGCTCCGAGATCGACCGGATCGTCGACGACCTCGCCGAACCGGTCTGATCTGCGGCACGGCGTCTCCGGTCGAGGGCCCGGCGGAACCCGGCCCTCGACCACCGCCGCACTAGTTGAGCGCGAACGGGTTGGCCACCGGCGGCGCCGCCTTCCGCCGCTTGGCCGGCGCCTCCTCGACCGGGGCGGCAGGCGCTTGCGCCTCGACCGGGGCGGCAGGCGCCGAGTCCCGGCGCTCGTAG
This sequence comes from Pseudonocardia xinjiangensis, assembly GCF_012911925.1. Taxonomy (GTDB): domain Bacteria; phylum Actinomycetota; class Actinomycetes; order Mycobacteriales; family Pseudonocardiaceae; genus Pseudonocardia; species Pseudonocardia xinjiangensis. The sequence goes on along the minus strand of NZ_JAAXKY010000046.1, from coordinate 27,456 downwards.
GCCTCGAGCACGGAGTTCGGGATGCGTCCACGGTCGGAGACCTGGTGGCCGTTCTCCCGAGCCCACTCCCGAACGGCGGCGGTGTGCTCACGATCGTTCGCAACGGGGCGCGCGGAGCGGACGGGCGCCGAGGGCGGACGGCTGCCACTGCGCCGGGCTGCGGCGACGAAGGACGCCAGCGACTCCCGCAGCCGGGCCGCGTTCTTGCCCGACAGGTCGATCTCGTACTGGCGCCCGGCGAGAGAGAATGTCACCGTCTCCTCGGCTTCCGATCCATCCAGGTCGTCGACGAGCCGGGTTTCAACGTGCTGCGCCACAGTCACTTCCGTTCGGTGAGTTCTGTCCAGACGCGCCGATACTCTCCAGAAAACAACGACAACGTCAAGTTGGCATAGCTACAGGTGGTGCACACGACCCGCCGGGCACGCGAACTCGACCACCTCCCACCGGCGATCACGGTGGCGGAGGGAGGATGCCGAGGTGACGTCCATGATCCGCGGGACCGGCGCGTCACCCTCCGGTCGGGCGGGCCGCGGAAAAACACACCGGTCCCGAAGCCGGATTCGCTCGCGCGGACCGGCCGTGCACTGAATGAAGTTGGTCACGCAAATCCGGACGAAGGGTATGCGCGAACGCTGCCCCACCCCGCGACGAAACAACGAGCAACCGCCTCGACAGGTTCCGGCGTCCGCACCACGAATAACTGCAGCCATGGCAGAACTACACAGAACCTGCGGTGATCACCGTTCCGGAACTCCGTGGGGAGCGGCACAACAACCGACACCGGCCGTGATCCGACTGTGCAGGCGCGCTCTCGACGTCGTCCCTGCCCGGCATTCTGCCGTACCGGCTCCGCGCCCCCGCGCACAGTCCACCTCCGGATCACGGGGAACACCGGGAGGCGTCGCCCGCGGCGACGTCGGACCCGGAGCTCTCACCGTCCTGCAGGAGCGGAGAGCGGGTCAGCGCCACGGTGCAGGCGGCGATGGCGGCGGCCCCGACGACGGACAGGGCGACCCAACCGCCGGTGTGGACCTGCTCCCCGAACACGACGATCCCGAACACGATGGCGATCACCGGGTTGGACAGGGTCAGCGCCGGCTGCGCAGCGACGAGGCTGCCCGCCTGCAGGCTCTTCTGCAGCAGGAAGAAGAAGACGGGGCCGAGCACGACCAACAGGTAGGTCTGAGGCGCAGCGAGCACACCTCCGGCGCCGGACAGGGCGTAGATCGCGCTGATCCCGGCGAGCAGCACGGCGGTGAGCCCGAACCCGACGCCCGTGGCGAGCCCGAGGAACGCGGCACGGCGGCTGTGGGCGGACCGGTATCCGACGACGGCGAACACGACGCTCAGCGCGAGCGCGGCCGCGACGCCCAGGATCCAGGCGATGGCGGAGGCGTGTGCCGGGTCGCCGCCGCTGGGCTGGAGGGCGTAGAGGAGGGCGGCGAGTCCGGCGGACATCCCGGCGATCGCCCCCCATTCGCGGAGGTGGAGCGACGATCGGAACACCGCCTGGGCCAGGACGAGGGTGAACGCCAGCTCCAGCACCAGGATCGGTTGGACCAGCGCGATGGGCCCGGTCGCGAGCGCCGCGGCCTGACACAGGAACCCGGCGATGAGGGCGGCGATGCCACCGAGCCAGTCGGGGCGGTGGGCGAGCCGCCAGAGCAGGGTGATCGGACCGCCCTGCTCCTCCGGCTGATCGGCGCCGGCCCGGCGTTGCAGCACGGACGCGACGGCGTTGCCGACCGCCGCGAGGACGGCCAGCGCGATGCTCAGCACCGGACACCGCCGCGATGTGCCCGGGGATCATGCGCGCAGGTCTTCACGTCCTGTCCGCTTCCCGCTGCGCACGTCGCTCGAACGGAATGTGACCAGCTCGCCGCGGACTCGGAGCGGCCCCGACATCGACGTCAGCGTGGCCGCGGCCGCTCCCCCACCACTCCCCCGTCGATCTCGCCGCGACGAGATGACCGTCGGTGTGTAGCCGGGAGACGCCGATGGGCGGCATCCCGGGAAGGGATGCCGCCCATCGAGCCGTGGGTCAGGAGAACTCGGGCATGATCCGGTCGTGGATCAGCCGCAGCTGGGTGTCCACGTCGGCGACACCCTCGATGTCGCGGCCCATGAAGGTCTTGACCAGGGTGGCGTCGGTGATCGCGAGGATCATGTGGTTGACGCCGGCGGCCTCGATCTCCTTGAGCTTCGCCACGCACTCCTCGGGCGTGCCGGCGATCGAGAGGGTCTCGCCGATCTCCGGGGTGGTGGCGTCGATCGACCCGGCGAGGTCACCCGCGCCCAGCGCGTCGATGATCGGCTTCATCGACTCGGGGGACACGCCGTTGCGCTCGAGCTGCTCGTTCGGCATGGCCGAGGCGTACAGGCCGACCATGGACCGGGCGGCGTCCTTGGCGACCGCCGAGTCCTCGCCGGTGGAGAACACGACCCAGGCGCCGATGTCGAGGTCGTCGACGTTCTTGCCCGCCCGGTCGGCACCGATCTTCATGTTCTCGTACATGTAGTCGTACGCACCCTTGGTGTAGCTCAGGGCGTGGTGGCAGCCGTCGGAGAACTCGGCAGCGACCTGGAACGACTTCGGGCCGCGCATCGCGCCCATCTTGACCGGCAGGTGGTCCTGGACCGGGCGGGCGAAGCTGAACAGGCCCTTGTACGTGAAGAACTCACCGTCGAACGTGATCGCGCCGTCGTCCAGCAGGGTCCGGATGACCTGGACACCCTCCTTCACCCGCGACAGCGGCTTCTGGGTGGTCCAGTCCATGCCGTACTGGGCGAGCAGGCCGAAGTTGCCCGAGGACAGCACGACCTCCGCGCGACCACCGGTGAGCTCGTCGAGGGTGGCGGCGGCCTGCGCGATGAGGGTGGGCTCACGCAGCACGACGGCCGAGACGCTCGGGCCCATGCGGATGTTCGTGGTCTTGTCGGCGGCCGCGGCGAACAGCAGCCACAGGTCCTTGTGCCACGTCTCGTCCGCGGCGTAGACGGCGTGGAAGCCGAGCTCGTCGGCCAGCTGGATCGATGCCAGCGACTCGGTGAGGGGATAGTCGGGCAGCATCACGTAGCTGAACTTCACGATGAACTCCTGGTGGGGTTGGTCAGGAATCAGGGGAGCTGTCGGCGGCGTCGACCTCGGCGAGAAGTTCCGATCCGGTGAGGACCTTCTCTGCGAAGTGTCGGTGCATCCAGTCGAGGTGGTCGTGGCGGGCATTCATGATCCGCAGCGAGTCCCAGTTGGGGAACGTCTGCTGCAGCACCCACCGCTCCATGAGCCGAGGGTCGACCTCGTACACGTGCTCGAAAGTGGTAAGCGCGACATCACTCACTCGTTGCGGGGCGGGTGGGGTGTGTTGCTCACCGTAGCGGTAACCGTTCGTCCGATTCATCCTGACCCTCCTCTCAGTGCGGCGAGCGCAGTGGCGGCACCGGGCTCGTACGCGAGGTCCAGCAGGTACTTGCCCGGGTTCATGATGTTGTTGGGGTCGAGGGTGCGCTTGACGTCGAGCATCACCTCGAAGCCGCGGCCCAGCTCCTGCGGCACCAGGTCGACCTCCCCCTCCCGGCACGAGCCGTGGCAGGCGCTGATCGACCCGCCGTGGCGCAGCGCGGCCGCGGCGATGTCCCGCTTCGCCTGCACCCACAGCTCCCACGCCTCGTCGCCGAGCTGCTGCTCCCAGATCCCGATGTCGATCTCCGTCAGGTAGTCCACCCCCGTGTCGGCCGAGGTGTAGGCGAACATCCCCCAGTCGTCGAACACGTCGGTCCTGCGCCGGAGGCCGGCCACGATCTCGTGCCAGGCCTTCGTGACGGCGGGCACCCGCGTGTAGCTGACGGCGGCGTCCTCGCAGTGCCAGCTCATCGGCACCACCTGGCCGGCCTTGGTCCGCCCGTGCAGCGGGGTGGCGTACCGGTCGTGGCGCGCGGCCCAGTCCCCCTCGGAGATCTCGTCGCCGAGGTAGCGCGCCCCGTGCTCCTTCGCGATCCGGAAGAGCCGCCGTCCCGCGGGCCGCACCTCGTCCTCGTAGCCGTACATCACCGCGCACACCAGCGCCCGGACGTCGGCGGGCTGCGGGATGTACGCCTCGTCGTCGCGGCGCAGGTAGGCGACCTTCCACTCGTCGAAGAGCACCGCGCCGGCGAACGTGGCGACCCCCGCCCGGGCCAGCGCCCCCACGCACCGGTAGGCGTCGTCGTAGTTGTCGAACGCCCAGAACGGCGAGAGCTCCGCCTCGGGCTGCGGGTAGAGCTTGAGGGTGGCCTTCGTGGCGATGCCCAGCGTGCCCTGATGCCCCATGAACAGGTGCTTGAGCTGGTAGCCGCTGGAGGACTTGGAGATCTTGCCGCCGATGCCGTCGCCGACGTGGATGACCTCCCCGGTGGGCAGGACGTGGTCGAAGGAGAGCACCAGGTCGCGGGTGTGCCCGTAGCGGGCGCCGATGAGCGACCAGCCCGACGTGCCGATCCGGCCGCCGACCAGCGAGCAGGGGTACGACGCCGGGTCGTCGGGGTAGATGAGGCCGTGGCGGGCCAGCTGCTCGTTGAGCTTGAGCATGTTGATGCCCGTGCCGACGGTGACCGTGCGGTTCTCCAGGTCCAGCTCGTGGATCTCGTTCATCCGCTTGACGTCGACGACGATGCCGCCGCGCAGCGGGACGGCCCCGTCGGTCAGGCCGGTGCCGCCGTCACGCGGCACGATCGGGACCCTGAGCTCGTTGGCGATCCGGACGACCGCCGCCACCTCGTCGGTGGACGTCGGCAGGACGGCCAGGTCGGGCACCCGCTCCGCCCACCGGTGCACGGGGAAGGGAGCCGGCACGCGGGCGCGGTTGTAGCGGTCGGTCTTGGACGTGAGGATCTGCTCGTCGCGCAGCACGGTGCGCAGCCGCTCGACGACGCGGTCGACCTGTTCGGTGGACAGGCGCTCCGGGGTGATGGTCACGATCCGCACCCCCCGCCGCCACCGCAGCTCCCGCCGCCGCACCCGCCGGCCGAGCGCCGGTCGCCGACCTCGCCGCGGCTGCCGCCGACGGTGATGCCGAGCGACTCGGCGAGCAGCTCGTGGATGTCCACGACATCGATGTCGCGGGCGTCCCCGGCAGCCGAGAGCGGGCGCTCCGACCAGGGACAGGCGCTCACCAGCGTGTCGACGCCGAGCGTTGCCGCGGCGTCGACACGCCGTGCGCTGATCGCGGCCGTCAGGTCGGGCTTCTCCACCGGCAGGCCCCCACCCCCGCCGGAGCAGTACGACCATTGGGTCACGCGATCGACGTCGGTGAAGGAGAGTCCCGGGATCGCGCGCAGGATCTCGCGCGGCTCCTCCCAGATCCCCTTCCTCTTGTTGAGCCGGCACGGATCGTGGTAGGTGACCGTGCGTTCCACCGGGACCGACGGCGTGATCCGCCCGTCGCGCAGCAGTTCGGCGAGCAGTTCCACCACCAGCACGATCTCGATGTCGAACTCGTCGCCGAAGTACTTCGGGTAGTCCTCGGTGAACGAGATGTAGTCGTGCGGGTCGAGCACGAGCACCCGCCGGGTGCCGGTGGAGCGCCAGTTGTCGAGGTTGTGCCGGGCGAACCGCTTGGCCTGCTCGACGTAGCCCATCTCCGCGGCCGGGCCGCCACAGCACCACTGCTCGCCCATCAGGCCGAACTCGAACCCGGCCCGTTGCAGGATCTGCGCGACCGCCCGGGGTACGGACGTGCGGTAGAACGCGGCCTCGCAGTCGACGAACAGCACGGTCTCGCCGCCGACCGGGATGTCGAGGCCCTCGGCCCAGTCGCGGACGGTGTCCTGGCTGACCGCGACCTCCCCGAGCACGGGCTCGTGGGTTCTCTCGTCGGTCCGCGCGTTCCAGCTCTGCCACTGAGGCTGGTGGACCCCCTTGTCCACCGCCAGCGCGCGCACCGCCTTGACGACGTCCACGGTGCGCGTGCGGAACCGGTAGAAGTCGCCGGTGAACAGCGTGTTGGGGCAGCGCAGCTCGCACGCCCCGCACTGGGTGCAGTTGACGTAGTCCGCGGCGACGTCGGCCACGTCGAGCTCACCGCGCTCCATCGCGACGACGTTCGCGTGGAAGGCGGTGGGCGTCCAGGACTCGTTGCGGGTCACCTGCATCACCGGGCAGACCTCGCGGCAGAACTTGTGCCCCGACGAGTAGCAGTTGTACGAGGCGTTGCGCCACTCCTCGACGAACTCGCGCGTCTCCCGGTCCACGATCTCGATGTCGACCCGCCCGGCGACCGTCTCGGTGAGCTCGGCGAGGCCCGGGTCGTTGGACGCCATCCCGGGGGTGAACGGGCGGGTGAGCGCGTCGCCGCCGGAGCCGGCATCGGGATCGGCACGAGTCACGAGGTCTCCACGATGTGAGGTAGGACACTGCGATGGCGAAACCTATGAGATCACATTTCTAAGGTCAAGGGGCGGCGGGCCCCCTGCTGCCCGGCGCGGGCATGCCAGACTCGGTGGAGCGCGGGGAAAGGTCCGGGAGGTGCGCTGATGCGGCTGCTGTCCGGTGATGCGCGGCGGGCGGTCTTCGCGCCGCTCGACGACGGATCCGGCCGCAGCGAGGCGGTGGCGCGGCGGCTCGGGAGCGCGATCGCGCTCGGCATCATCGTCGACGGCGAGCAGCTGCCGTCCGAATCCCACCTGGCCGCGCTGCTGAACGTCTCCACGGTGACGCTGCGTGACGCGCTGGCGGATCTGCGGGGGCGCGGCCTCGTCGACACGCGCCGCGGCCGGGGCGGGGGCAGCTTCGTGCGCGCCTCGGAGGACGCCCTCACCGAACTGTCGCTCGGCCGGCTCCGGGAGATCGGCAGCACCGAGCTGCGGGAGCTCGGCGACATCCGCGCGGCGGTCGGCGGTACCGCGGCACGGCTCGCCGCCGACCGGGCCACCGCGAGTGAGATCGCCCGGCTGCGCGAGATCCTCGACCGGCTGGCGGCCGTGGACGAGGGCACCCGGCAGCGCCGGATCGAGAGCCGCTACTACATCGACGTGGCCGCCGCCGCCCAGTCCGTCCGGCTCACGCTGCAGGAGATCGAGCTGCAGGCCGAGCTGGGCCAGCTGCTGTGGGGCACCCCGCGCACGGCCGCCGAACTGGCCACGACGATCGCGAGCCACCGCCAGGTCGTCGACGCGATCGAGAGCCGGGACGGCGCGCTCGCGCGGCAGCTCACCGAGACGCACATCGGGGAGGTCACCGCGCGGCTGATCGACGTGCATCTCGACCTGACCCGCCGGGGACAGCAGCGCCCCGGCGCCGACACGGCGGTGCTGCCGCACGCCGCGGCGGGGGCCGGCTCGTGAGCACGCGGCGTCCGGACGCGACGAGGCCGGTGGACGGCCCCGTCGACGGTCCTGTCGACGGGCGGCCCGCCGCGCAGGCGGCGACGGTGATCGAAGGCGTCGTCGAGCAGGTCTTCCACTCGGTCACGGCCGTACGCGACACCCTGCTGGCGGCCCACCGGGCCGCGCGCGAGCGCGGCGAACCGATGTGCGACCGGGACATCACGGCGATGCGCGGGCGGCTGCTGGACCTGCTCACGGGGGAACGCGAGGTCGCGGTGGGCATGGGCGTGATCACCGCGCCGGGGCTGCTCGCCGACCGGCCGCTGCACCTGGAGTGGTGGCAGTCCGAGCCGGACCGGCACCACCCGGTGCGGCTGGAGGTCGACCTCAACCCGCACAGCGTCGGCTTCTACGACTACGCCGCCGCCGAGTGGTTCGTCGTCCCGCGTCGCACGGGCCGCCGGCACGTCGTCGGTCCCTACGTCGACGTGCACGGCACGCACCGGTATCTGCTGACTCTCACCGTCCCGGTCGTCGCCGACGGCGAGTTCCTCGGCGTGGCGGGCGCGGACGTCCCGGTGGCGCGGTTCGAGACGCTCGTGCTCCGGGAGCTGGGCAACCTGGCCGTCGACGTGGTCGTGGTCAACCCCGAGGACCGCGTGGTGCTCTCCACCTCGGCACGGTCGCTCGCCGGATCGCTCATGATCCTCGACGCGGATGCGGGCGACGACGCGGGCGAGGTCCGCATCATCAGCCTGCCCGACCCTCCGTGGCGCATCGTGGTCTCCCCCGGCTGAGTGCGCCGCAGTCCTGAGGTGTCGGGATGTGCCACATCCAGGACGAGCCGGTGACCGGGAACGGATCAGGACAGGGGGAACCTCGCCGACATGCCGTCGCGAAGCTCGGTCAGCATCGCGATGGCCAGGGCGACAGCGGGCTTGCGGTTCGGGCGTACGGGCTTGCCACGGCCGAGGCGGGCGATCTGCTGCTGGTGCCACGCGCTGTTCAACAGGTCGTCGACCATCTTCACCCCGACACGCTGGGGCCGGGCCAGGCTCGTTCCGGTGCTCCCGTCGAGAATGCGCCGGGGGAAGTCGGGCTCGTGTGCGATGGGCCGTGCCAGCCCGATGATGTCGACGGCGCCGCTCTCCAGCGCGGCGGTCATGCCGCTGCGGGTGCGGAAGCCGCCGCTCAGCATGAGCGGCACGGTGAGCGTGCGCGAGAGCTCCTCCGCGTACTCCAGGAAGTAGGCCTCGCGGGAGGTCGTCGACGCTCGGCGGGCTTCCACCACGGAGACGTTCTCGTAGGTGCCGCCGGAGAGCTCGATGATGTGTACGCCCTCCTGTTCGAGCGCGACGGCGACGTTCCGCGCGTCGTCGGCGTCGAACCCGCCCCGCTGGAAGTCCGCGGAGTTCAGCTTGACCGCGACCAGGAAGGACTCGGCGGTCTGCGCACGGACGGCGCGGACGATCTCGAGCAGGAAGCGCATCCGGTTCGAGAGCGGTCCGCCCCATCCGTCTGTGCGCCGGTTGGTCAAGGGCGAGAGGAACTGGCTTATCAGGTAGCCGTGCGCAGCGTGCAGCTCCACCCCGGCGAAGCCGGCGTCCGCAGCGACGCGCGCGGCGGTGGCGAACCTCCCCACCACGTCGAGGATCTCCGGCTCGGCCAATGCCCGCGGCGGGCGGAACATCCGTCCTCCGACGGCCAGCGGAACGGCGGACGGCGCGACGACGTCCTGGCGCCGTCCCGCGACGGACAGCCCGCGCATGGTCTGGCGTCCGGGATGGGACAGCTGCAGCAGGAACCGGGTATCGGTTCCGTCGGTTGCGGCGGACCATCGGCGCAGCGCGGTCAGATGGCGCTCGTCCTCGATCACGACGTTGCGCCGAGCCTCGAGCGATGATCCGTCGACCATGACGTTCCCGCTGATCAGCAGGCCGGCCCCGGAAGCGGCGAGCCGCCGGTAGGCCTCGATCAGCTGGGCGGTGGGTGCCCCGTGGCGATCCGCCAGGTGCTCGCTGGTCGCGGCCTTCGCGAGCCGGTTGCGCAGGACGATCCCGTTGCCCAGCCGGAGCTCGGTGGAGAGAGCCGGGGGCGCCGGGGTGCTGGTCTGGTCGGGCATGGCGATCCTTTCGCTATACGGTGTACAAGTACAAGGTACAGTCACTTGTACGTCGTAGAGTCGTGATGTGGAACGCAGCAGGGCGGGGAGCGGGCGCCGGGCACGGCTGGACCGCGAGGTCGTCGTGGGCCGGGCACTGGCAGTGGCCGACGCGGAGGGCCTCGACGCCCTGACCATCCGCCGCCTCGCCGCCGACCTCGACGTCACGCCGATGGCCCTCTACTGGCATTTCCGCGACAAGGACGAGCTGCTCGACGCCCTCGCGGAGCATCTCTTCCGATCGGTGCGACTGCCGGACGCCCAGGAGGGAGGGTGGGCCGAGCAGTTGCGCGCGACCCTCGCCGCGCTCATGGGGGCGCTACGGCCGCACCCGGCGGTCGCCGCCCTGACCCGCACCCGGATCCTCTCCAGCCATGCAGGGCTCGCCCTCGCCGAGCGCGCACTGGGCCTGCTCGACGAGGCCGGGTTCGGCACCGAGGAGGCCGCCGAGGTCGGCGGCTACCTCGTCGCCGCCGTCGTGACACTGGTGACCGCCGAACCCGGCGCAGGACACGGTCCCGACCCCGAGGTCCGCGACGCCGCGGTACGCGCCCAGCGGGCCACCCTGCTCTCGCTGGCGCCGCACGACTACCCGCACGTGGTCGCCGCCGCCGACGCGCTCGCCTCCTGCGCGGACGACGACGCCTACTTCTCGCGCGGGCTGGACCTGCTCATCGCCGGTGTGCAAGGACTGCACCCCGGCAAGGGGTGAGGGGGCGAGACACCCACACCCCCCACGGTTCAGGGCGTCGGCAGTGTCCGACGCCGAGGTCAACGCCCCCGAGGCGCAGCCTTCCTCTCCTCGACGAGCTCTGCGAGTTTCTCCAGCGCCATCCGCGTGCCCGTCTCGTTGTCGGCGGCGGGCACGCTGTCGGGGATCCCCTCGTGCACGATGGTGACCTCGGTTCCGCCGTCGGCATCGCGGAGGGTGGTCGTCATGGTCATGGTCATGGTCCCGCCGAGCGCCGGATCCGCGGTCTCGAACTCGAACACCTCGACAACCTGCTCATCCGGCACCAGCTTGGCGAAGTGCCCGTGATAGGTGTCGGTGTCCGGGTCCGACTTGCCTGCTCCACCCGGTGCGTCGTAGGTGAGTGACACGCGGAACGAGCCGCCTTCGCGGGCGTCGAAGTCGTGGACCTGGCTACTCATCCCGGTCGGGACGCGCCACCTCGCGATCGCGTCCGCGTCCAGGAGCGCCCGATAGACCTCGGAGCGAGGCGCCCTCACGTGGCGGGAGACCTGCGTCGAGTACATGTCCGGCGACCTTAGTGCGGGGGCCTCAGGTCCCTCTCGAACACGCCTCGCGGGGCCGCCGTCGTCTGCGAGGAGCCGAACCGGCCTGCGACGGTACGGTCAGCCGGCGGTCGGCTCCGGCGCGTCGTGTACGACGACGACGGGGCCCGAGGCGTGTGCCACGACGTGCTGGCTGACCGAGCCGAGCAGCAGGCCGGCGAACCCGCCGTGCCCCCTGCTCCCGACCACGAGCAGGTCGGCTCCGGCCGCCACCTCCACCAGCACCTGCGCCGGGTGTCCGCGCACCACGACCTGCTCGACCGGGACGGTGGTGTCGGCCCCGACCGCCTCCTTGACCGCGCGTTCCAGCACCGTCCGCGCGGTGCCCTCCCAGTCGACGTCGTCGACGGACACGGCCCACCCGTACGAGGCCGGGAAGTCCCAGGTGGTGACGGCACGCACGGCCGCGCCCGTGAGCCGGGCCTGCCCGAGAGCCCACCGCAACGCCTGCACCGACGACGGCGACCCGTCGACCCCGACGGCGACGGCGCCGCGCTCCGAACCGGTCCCTGTGCTCATGCGTCTCCTCCTCGCTCCGGCCGGCGCCCCCGCACGATCCGGCGGACGCCCTGACGAGCTCGAGTCTCCCCTCGCCGGCCGGATCCGCCGACCAGCTCGGTCAGCCTGGCCACGTCGCCGATGAGGTCGCCTCGACCACCTGGCATCCCGTGACCCCGATGACCGCTTCGGCCAGCCGGACGGCGGTGGTCCGCTCGACGGGGTCGTCGCGGTCGTCGCGGAGGGTCACCTCGCCGTCCCGCACGCTCACCATCCATCGCCCGACCCCTCCGTACAGGTTGAGCCGGCGCCGGACATCGGCCTCGACCAGAGCGTCGTCACGGGCGAGGGCATGCACGAGGTCCCGATAGGTCACCATCCCGACCACCTCGTCGTCCTCCACCACGGGGAGCGACCTGGTCTCCGCCGAGCGCATCACGGTCAGAAGGTCCGCCACGCTCTCCTGTGGATGGGCGAGGAGCACGTCCCGGTCCATCACGTCCGCCACGAGCCTGCCGGGACTCCGGGTCACGCGCTCGGCGAGGGGGAGGCGCGGGTCCGGCGGGAAGCGGTCGGCCACGAGCTCCTTCTCACCGACCACGCCGACCAACCGGCCGTCCCCCGTGACCACGGGAAGACACGTGAACCCGTGGGTGTCGAGCACGGCAGCGGCGTCCTTCACCGGCAGCTGCGGCGCGACGGTGACCGCAGGACTGGACATGATCTCGTGGATCCGCATGGTCTCTTCCTCCTGGTGATGCAGCTCCCCGTCGACGCTAGGCACGCCGCCCCGGGTCATCTGGAGGCATCGGGCTCCTCCCGCACGGACCAAGGACCCGAATCCGGAGTCTGAACATTCGCCCCCGACCCGGCCCCGTGGCCCCGGCCGGGCACCGGCACGGGGTACGAATGGCACTGAACGCGAGACGGGCCGGTGAGCGTCACCGGGTGAATGCATGCAGAGACGGGTATCGAGATGACTTCTGTCGACCAGGTCGTGAGCTCGTTCCGGCGAACTCCACGCGGCGTAGGCCATTCGGAGCGCACCCGCCGGGAACTGCGTGAGGCGTTGGCATCCGCGGACCTCCTCGACGGCCTCGACGGGATGACGGTTCAGGAGCTCGACGACGACGAGACGCTCCTGCTGGGCCCGGACGGGCACGAGATCTCCACCTGGCAGCAGGACTACCCCTACGACGAGCGGATGAGCCGCGACGAGTACGAGACCCGCAAGCGGGCTCTGCAGATCGAGCTGCTGAAGATGCAGTCGTGGGTCAAGGACACCGGGCAACGGGTCGTCGTGCTGTTCGAGGGCCGCGACGCCGCGGGCAAGGGCGGCACGATCAAGCGCTTCATGGAGCATCTCAACCCACGCGGCGCCCGGGTCGTCGCGCTGGAGAAACCGACGTCACGCGAGCAGACCCAGTGGTACTTCCAGCGCTACTTCAGCCAGCTCCCCGCGGCCGGGGAGATCATCCTGTTCGACCGGTCCTGGTACAACCGGGCCGTGGTCGAGCCCGTGATGGGCTTCTGCACCGACCACGAGTACCAGGAGTTCATGGCGCAGGCCCCCGGGCTCGAGTCGGCGCTGGTCGACAGCGGCATCCACCTGGTGAAGCTGTGGTTCTCGGTGTCGCGGGCCGAACAGCGCACCCGGTTCACCGTCCGGGTCATCGACCCGCTGCGGCAGTGGAAGCTCAGCCCGGTGGACCTGGCCGCGCTGGGACGCTGGGACGACTACACCCGGGCGAAGGAACAGATGTTCGCCCGGACCGACAGCCCGACCGCCCCGTGGACCGTCGTGAAGAGCAACGACAAGAAGCGGGGCCGGATCGCCGCGCTCAGCTGGGTGCTGTCCACTCTGGACTACCCGACGAAGGACGCGGACGTCATCGGCACACCCGACCCGCTCATCGTCGGCCCGCCCGCCCGGGTCTACGAGGCGAGCGAACGGCACTGATCCCCGTCAGGACACCGGGACCGACGCCTTCGCCAGCAGCCAGCGCAGCTTCCGCTCGTCGGCGGCGTCGTACTCGTGCGGAAGCAGGTAGACCGAGGCCCGCCCGTCGCTGACCCGGACCATGTCGCCCCTGGTCCCGGGTTCCGCCGGCATGCCCAGCGGGTTCTGCAGCAACCGCGTCGCAACCAGGGGTCGCACCATCGCCTCCACGTCGTCGGTCCACGTGCTGATGTGGACGCAACCGGTTGATCGGCACCGCCGGGGCGTCCGTTGCACGGTGTGACGAAGCTTTCCCGGCCGGCGACGCCGGGCGCCTGCTCTGGTATGTCGGCGCGACGGGCAGGTCAGCGCGCGGAGCTGCCCGGTGCCCCGAGCACGCGGTCGAGGTAGGCGTTGGTGAACCGGCCCTGCGGGTCGAGCCGGTCGCGCACCGCCACGAAGCCGTCGAACGCCGGGTAGCGCTCGCGCAGCGTCGCCGCCGTCTGTGTGTGCAGCTTGCCCCAGTGCGGCCGGCCGCCCAGCCCGGCCAGGACCGTCTCGACGGCTCCGAAGTACGCCTCGTGCGGTTGCCCGCGGTACACGTGCACGGCGATGTAGGCGCTGTCGCGGCCGGCGGCGGTCGAGAGCGGGATGTCGTCGGCGGCGGCGAAGCGCACCTCCACCGGGAACGTCACCGCGCGGGCGTGGCGCGCGGCGGCGGCGCGCAGCCCGGCGAGCGCCTCGTGGATCGCCTCCCGCGGGACGCCGTACTCCATCTCCAGGAACCGCACCCGCCGCGGGCTGGTGAACACCCGGTAGGACCGGTCGACGTACTCGGCGGCGGCCATCTGCGCGGCCATCCGCCGGTTGATCGGCGGCACGAGCCGGGGCGCCGCCGCGCCGAGCCGGCAGGCGAGGCCGAAGGCGCCGTTGCCGAGCAGGTCGTCGCCCACCCACTCGGCGACACGGCCGCGGGTCGGGCCCGTCGCCTCGGTGCGGTTGTTGCTCTTGGTGGCGGCGATGTCGGTGTGCGGGAACCAGTAGAACTCGAAGTGCTCGTGGGCGGCGACCAGCTCGTCGAGGCCGGCGAGCACGTCGGGAAGCGGCATCGCGGTCTCGACCGCGTGCAGCCGGAACGCCGGGACGGCCTGCAGCGTCACATGGGTGAGCACTCCCAGCGCACCGAGCCCGATCCGTGCGGCGGCGAAGACCTCGGGGTGCTCGGTGGCCGAGCAGGTGATCAGCGACCCGTCGGCCAGCACGATCTCCAGCGCCCGCACCTGGGCGGCGAGCCCGCGGTGGGTGGCACCGGTGCCGTGGGTGCCGGTGGAGATCGCGCCCGCCACCGTCTGGGCCTCGATGTCACCGAGGTTGGGCAGGGCGAGCCCACGCTCCCACAGCAGCGCGTTGAGCCGGTGCAGCGGCAACCCGGCGGGGGCCGTGACCAGCCCCGTCGTGCTGTCGGTGAGCAGCAGGCCCGGGTCGGCGGGCGGCCGCAACGCGATGTCCTCGGGCACGGCGATGGCGGTGAACGAGTGCCCCGAGCCGAGCGCCTTGACCCGCAGCCCGTCGCGTTCGGCACCCTTCACCGCCTCGACGACGTCGCCCGCGTCCCGCGCGACGACGGTGCGCCTCGGGTCCGTGCGCTGGTTGCCCGCCCAGTTCCGCCAGGTCATCGAATCTCCACGGGGTCGGTCCGGGTGGATCCCAGCCCGGCGGTGCCGTCCCGGAGCCGGCGCCGGAGCACGGCGACGTACCAGAGCCCTGCCAGCGCCAGCGCGGCGAGCACGACGTAGTCGGCGGAGCGGAACGCCTCGGGCAGCGTCAGCGCCGCCACCACCGCGACGAGCCACAGCACGGCGAGCCCCGCCACGGGCAGGGCGGCGGCCCCGAGCCGGAAGCCGCCCTCCCCCGCGTCGACCAGGGACCGCCGCCGCCCGAGGTACCCACCGATGGTGAGCAGGTAGACGAGGTAGGGCACGAGCGCCGTCGCCCCCACCAGCACCGCGAAGGCGTTGCCGTCGGCCGTCCCGTAGGCGAGCAGCACCAGGCAGACCACCAGCGACACGACCAGCGCGGTGACGGGCGTGCCGGTACGGGGGTGCACCCGCGCCAGCGCGGTGGAGAACGGCAGCATCGCGTCGCGCGCCATCGCGAAGATCAGCCGGGAGTTCGACGCGGCCGCCACCACGATCAGGGCGAACATCGAGAACACGACGATCGCGAGGAAGACCTTCGTGAGCACCGGGCCGAGCCAGTACTGCGCGATCGCGGCCAGCGGCACCGGCGACGCCTGGACCGCGGCCAGGTCGGGGATGGCGAGGGTGAACCCGACCAGCGCGAACATCCCCAGCACGCCGGAGACCACGACGGACAGGATCATCGCCCGGGGCACCGCGCGCCGGGCGTCGACGGCCTCCTCGGCCATGTCGGCCGCCGCCTCGAAGCCGACAAGGGTGAAGATCCCGATCAGTGCACCGCCGACGAGGGCGTCGGCCAGCGGCGCGTCGGTGGCGGTGGTGAACAGGAAGCCGAACCCGTGGCCGCCGCCGGGGACGTCCGCCCCGCCCCGCACCCACGCCAGGAACACCACGACGCTGAGCACGACGGTGCCGATGATCTCGGCGAACACCGCGACGTTGTTGACCCGCGCGGCCAGCTGCACCCGCACGATGTTGACGAGGTAGGCGACCACGAGCGCCAGCACCGCGATGAACAGCAGCAGCCGGACGTTCCCCGCGTCGAGCCCGAGGACGGTGGCCGTCAGCGGCGCGAGCCCGATCAGTGCGATCCCGGGCAGGCCGACGGCGCCGTAGAGCACGCCGAGGGACCCCACCACGTAGCCGAAGCGGGATCCGACCAGCCGGGCCGTCCACTGGTAGTTGGCGCCGGCGAGCGGGAAATACCCCGCCAGCTCGGCGAGGACGAGCACCACGAGGAACTGCCCGACCGCGGCGACCGGCCAGAGCCAGATCGCCGCCGGGCCGAGCTGGGTGAGCCCGTAGGCGTAGTTGACGAAGATCCCCGTGGTGATGGAGACGATCGAGAACGCGATCGCGAAGAGGGCGAACCGGCGGAGCACCCGCGGGAACTGCGCCGCGTACCCGAACTCGCCCATCGCGCCCCCTGTGTCAGGTGGATCACAGACTGCGACGGGCGATCACGCCTGTCAATCGTCAGGGCGACGGGCTGCCCCGCACCGGACGAGCTGCGCAAAACGGACGGACACCCGCGCGGGGCGACCGGCATCTGTAGTGATGTGCACCACGCCGCATTGGCGGAGAAACCATGATCCGGCACCGTTCAACTCGGGTGCGGTGCGACCGGTAATCGTCCGATTCGGCAGGCATGGGTATCGAGTCGGGCCCCATCGGTCGAACTATGCGCGATCGCGGCCTCCCGGACATTCCGGACGCACTGCCCGACAATCGGGTGCGGCTGCTCGAACGGCCTACTCCGATAACGGGTGCGGCGATGGCAAAATTCGCGATCATGTGGTCCGCGTCAGCATTGCCGGTGCCGTTGGAACCGTCCCGTCCGGTGACCTTCGTCCTCGCCGCCTATCGTCAGAATCCCGAAGCCGTCGGCCATTCCCTCGGCCTGTCCGCGCTGGCCTCCGTGGTCCCGCTCGCGGTCGTACTCGTGCTCCTCGGAGTGCTGCGGGTCCGGGCCCAGTGGGCCGCTCTCGCCGGTCTCGCGGCGGCGTTGCTCGTCGCGATACTCGGGTTCGGGATGCCCACCGGAATGGCGCTCTCGGTGGCGGCGCACGGGGCGTTCTACGGGCTCCTGCCGATCATGTGGATCGTCGTGAGCGCGCTGTGGGTGTTCAACATGACCGTGGCCACCGGCCATTTCGACATCCTGCGCCGCAGCTTCGGCGCGCTGTCGACCGACCAGCGCACCCAGGCGATCCTGGTGGCGTTCTGCTTCGGCGCCCTGCTGGAGGCACTGGCCGGGTTCGGCGCCCCCGTCGCCATCACCTCGGTGATGCTGGTGGCGCTGGGGTTCCGGCCGATGAAGGCCGCCGTGGTCGCTCTCGTGGCCAACACGGCGCCGGTGGCGTTCGGGGCCATGGGCGTCCCGGTCATCACCCTGGCCGGCGTCGCCGGCCTGCCACTGACCCAGGTGGCGTCCACGATCGGCAGGCAGACCCCGGTGCTCGCGGTGTTCGTCCCGCTCGTGCTCGTGTTCCTCGTCGACGGCAGGCGGGGTCTGCGCGAGGCCTGGGTGCCGGCCATCGGGTGCGGGGTGGTCTTCGCGATCACCCAGTTCGCCGTGTCGAACTACGTGTCGGTGCCGCTCACCGACATCCTCGCGTCGCTGCTCGCCGCGGTCGCGGTGATCCTGCTCGCGCGCGCCCGGCCCGACGCGGTCTGGGCAGCGCGGGAGCCCGCGCTGGCGGCCTCCGGTGGCCCCGGCACGGTGGCGACGCCGGACTCGCCCGCTGACGTCCGCAAGGCCTACGCGCCGTACGTGATCATCGTGATCGTGTTCGCGCTGGACCAGCTGCCCGGCCTCAAGCCGGTGCTCGACTCCCTCAAGCTCGCGTTCAACTGGCCGTTCCTCGACATCATCGGGACCAACGGCAAGCCCCTGATGTCCAGCACCACGCAGTACTCCCTGACCTGGTTCTCCACGGCGGGCACGCTGATGGTCGTCGCCGGGCTGATCGTGGCGCCGCTGCTCGGTGTGGGGGCGAAGCGCGCCGCCAGCACGTGGGTGCGCACGATCGTCGATCTCCGCTGGGCGATCCTCACGGTTGCCTCGGTGCTCGCGCTGGCGTACGTCATGAACGCGTCGGCGCAGACCACGGCGATCGCTCTCATCATCGCCTCCGCGGGCGGTGCGCTCGCCTTCTTCTCCCCCGTGCTCGGTTGGCTCGGCGTGGCCGTCACGGGTTCGGACACGTCGTCGAACGCATTGTTCGGGGCCTTGCAGGTCACCGCGGCGCGCAGCACCGGACTGCCTCCCGAGCTGCTCGCGGCGGCCAACTCCTCGGGCGGTGTGCTCGGCAAGATGCTCTCCCCGCAGAACCTCACGATCGCCGCCGTCGCGGTGAAGCTCGAGGGCCAGGAGGGCGTGCTCCTGCGCAAGGTGATCGGCTGGAGCCTGGGGATGTTGCTCGTGCTTGCCGTCCTCATCGCGCTGCAGGCCACCCCGGTGCTGGGCTGGATGCTGCCCTGACCGCCGGTACCGGAGTCGGTCACTCCCACTCCTGGGGCGATCGCGGCGCCCTCGCGTATTCGTTGCGGATTCTGATTGCTGTGCGGGAACGAGCCGGCCCTGCCCGACCGGCTCGGGCCCCCGATGATGGCGAGGTGACCGCTTTCCTGAGCGGTTGACGATCCGCCGATCTCCCCCCATGCTGCGGCACCCTCGGAATCGTTCGGGCGGCCAGGCCGGAGACGTCCAGAGGCGGCAGTCCTCATGTCGGGGCGAGAACCCGGCGCCAGTAGCCGGTGACACTGCGGCGCACCTGCTCGACGTCGACACCACGCGGGTCCAACAGCAGTTGGAGGGCGATCCCGCGTAGCTGTCCGACGATGGCGATCGCGACATCGTCGGGCTTGAGACCGGGGTCGACGACACCGTCCGCGATGCCGGCCTTGATGTCGTCGCGCAGGTCAGCACGGAAGGCTTCGTCGCGCTCGCGGAAGATCGGGGCCAGGTCGGGTTGCGTGGCGGCCTCGGCCCACAGGAGCAGAAAGGCTTGGTTGAACACGCCGAGGCGAGCAAGTTCACCGAGGTAACCGTCGACCAGTCGCAGAAGGCGGTCCAGCCCAGGCGGCAGATCGTTTCGGCCCGGCACGAACGCGGCCTGCGTCGCCCGTGCGAGCCGTTCCACCAGCGCCTGCTTGCCGCCGAAGTGGTGAGTGACGATGCCGCGGCTGTAGCCGGCTCGTTGCCCGACTCGCGCCAGGGTCAGGGAACGAACCCCCTGCTCGACGACCAGTTCGGCGGCGGCCGTCAGCAGCGCGGCTTCGGCCTGGTCTCGGCGTTCCTGCTGGGTGCGGCGGGTGCTGGCCATGCGTCGGAGTCTAGCAATGATACTTGCGTGTTGACCAACAAGTATGTGTAGAGTGAGTGGCGTAACAAGCGCCGGCTCCGGGAGGTTTCCTGATGATCGAAATCGACGACCGCGAGCGTGACGCCCTCTGGTCGACGACCCGGGCGGTCGGTGGTGATGCCCCCGTCGAAGACCGTTCTACTGCGGTTGGCGGCGGCGCTGGGGGCGGACTTCGCGTCGGTTCAGCAGGAGCTCACAACCGGCGGGAGCACCCTCGAGGGCAGCTACCGGAACCATTTCGCCCAGGGCGACCGCGTCCTGGTCTTCGACGAGCTCGATCCGGCGGATAGATTTCGAGGGCGAGGGCCACAGAGAGATTTCGGCGGCCGATCCTGTCCAGGTCACCCACGTAGCCGGTACCTGCCACTGCGTGGTGGCGATCTCGTGAAGGACGCAGTTGCCTCGCCCGGCACGAACCGCCGCCGCAGCCTTTCCCTGCCACGCAAAGAGCATCGCTCGGCTCGCTGCCTGCACCGGATCAGCGACGACCGCTGTCGTGCCCACGAGCGCACCGAACAGGTGGCGACCACTGCGGACAGGGCCTTTTCGGCACGGCGATGTGGTCCGCCGGTTCTGCGCGTCAGTCCCGTCGACGACACGCGGGGCGAGCCGGGCGAGCGGCCCGGGTGGAACGAACTGTCACGTTATTGCAACCAACAAGTATCTGAGAGGTGGCCTTGTGCCGCACACTCCACTCGTCCTCGTCCACGGCAACCCCGAGACAGCGGCCATCTGGGGACCGCTCATCGGGGAGCTCGATCGGGCCGACGCGGTAGTCCTGTCCCCGCCCGGGTTCGGCGTCCCCGCGCCCCGCAGCTTCAACTCGTCGACGACGGCCTATAGAGACTGGCTGGCGTCCCAGCTGGAGCTGTTCCGCACTCCGGTCGACATCGTGGGTCACGACTGGGGCGGAATCCACGTCGCGGCGCTGGCCATGAGCCGTCCGGATCTGATTCGCAGCTGGGCCTCCGATGCACTCGGCGTGTTCGCGCCCGACTACGTCTGGCATCCGCGGGCACAGGTGTGGCAGCAGGAGGGTCCAGGGGAAGCCTCGGTGCAGGAGTTGTGGGGAGGCGATCTGGAGCAGCGACTCGCGGTGACGTCGGCCCTCGGTATGACCGGGCGCATGGCGGAGCGGGTCGCGGCAGGCATGGATCCCGAGATGGGACGCGCCGTCCTCACGCTGTTGCGGTCGGCACGACAGCCGGCGATGGCCGAAGCGGGACGGCTGCTGCCGAGCGCCGCAGAAAGTCCGGGGCTCGCTCTCATCGCCGTTGACGACTTCGAGCGAGCTAGCGGGACGCTGGTGCAGCACGAGTGGGCAGCGCGGCAATCGGGCGCGAGGATGGCGCATCTTGAGGGCGTGGGCCACTGGTGGCCCGAGGAGACACCGGCGCCGGTTGCTGAGGCTCTGACGAACTTCTGGGCAGAGCTGCCGGATCCGGAAAGAAGCTAGCTAGGAAGCCGAACCGCGCTGCGCGTAGGCCTCGAGAACGGAGTGGGGGATGCGTCCGCGGTCGGAGATCTCGTGCCCGTTCTGCCGGGCCCACTCCCGCACCGCTGCGGTGTGTTCCCGGTCGCTCGCGGCCGGACGTGCGGAACGGGCGGTGGCCGAGGACTGGCGACCGCTACCGCCCCGACGGGCCGCGGCGACGAAAGAAGCCAGGGAGTCCCGGAGTCGCGCGGCGTTCTCGCCCGACAGGTCGATCTCGTACTGGCGTCCGGCGAGAGCAAACGTCACCGTCTCGTCGGCTTCCGAACCGTCCAGGTCGTCGACGAGCCGGGTTTGAACTTGCTGGGCCACAGTGCACTTCCATTCGATGAGTTCTCGGCGGGCCGGCCGATACTCTCCAAAAAACACCGTGAACGTCAAGTTGGCCCGCCGGAGAGAGACACGGGAACTTCCGGATGGCCGGCCGCCGAGAACGATTCGTCCTGTTGACAGGGGGCGATCTCCGCGGAAGGAACCACAGATTTCTCGGCCACGTGCGGCGTGTCACCCACCCGGTAATGCGTTCTGGAGTGTCAGTTCCATCTGCGCAGCAGCCGGCGCTCGGCGAGGCCGAGGATGCCGTCGGTGATCTTCCCCAGTACCGCGAGCAGCACGATCGCGAGAAGCAGAATGTCCGTGCGTCCGGTGTTCTGGCTGTCGATCAGGAGGAACCCGAGTCCGATCGACGAGGCGATGAGTTCGGCGGCCACCAGGAACAGCCATCCCTGGGCCAGACCGAGGCGCAGTCCCGACAATGCAGCAGGGGCGATCGCCGGCAACTGGACCTGGACGAACAGCCGCACGCCCGTGCGGCCGTAGGCCCGGCCGACCTCGACGAGGTGGCGGTCGACGTGGGCGAGCGCGGCCGACACGGTGGTGTAGACGGGGAAGAACGCCCCGATCGCGACCAGCGTGATCTTCGGGGTCTCGCCGATGCCGAGCCAGAGCAGCAACAGCGGCACCCAGGCCAGCGACGGCACCGCCCGCAGCGCCTGGATCGACGGCGCCAGCAGCGCCCGCGCCGGACGGGACAGCCCGATCACACCGCCGAGCACGAGACCGGAGCCGGCACCCGCGGCGAAGCCGAGGAGCACCCGCTGGGTGCTGATGCCGATGTGCTGCCAGAGCTCGCCGCGCGTCACCAGCTCCACCAGCGCGGCCAGCACCGCTCCCGGGGTGGGCAGCTGGGACGGCGAGAACTCCCCCGACGTCGCCAGCAGCTGCCACCCCAGCACGAAGAGCACCGGGACGAGCAGCCCGAGCAGCACCGCACCGCCGAGCCGCCGGACACCGCCGAGCCGCCGCGGGCCGGGGCGCCGGGCGGGCGAGGTCGGGTCCGCCCGGGCCTCGGTGTCGGGATCGGTGACCGTCACGACCCGGCCGCTCGGCCAGCGGACGTGGTGCCCTTGGCCTGCTCGGCGAACCGTGGCTCGAACAGGGTGGCGAGCGCGGTGGTGGCCTCCGGCTCCGAGCGCACCAGCCCGTCGGACACGAGCAACGGCACCAGCCGTGACAGGACCGCGCGCTGCGGCTCGCCGGGCACCGGGTCGATGCCCAGATCCGTGCGCGTCAGCAGCTGCTGGCGCGCGATCTCGGGCTTGATGCTCGCGGCGGCCGCGAGGGTCTGGACGGCGGCGTCGGGGTTCTCGGTGATCCAGGCGCGGGCCCGCTCGTACGCCGTGACGACGGTCTGGGCGACCTGCGGCTTCTGCTCGAGGAACTCCTCGTTGGCGTTGAGCAGGCCGTAGGAGTTGAAGTCGAGGTTGCGGTAGATCAGGCGCGAGCCCGCCTCCAGCTCGGTCTGGGCCATGAACGGGTCCAGCCCGGCCCATGCTGCGACGTCCCCGCGTTCGAGCGCGATCTTCCCGTCGGAGTGCTGGAGGTTGACGATCTCGACGTCGGACGCGGAGAGGCCGGCGGCCGACAGGGTCTGCAGCAGGAAGAAGTACGGGTCGGTGCCCTGGGTGGCCGCGATCTTCTGCCCGCGCAGCTGCGCGGGGTCGCTGATCGGCGAGTCCTTCGCGACGACGATCGCCGACCACTCGGGACGGCTGAAGACGTCGATCGCGCGGATCGGGGAACCGTTCGCCCTGGCCAGCAGCGCCGGAGTGCCGGCGGTGGAGCCGATGTCGATCGCGTCGGCCCGCAGGTTCTCGTTGGCCTTGTTGCTGCCCTGCGACAGGACCCACTGGACGGAGCCGGGGCCGAGCTCCTGCTCGAGCCAGCCCTGTTCCTTGATCACCAGGCTCTCGGGGTTGTAGTAGGCGTAGTCCAGGCGCACCTGGACGCCCGAGGCCGCGGGCGCACCGACGGAGCCGTCGGCGTTCTCGCCCGAGACGCAGCCGGCGAGCACACCCACGAGGGCGGCGAGCGCACCGATCCGGGCGACGGCGGACAGGGCAGGGGGCATCACGGTCTCCTGGAACGAGGTGGGTCAGGCGGGGCGGTGGCGGGGCACGCCGAGGCGGTCGAGCAGCTCGACACGCAGCGCGGCGAGCACGGGGTCGGCGCGGTCCCGCGGGCGCGCGCCGGGCACGTCGAGCACGTGCGCGATCCCGGACCCGGCGCCACGGTCCGCGCGGGGGGCGAGCACGACGACGCGGTCGGCCAGCTGGAGTGCCTCGTCGACGTCGTGGGTGACCAGCAGGACGGTGGCCCCGGAGGAACGCTGCAGGTCGTCGACGAGATCCTGCATGCGCAGGCGGGTGAGCGCGTCGAGCGCCGCGAACGGCTCGTCCAGCAGGAGCACACCGGGTCGTCGCACCAGCGCCCGCGCGAGTGCGGTGCGCTGGGCCATTCCGCCGGAGACGGCACGCGGGCGGTAGGCCGCGAACGGCGCGAGCCCCACGGTGTCGAGCGCGTGCGCCACCGCGGAGCGCCGCGTGCTCCGCGCTGCGCCGTCCGGCAGGCCGAAGGCGACGTTCTCGGCCAGGGTGCGCCATGGCAGCAGGCGCGGTTCCTGGAACACGACCGCGGCCCTCGGCTCGATCCCGTCGACCCGGGCACCGTCGATCGCCACCTCGCCGCCGGTGGGCCGGTCGAGGCCCGCGACGAGGCGGAGCAAGGTGGACTTCCCGCAGCCCGACGCCCCGAGCAACGCCACCACCTCGCCCGCCGCGACGTCGAGGTCGATCCCGCGCAGGACGACATGGGCGCCGTCGCCGGTGCCGAACACCCGGTCGACGTCTCGGAGCGTCACGGGGACAGCGGCCACTCGCGTGGCGGTGGTCTGCACGAATATGTCCTTGTCGGGCGGCGCGGAGGGTGCGGCGGCGTTCCTCAGGCCCGACAGGCGGCGCTGGCGGCGTAGCCCAGATCCAGCCACAGCCGCTCGGCGAGCTCGTCGCCGATACCGTGATCCGTCTGCGCCACGGGCCAACGCTATGGGGCGCCCACCGGCTCGCGCAAGGCGACCGGCCCGGGTCCGGAACCGCCGCCGGGGCACGACGCGCCTGGTGAGCGCCAGGCCCGTGTGGACACTCGGACGGCCACGACGCCCGCGGGTCGGGCTGCCCGGCTCGACCGGGCCGGCCCGCTGCGGCGCAGCGCTTGCCCCCGCCAAGATGTGAGCGCTAACATTCGCCGCCGCGGGTCTTCACGGCTCCGCCTGCTCCCGGACGAAGGTGTCCCATGGCATCGATTCACCCAGCACCTCACGGCCACCGTGAGCGTGGACCTCGGGTGGCTGTCCGGACCGCACACGGGTGGCCGCGCCGCCGCAGGGACGACGTCCGGCTGCGCCGTCACCCGCTGCGTCGTCACCCGGCACGCCCGTGGTGTGATCGGCCGCGCGCCGACGACCAGCGAAGTCCCGCCCCGCCGAGCACGGCTGTCCGCTTCCTGCGGCGCCGGGTGCCCGGCGGACATCCCCCCGCGTGATCGGTACCGGCACCGACTGCACGCCCTGACCTCAGGGTTTCTCGACGTGTACGCGATGCCGGCTCACGGACCCATCTATTCACTGGAGAGAAGATGAAGCTGGCACGGCTGGCCGCAGTGGCCGGGAGCATCGTGCTCGCCACGGCACTCGCGGCCTGTGGTTCGAGTGAGAAGACCGTCGACCAGAACGCCGGTGCGGCGACCCCGGCCGCCGGGAGCCTGGTCGGCGTCACCATGCCGACGAAGTCGTCCGAGCGCTGGATCCACGACGGCGACAACATCAAGAGCGCGCTGGAGAAGCTCGGGTACTCGGTCGACCTGCAGTACGCGGAGAACGACATCCCGACGCAGGTCAACCAGATCGAGAACCAGATCAGCAAGGGTGCGAAGCTGCTGGTGGTCGCCTCGATCGACGGCACGGCGCTCACCACGCAGCTGCAGGAGGCCGCCGACAACAAGATCCCGGTGATCTCCTACGACCGCCTGATCCGCAACAGCCCGAACGTCGACTACTACGCCACCTTCGACAACTTCACCGTGGGCGTGGACCAGGCGAACTCGCTGCTCACCGGCCTGGGGCTCAAGAACGCCGACGGCACGGACGGCACGGCCACCGGCCAGTTCAACATCGAGCTGTTCGCCGGCTCGCCCGACGACAACAACGCCACCTTCTTCTTCAACGGTGCGATGTCGGTGCTCAAGCCCTACATCGACAAGGGCACCCTGGTCGTGAAGAGCGGGCAGACCGACTTCACCACCGTGGCGATCCTGCGGTGGGACCCGGCCACGGCCCAGCGGCGCATGGAGGACCTGCTCACCTCCACCTACAGCGGTGCCAAGGTCCAGGGCGTGCTCTCCCCCTACGACGGCCTGTCGATCGGCATCCTGTCGGCGCTGAAGAGCAACGGCTACGGCACCGCGGGTCAGCCCTACCCCATCGTGACGGGCCAGGACGCCGAGGTCGCCTCGGTGAAGTCGATCATCGCCGGTGAGCAGTACTCCACCGTCTACAAGGACACCCGCCAGCTCGCCGACGTCACCGTCAAGATGGCCGACGCCGTGCTGAAGGGCGCCAAGCCCGAGGTGAACAACACCACCGACTACGACAACGGCAACAAGGTCGTGCCCTCGTTCCTGCTGCAGCCGGTGGTCGTCGACAAGAACAACTACCAGAAGGTGCTGGTCGACTCCGGCTACTACACCGCCGACCAGCTGAGGTAGTGATGACCGCCGACGAGATCCTGCGGATGCGGGGCATCACCAAGACGTTCCCCGGCGTGAAAGCGCTGGAGGACGTCAACCTGTCGGTCCGCCGCGGGGAGATCCACGCCATCTGCGGTGAGAACGGCGCCGGGAAGTCGACGCTCATGAAGGTGCTGTCCGGGGTGTACCCGCACGGCTCCTACGAGGGCGAGATCCACTTCGACGGCGAGCTCTGCACCTTCTCGAGCATCCGCGACAGCGAGCAGCGCGGGATCGTGATCATCCATCAGGAGCTGGCGCTGTGCCCCCAGCTCTCCATCGCCGAGAACGTCTTCCTCGGCAACGAGCAGGCGACCCGCGGCCTGATCGACTGGAACCGCACCAACCACGCGGCGGCGGCTCTCCTGGCCCGGGTCGGGCTCGCGGAGAACCCCGTGACGCAGGTGCTCGACCTGGGGGTCGGCAAGCAGCAGCTGGTGGAGATCGCGAAGGCGCTGTCGAAGGAGGTGCGGCTGCTCATCCTCGACGAGCCGACCGCGGCGCTCAACGACGACGACTCCGCGCACCTCCTCGACCTGCTCCGCGGGCTGCGGGAGGAGGGCATCACGTCGGTGATCATCTCTCACAAGCTCAACGAGATCGCGGCCATCGCCGACTCGATCACGATCATCCGTGACGGCCGGTCGATCGAGACGCTGAACATGCGCACCGACGAGGTGACCGAGGACCGGATCATCTCGCTGATGGTGGGCCGCGACCTCGAGAACCGCTTCCCGCCCCACGAGCCGCACGTGGGCGAGGAGGTGCTGCGGATCGAGGACTGGACGGTGCACAGCCCCACCCAGCCCGACCGGGCCGTGGTCTCGGGCGCCAACCTGACCCTGCGCCGCGGCGAGATCGTCGGGTTGGCCGGCCTGATGGGCGCGGGCCGCACCGAGCTGGCGATGAGCGTGTTCGGCCGGTCCTACGGCACCAACATCTCCGGGCGGCTGGTCAAGGACGGCCGGGAGATCCAGGTGCGTTCCGTGCAGGACGCGATCCGTCACCGGATCGCCTACGTCACGGAGGACCGCAAGCGCTACGGCCTCAACCTCATCGAGGACATCAAGCGCAACGTCTCCGCGGCCCGGTTGGGCAAGCTCGCCCGCCGGGGCTGGGTGGACGACAACGAGGAGTACAAGGTCGCCGAGGGGTACCGGCGCAGCCTGAACATCAAGGCGCC
This sequence comes from Pseudonocardia xinjiangensis, assembly GCF_012911925.1. Lineage (GTDB taxonomy): Bacteria > Actinomycetota > Actinomycetes > Mycobacteriales > Pseudonocardiaceae > Pseudonocardia > Pseudonocardia xinjiangensis. The sequence goes on along the minus strand of NZ_JAAXKY010000046.1, from coordinate 397 downwards.
GACCGTCCTCAGCGTGACGGGAAAGCTCAGCGGCGGGAACCAGCAGAAGGTCGTGCTGGCGAAGTGGATCTTCTCCGACCCGGACGTGCTCATTCTCGACGAGCCGACCCGCGGCATCGACGTCGGCGCGAAGTACGAGATCTACACGATCATCAACGCGCTCGCCGCCGAGGGAAAGGCCGTGCTGGTCATCTCGTCGGAGCTGCCGGAGCTGCTGGGCCTCTGCGACCGCATCTACGCGCTGTCGAGCGGCCGGATCACCGGTGAGGTGAGCCGCGAGGAGGCCACCCAGGAGCGGCTCATGCACTACATGACCACGGAACAGGAGTAGGCGACCCCATGTCCACCACCACCTCCGCAGACGTCGGGGCCACCGCGGAGGGCGGGACTCCCCCGC
>NZ_JAAXKY010000045.1 GCF_012911925.1 Pseudonocardia xinjiangensis | reverse complement strand
TAGCCGTCCACGGCGACCTGGACCTGGCCGGCCGCGACATCGTCGGTCCCGCCCCTCACCGGCAACCCGACGGACCTGACGGCGCCGAGCCAGGCACAGGCCGGCACGGGGCAGCCACCGACGAAGCTCGTGACCCAGGACATCGTGATCGGCACCGGTAAGAAGGCCGTCCCGACCGACACCGTCGACGTCCAGTACAGCGGCACCCTCTACTCCGACGGCTCGCTGTTCGACAGCTCGTGGCAGCGCGGCGAGCCCGCCAGCTTCCCGTTGGACGGGGTGGTGCCCGGGTTCGCGCAGGGCATCGAGGGCATGCAGGTCGGCGGCCGCCGCGTGATCGTCATCCCGCCCGACCTGGGCTACGGCAACCGCGCGAACGGTCCGATCCCCGCCGGCTCCACGCTGGTCTTCGTGGTGGATCTCGTCGGCATCTCCTGACGCCGGTCAGTTCACGCAGGGAACGCCGCCCGCCGTGATGACGCGCGGCGTGGCGGCGGTGGACCTCGACGAGCGGCCCGACCCGGCAGGCTGCACGGGCGGTGCGGCCGCAGTCTCCGAGGGGGAGGCGGCGCGGGGTTCGTGGCCGGACACCACGGACCTCACGAAGGCGCGCACCGCGCTCTGGTCGATCTGGACCGCGATGCCGTCGTAGGGCGTGCGCAGGTCGGTGCGGCCGGTGGGGATCGTCTGGAAGCGGAGGTCGCTGCCGGAGAGACCCGCGAACTGGCTGAGCGCCTGCTCGATGTTCCAGCCGCTGTCGAGCACGACGTTGCGGTCGACCACTCCGACGAGCCGGGCGAGCCGCACCGGGTTGGTGAACGTCCCGGTGGAGATCAGCTGCTTCGTCAGCCCCGCCGCGAAGGCCTGCTGGCGCGCGATGCGGTCGAGGTCGCCGTTCGGCAGGCCGTGACGCTGGCGGACGAAGGCGAGCGCGGCCGGCCCGTCGACCGTCTGCGGTCCGGCCGGGAGGTCGATGCCGGAGTAGGAGTCGTGCACGGGTTCGTTCAGGCAGATGGGCACGCCGCCGAGCGCCTCGGTGAGCTCGACGAACCCGACGAAGTTGATCTCGGCGTAGTGGTCGATCTGCACGCCGGTGAGCTGCTCGACGGTGGCCACGAGTGTGGCGCGCCCCGCCTCGCGCCCGCGCCGGTCGAGCTCGGGGCCGGTGATGCCCTGCGCGGTGAGCGTGTTCTCGGCGCTCGTCAGCCCGAGCTCGTACGCCGAGTTGATCTTGTGGGTGCCGCGGCCGCCCGCGATGGGGACGTACGAGTCGCGCGGTATCGAGATCGCCTCGGCGGGCTGGCCGGGATCGGCGGGGACGTGCAGCAGGATGATCGTGTCGGTGTTCAGCTGGCCGCCGTCCGGGCCGACGTGCAGGGCGTTGAACAGCTCGGGGGGCAGCGGGTTGCCCGCGGAGTCGGTGCGGGCGTCGAGACCCACCAGCAGGGCGTTGTACGCCTGGCCCTGGGGTGTGGGGACGGCGTGGGGGATGGCCGCCGTGCTGGTGAAGCTGGTGTCGAGGCTCCGCTGCAGCGACCAGGCGAGGCCTGCCACGGCGAACGCGACGACCGCAGCCAGCGCCACCACGGTGCGCACGACGACGCGCACGGTCCGTCTCGCGTTCATTGTTCTCCGGTCGCCCGCGCCAGTGCCGTTGCCGCGCCGCGACAGCCTGGAGAGTCATGGCCGCGGTCGCGACCCTGAATCCACGATAACCGCGCATGTAGACCGGGCGACTGAAAGGTGGCTGAGAGGTGATCTTCCTGGTCAGTCGACCGCGGCCAGCAGGTCGAGAGTCAGCCGTTCCAGCCTCTCGGCGTCCGCCGCATCGAACGTCCGCAGGGCCGGGTCGATGCGCCGGTTGTCGCGGCCCCGGCGCCGCCACGCGCTGAAGCCGGGCTCCGGCGGCGCGTCGAGAAGAGCGCCGATCGCCGCGGCGGCCTGGTCCGGAGGGGCGGCGAGAGCGGCGGCGGCGAGCTCCGCGAGCGCCCGCCACGGCTGCCTCATCCCCACGTACGGCCGGGTGTCGACGAATCCGGGGTTGTAGACCACGTAGCGGGTGCGGCCGCCCTGGCGGGCGAGCGCCGGGCCGAGGAGATCGTTGGCCCGGCCGGCCTGCAGCTGTGCCCGCAGGCCCGACCAGCGCCGCGTCAGCTGGGGGTCGTCCCACTGCACGCCGCCCTGGGTGATGCCCGGACCGGAGAGGTTCAGCACCACCGGCTGCGGCGTCCGTTCGAGCTGGGTGCGCAGCTCACGGGCGAGCACGGCACGGCTCAGGTAGTACAGCGCCAGTACCGACTCAAACCCGTCCTCGGTGACGGCCCGCCGCGGGGTGAGGTCGTTCGCGCCGAGCACCAGCGCATCGACGCCGGGGTGACCGGCGGCCACCGCGACGATCGCGGCGCGCATTCCGGAGAGCGTGGACAGGTCGGCCGCGATGAACCGGGCCCGCTCGCCGTGCTCGGCCGACTCGCGCAGGAACCGCTCCCCGTTCGCGGCCGAGCGCGCCACCGTCACCACGGTGTCGCCCTGCGCCAGGCGCCGGTGGGCCAGCGCGCGGCCGATGCCGCGCGTGCCGCCGGTGATCACGATGGTCGCCACGAACCCTCCTTGTCATCAGCTGGTGACTTCGAAGGTAGGGCGGCGCCGATAGGATGTCAACGCTTGATGACTTGGAGGACCGCATGACGGACCCGCCCCGGCGCCGTGATCGCGCCGCCACCCACGCCGCGTTGCTGGAGGCGGCGCAGCGCCGGTTCGCGAGCGAGGGATACGACGCCGTGAGCGTCCGTGACGTGGCCGCGGACGCGGGGGTCGACGCCGCGCTGGTCTTCCGCTACTTCGGGTCCAAGGCCGGCCTGTTCCGCGCCGCCACCAGTCCCCTCCCTGCGCCCGCGGACCTTGCCGACGGGTCGGCCGAGGCCCTGCCCGGGCGGCTGCTGCGCGCCGTCGTCCCCGACGCCGGTCAACCGGTGGGGGAGGAGCAGTTGCTGGCGCTGCTGCGCTCGTCCGGCCATGCGGAGGCGCGCGCGCAGCTGCACCGGCAGATGTGCGACGGCTACGTGGCCGCCCTCGCGGAGCTGGCGGAGGAACCCGGGCGCGACCTCCGGGCCGAGCTGGTCGGTGCGTTGCTTCTCGGCATCTCGCTGCAGCGTTCGGTGGTGGGCACGCCCGCGCTGGCCGCGGCCTCGGCCGCGGAGATCGAGCCGCTGTTCGACGCGGCGGTCACCGCCCTGCTGGGGTCGACCGGGCACGGAAAACGCGCTGATTCTCCGGATTCCCCGGAGAATCAGGGTGCCGGGCAATAGCGTGTCGGCGCCGCCACAGGAAATCGATCACCCTGGCGTAGGTCCCTATTCTTCGTTGTCCTGGCAACGAGTCGGTGCAGAGCGGAGAGACGATGACTGCGGCCGTGTGGGAACCGATGAACGGGCGTGACTATCGGGGGACGCCGTACCGGCCTCCGCGGATACCGGACGATGTCGGCGTGGCCACCGCCTCGGAGCTGCGCAGACGCATGGACGAACGGCGCACGGTGCGGAGTTTCTCCCCCGAACCGGTGCCGGAGCAGATCGTCCGTGACGCCATCGCGGTGGCGGCCACCGCTCCCTCGGGTGCGCACCAGCAGCCCTGGACCTACGTCCTCGTGAAGGACCCCGACGTCCGGCGGCGCATCCGGGAGGCGGCCGAGGAGGAGGAGCGCCGGTCCTACGCCGGTCGGCTCGGCGAGGAATGGCTCGGAGCATTGCGGCCGATCGGCACGGACGAGAACAAACCGCACATCACCGATGCGCCCTACCTGATCGTCGTGTTCCAGCAGCGCTATTACCTGAGTTCGGACGGAACGTCCCACAAGCACTACTACGTCGACGAATCCGTCGGAATCTCCGTGGGGATGCTGCTCACGGCGCTGCACCTCGCCGGGCTGGCGGCACTGACCCACACGCCCAGCCCGATGCGCTTCCTGTCCGAGGTGCTGAACCGGCCGCGCAACGAGAAGGCGTTCGCGGTGATCCCCGTCGGCCGCCCGGCCGAGCACTGCGAGGTGCCCGACCTGGTCCGCAAGTCGCTGGACCAGGTGCTGGTGGAGGTCTGAGCGCGCCCGGTGCCGCTACTGGTCCGCGAGGCGGTGCAGCAGCCAGCCCTGTGAGGTCCGGATGAGGGCGTAGCGGCGGTCGTCGTCCCTGCCGTGCAGGGTCAGGAGGATGCGGCGCTCCGACCGGTCGTGCTCCTCCCACCAGCCGATGTCGGCGATCGACTTGACCTCGTCCTCGTAGGTGAGGTGGTCGAGGTCGTGGTCGGCCACCGCGACCGCCAGCCGCTTCTCACCCGGCTCGTCGGGCAGCCCCTTCGGTACCGCCCACGAGCGCAGCACCCCGTCTTCCTCGAGGCGGAGGTCGAAGTGGTGTTGCGGACGTCGGTGTTCGTGCAGGACGAAGGCCGGCCTCTCGGCGCTGTCCACACGGTCGGTCACAGGGTGGTGACCAGCCCGCCGTCGATGACGACGTCGGTGCCGGTCACGTTGCCGGCGCGGCCGCTCGCGAGGAGCACCACGACGTCGGCCACCTCCTGCGGCCGCGTGAACCGGCCCGTGACCGCCTGGCCGGCGACCTGCTTCGCGACGTCGGCCGGATCGCCGCCGCTCTCGCGGGCGATGGTGGCGGCGACCCCCTCGGAACCGAGCCACAGTGCGGTCTCGACCGGGCCGGGGCTGACGGTGTTGACGCGCACACCGCGGGGCCCGAGCTCCTTGGACAGCGCCTTGCAGAAGTTGGTCAACGCGGCCTTGGTGGCGCTGTACTCGATGATGCCCGGATCCGGCAGGAACGCGTTGATCGAGCTGATCGTGACGATCGTCGACGGGGCCCGGTCGAGCAGGTGCGGTAGCGCCGCGCGGGTGGTGCGCACGGCCGCGAGGAAGTTGATCGTGATCGCCCGCTCCCAGTCGGCGTCGTCGAGAGCCAGGAAGCCGTCGGACCGCGGCCGCACCGCCCCGACGTTGTTGACCAGGACGTCCACCCCACCGAAGGTCCGCACCGCCTCGTCGACGAGGCGGGCCGGGCCGTCCGGGTCGGTGAGATCCACCTGGACCGCGTGCACCGGGTACCGGCCGGCGAGCTCGGTCAGCTCGGGGCTGCCACCCCGGGCCCCCGCGACGACGCTCGCGCCCTCGGCCGCCAGTGACCGGACGATCTCGAGGCCGATCCCCTTGCTGGCGCCGGTGACGACGGCGACCTTGCCGACCAGATCCAGATCCATGACGGTCTCCTCGTGCGTGATCAGTGGAACTCGGCGTGTTCGGCGCTGCGCCTGACGGCATCGGCAGGGTCACGCTGACCGGCAGCGGGCAGGCTCGCGCACGGACCGGCGGTGGGATCACCCGGCCGGGAGCACGTCGTGCTCGCGCGTGGTCCTGCTGTCGGGTGACTACGGCTGTGGACGTTACCGAGGCGGCGGCTTGCTCGGCAGAGCCACTCCGGTCGGCGTGCACCTGCGGGCCCGACCATCACGACTGCACAGCGGAGGAGGTGGGATGACCGACGAACTGCCGCCGGTACGCGAGGCGGCTCACGTCGGGTGCCTTCACGATCGGGCGGCGAGCCGTGCACGTGCTCTCTGCGCGAGTAACCGCAGCCTGCACGGGTGGACAGCGCGTCCGGCCTGCGGTCCGGCGGAGCACACGCGGCAGTGCCCGGTCCGGTCGTCGGTGTGTAGCCGCAGCAGTGCGTCCGCCACCCCGAACGTGACCATGAACCGAACGATCTCGTCGTCGGGCTCAGCCACGATGCTGTCTCCCGCCGACGTGCGGGTGTGGGTCGCGGTCGTGCATGACCGGGGCGAGAAGGGCAGTCATGTCCGCTACGTTCGTGTTGCCCGGTTCGGACGGGCAGGGATGATCGAGGGCATCCCGTGGGGATGGGGGACCTGTGCCGCCGAACGACCAGCTCCGCGCTGCGCGAGCGGCGCACCCGTCGGTGCGCGCCCCGGGCCGCGGCCTCAGCCGCGCCGAGCTGGCCGAGATGGTCGCCGCCGAGGTCTTCCGGTCTACCGCCCGTGAGGTGCCGATCGACGCGCACTACATCGCCAAGCTGGAGCGCGGCGTGATCCGGTGGCCGTGTACGGAGTACCGCGAGGCCCTGCGTGCGGTGCTGAGCGCCACCGACGATGCCGCGCTGGGCTTCCGGCCGCCCGATCACGGGGGCCATGCGGTGGCGCCCCTGCCGCCGGCGTACCCGTCGGACGGGCTCGTGGAGCTGGCCGCGCGCGCCGAGGTGACCGACGTCGGCGGCGCAGCCGTCGAGGCGTTGGAGGAGGTCACGGACCTGCTCGCCCGGGCGTATGCGACCTCGCCGCCGGATGTGGTGCTGGCCCAGGTGCGCCGCCGCGCCGCCGAGGTGTCGACTCTGCTGGACCAGCGCGCCACGCTCACACAACGCCGCCGCCTGCTGGTGACCGGCGGGTGGCTGGCATTGCTGGGCGCCACCGTGCTCGTCGACCTCGGCGACCGGCACGCCGCGGCCACTGCCCGCGCGGCAGCCGCGTCACTGGGCCGCGAAGCCGAGCACATCGAGATGACCGCCTGGGCGGTCGAGATCGCGACGTGGACGGCGCTGATCGACCAGGACTGGCACCGCGCGGCCCGGCTGGCCGCCGACGGCGAGGCGCTGGCCCCTGCGGGCACCTCGGCGGCCGTGCAGCTCGCCGCGCAGCACGCGCGCGCGGCGGCCAGGCTGGGGGACGGCGCGACGGTGCGCGCCCGGCTGGCTCGCGCGGAAGCCGGAGTGGATCGCCAGTCCGGTGGGCGCCCTCGCGATCACCATTTCGTCTTCGACGGGCGCAAGCTCGACGGCTACACCGCCACCTCACTGGCGTGGCTCGGCGACCCGGCCGGGGAGCGAGTGGCCCGCGAGGTGGCCGAGCGGTACGCGCCCGGCCCGGCCCGGCGGCTGGCCACCGCGCGGATCGACCTCGGGTTGATCCTGGCCCGCAACGGACGTCCGGACGAGGCCGCCCACCTCGGGGTGCTGGCGGCGGACTCCGGCCGGTTGGTCGCGTCGAACACCTGGCGGGTGACGGAGCTGGATGACCTGCTGGCTCCCCGCCGCGACATCGCCGAGGTTGCAGAGCTGCACGAGCGTTGCGGAGACGGCCGTCCGAGCGCGCGAGATCGACCTGGTGGGGGTGGGGCGGGCTCGAAAACCCTCTGATGTCGATCTCGCCGGGTCAGAGGCTGTCCGGCCTCACGCCGTCCTCTGCGCGGCAGCCGTCCGGCTACCAGCCGCGGGAGCGCCACTCCGGCAGCGACGGGCGCTCCTTGCCGAGGGTGGTGTCGTCGCCGTGGCCCGGGTACACCCAGGTCTCGTCGGGCAGGGAGCCGAACACCCGCTCCTCCAGGTCACCGATGAGCGACGCGAACTCCTCCGGGCCGGCGGTCTTGCCGGGGCCGCCCGGGAAGAGCGAGTCGCCGGTGAAGATGTGCGGGCGGTCCTCGCCGCGGTAGACGAGGGCGATCGAGCCGGGGGTGTGCCCGCGCAGGTGCACGACCTCCAGTTCAATGTCGCCGAACCGCACGGTGTCGCCCTGCTCCACGAGGTCGTCCATCGGGATCGGCAGCTCGGGGGCGTCGAGCGGGTGGGCGATCTGGCGCGTCTGGAACATCCCCGCGACGGCGCCGAGGGCCTGCCAGTGGTCGGCGTGGCGGTGGGTGGTGACGAGGTGGCGCAGCTCGGGCCGGGTGTCGGTGGCGCCGACCAGGTCGGCCAGCCGGTCCGGCTCGTTCGCCGCATCGATCAGCAGCGCCTCGTTCGTGGCCCGGCACACGAGGAGGTAGGCGTTGTTGTCCATCGGTCCGACCGAGACCTTGGTGATGCTCAGGGCGTCGAGATCGCGCCGGATCGCCGCGCCGCCGGGGTCGGTGTGACCGGAGTAGCTGTCGATGACGTCCACGACGTCAGCCTAGTGCGGTGGCCCAGGAACGTCGCCGGACCGATCGGTCGGCCACGCCCCGTCACGATTGGGTCGCGGCACCGCGCCCGGTTCATCCGAATCGTTGACATTGCGAAGACCGGCCGACAACGATCTGTCGTCTCACGCGGGTGCGGCATGGTGGACGAGGAGCAGTCTGAGATGGCGGTACACCCCACGTTCGATCGGCGACGGTTCCTCGGTCTGCTCGGTGCGGCCTCCGCCCTGCCGGTGGTGGCAGCGTGCGGAAGCAGCATCGGCGGGTCCACCGGCGCACCTGCCACCGGTGGGGGCGGCGGCACGGTGAAGGTCGGCCTCGTCGTCCCGCAGTCGGGCGTCTACGCCGCTCTCGGCACCGACATGCAGCGCGGGTGGGAGCTGTGGCTGGCCGACAACGGGCAGCGGTTCGGCGACTACACCGTCGAGACGGTGATCGCCGACGAGGGCGAGACGCCCCAGACCGGCGTGCCCGCCGTGCAGAAGGTGCTGCAGAACGGCGGCGTCGACGTGGTGGTCGGCCTGGTCAACTCGGCCACCGCGCTGGGGGTCCGCGACCTGCTCACCGAGTCGAAGAAGCTCCTGGTCGTCACGAACGCGGGGGCCGAAGCCGTCACCAGCACGTCCCGGACGCCCTACATCTGGCGCACCTCCTTCACCAACGGCCAGGTCGCGGCCGCGATGGGCACGCACCTGGCGCAGTCCGGGTTCTCCGAGGGCGTGTACGCCATCGCGCCCGACTACGCGGCGGGCACCGAGGTCATCACCGCCTTCACGAAGGCGTTCGAGAGCGGCGGCGGGCGGGTGGTCGGGTCGGCGAAGACGCCGTTCGGCACCACCTCGGACTACCAGCCGTTCCTCACCGGCATCCAGAGCTCCGGTGCGCGGGCCGCGTTCTGCTTCTACTCCGGCGCCGAGGCGATCAACTTCGTGAAGCAGTACGCGCAGTTCGGGCTGGCGTCGACGATCCCGCTGTACGGCTCCGGGTTCCTCACCGAGGGCAACGTGCTGCCGCAGCAGGGCGACGCGGCGCTCGGGGTGCAGACCACGCTGCACTACACCGACCAGCTCGACAACCCGGCCAACAAGGCGTTCGTCCAGGCCTACACGGCGAAGTACGGCGAGGCGCCCAGCTGCTTCTCCGTGCAGACGTGGGACGCCGCGAACGTGCTCGACCGGGCGCTCGCGTCGGCCACGGGGCTCGACGGCGACTCGCTGGCGACCGCACTGGGCACGGTCGGCGCGATCAACGACAGCCCGCGCGGCGCCTGGACGTTCGAGAACCAGACCCCGCGGCAGAACATCTACCTGCGCCGGGTGGACAACAGCGGGGGCGCCCTGGTCAACGCCGTCGTGCAGGACCTCGGCCCGCAGAGTCAGCCGGCGGCCTGATGCTCGTCAGTGTCCTCAACGGCTTCGCGATCGGGTTCCTGCTATTCATCCTGGCCGTGGGGCTGTCGATCGTCTTCGGGATGATGGACGTCCTGAACCTCGCCCACGGGGCCCTGTTCCTCGGGGGCGCCTACCTCGGCGCCACGTTCGCCGGCAGCTGGGGCGGTTTCCTCGCCGCGCTCGGCCTGGCGGCGGTCGGCGGCCTGGCGGCCGGGGCCCTGCTGTCGTTGATGACCGAGCCGCTGCGCAGGCGCTCGCACCTCGACCAGGCGCTGCTGACGCTGGGCGTGGCGTTCGTCGTGGCCGAGCTGCTGATCATCGCGTTCGGCGACGACCCGCTGTCGGTGTCCGCCCCGCCCGCGCTCGACGGCTCGGTGTCGGTGCTCGGCGCCACCTACCCCGCGTACCGCCTGGTGCTGATCGGCGTGGGGGCCGTGCTGGCCCTGGCCGTGTACCTGGTGGTGGAGCGGACGCGGGTGGGCGCGCTGGTGCGGGCCACCGTGGCCGACCGCGAGATGGTCGCCACCCTCGGGATCGACAACCGCCTGGTCAAGGCCGCGGTGTTCGCCGTCGGATCGTTGCTGGCCGCGACGGCCGGGGTGCTCGGCGGCCCGATCTACGGGGCGCGTCCGGGGCTGGACGCCACCGTGCTCATCCTCGCGCTGGTGGTCGTCGTGATCGGTGGGCTCGGCTCGGTGCGCGGAGCCCTCGTCGGTGCGTTGGTCATCGGGCAGGTCGACACGCTGGGCCGGGTGCTGCTTCCCGAGCTCGCCTCGTTCGTCCTGTTCGCCGCGCTCGCGCTGGTGCTCGTGCTGCGGCCACGAGGGCTCTTCGGGAGCCCGGCGTCGGTGAGCACCCGATGACGGCGGTGGACGCCCCCGCGGTGCCGGGCGGCACGGCCGCGGTCTCCCCGCGGGTGCCGCGCGGCCGCGACGGGCTCGTGGCCGCCGCCGTGCTGGTGGTGCTCGCGGCCGCACCGCTGTTCCTCGCCCCGTTCGCCACCACCACGCTCGCCCGCATCCTGGTGTTCGCGCTCTTCGCCGTGAGCCTGGACCTGCTCGTCGGCGTCACGGGCCTGCCCTCGCTGGGGCATGCCGCCTACTTCGGCTCCGGTGCGTACGCGGCGGGCTGGGTGTCGATCAACGTCACCGCCGAGGCGCCGGTGCCGCTGCTCGTGGGTGCAGCTGTCGGTGCCGTGGCGGCCGCGCTGACCGGATGGATCACCGTGCGGACCGGCGGGGTCTTCTTCCTCATGCTCACCCTCGCCATCGGGGAGACCGTGCAGCAGGTGGCCAACACCTGGGAGAGCGTCACCGGAGGTGCCAACGGGCTCACCGGCGTCCCGGCCGTCCGGGCCGGGGGAGCGCCGCTGGCGAACGCGGGATTCGTGTACTGGTACGTGCTCGCCGTGTTCGTGCTGGGCTTCGTGCTGGTGTGGCTCGTGGCGCGCTCACCGTTCGGCGCCGCCCTGCGCGGCATCCGCGACAACGAGCCGCGGATGCGCGCGATCGGCTACCCGACCGCGCTGTACAAGTACGGCGTCTTCGTGATCGCCGGCGGCGTCGCCGGGGTGGCGGGCTCGCTGCTGGTGGCCCAGCAGCGCCTGGTGACGCCGGCCGACCTCGGGTTCCTCACCGCGTCGCTGGCGCTGCTCGCCGTGATCATCGGCGGGGCGGGCTCGCTCTGGGGAGCGTGCCTCGGAGCGGCGCTGGTGATCCTCATCCGCGACGCGCTGGGCCCCGGCCTCGGTGGCCACGGCACGCTCCTGCTCGGCATCGTGTTCGTGCTGGTGGTCTACCTGCTGCCCCGCGGGGCGGCCGGCCTTCGACTGCGCCGCCGGAGCCCGTCGTGACCGCCCTGCGGTGCTCCGGGCTCAGCCGGTCGTTCGGCGCTCTGGCGGCCGTCGACGGCGTCGACCTCGCGGTGGCCCCCGGCGCCCGGCATGCCCTGATCGGACCCAACGGCGCGGGGAAGTCGACGCTGTTCAGGCTGGTCAGCGGCACCATGCGGGCCGACGCGGGCCGGGTCGAGCTGGCGGGCCGGGACGTCACCGGGCTGTCGGAGGTGAAGCGCTGCCGGCTCGGGATGAGCCAGACGATGCAGCACGCCAGCCTCTTCGCCTCGATGACGGCGGCCGAGACGGTCGCGCTGGCCGCGGCGCGCCACGAGAACGGGCCGATCTCGCTGCTCCCGCGCCGGCAGCCCCGGGTGGCCGCCCGGGCGGAGGAGCTGCTGTCCGACGTGGGACTCGCCGGTCGTGGCGGCGTCGCCGTCCCGGCCCTGTCGCACGGCGAGCGCAAGCAGCTGGAGGTGGCACTGGCGCTGGCCTGCCGCCCGTCGCTGCTGCTGCTCGACGAGCCCGCCGCCGGGATGTCGCCCGCGGAGAGCGCGCGGCTGGTCGAGCTGCTGCGCGGGTTGCCGCCGGAGATCACGGTGCTCTTCGTTGAGCACGACCTCGACCTGGTGTTCTCGCTGGCCGACGCGGTGACGGTGCTGCACCTGGGGCGCGTGCTGTGCTCGGGTACGCCCGACGAGGTCCGGGCGAGCGAGGCGGTGCGGGCGGCCTACCTGGGCACCGGGCGGCGCGAGGAGCTGTTCCTGTCATGAGCTTTCTCGAGGTGAGTGGCCTCGTCTCCGGGTACGACCGCGGCACCGTGCTGCACGGCCTCGACCTCGATCTGGACGCGGGCGCCGTGCTGGGCCTGCTGGGCCGCAACGGTGTCGGCAAGTCCACGCTGATCATGACCCTCGCCGGGCTCGTGCCGGTGTCGTCGGGGTCGATCCGCCTCCACGACGTGGAGCTCGCCGGGAAACGCCCGGACCAGATCGCGCGGGCCGGGGTGGCGCTCGTACCGCAGGGCCGCAGGGTCTGGGCCACGGTGACGGTGGCCGAGCACCTCGCCCTGTCGTCGTCCCGGTCCCGGGGCGGCACCTGGACCGTCGACTCCGTGCTCGACCTGCTGCCCCGGCTCGCCGAGCGCCGCCGCCACTACGCCGGGCAGCTCTCCGGCGGCGAGCAGCAGATGCTCGCCGTGGCGAGGGCGCTGCTCACCAACCCGCGGCTGGTGCTCCTGGACGAGCCGTCCGACGGCCTCGCCCCCGCGATCGTCGACCAGATCGCGGGCGTGGTCACCACCATGCGTGCCGAGGGCGTGACCGTCGTGCTCGTGGAGCAGGACCTGCACCTGGCCTTCGGCGTGGCCGACGAGATCGCGGTGATGGAGAAGGGCGCGCTGGTGCACCGCGCGCCGACCGCACAGTTCCGCCGCGACCCCGACACCGCGCACCGCCTCCTCGGCGTCGCCTGATCCGGCTCGGGGAGTCCTGTGATGCCGGGCGCATTCCGTGCCGCCCGGTCACGAAAGCCCGAGGTGGCAGGCCGGTCATAACCTCGCCCTATGAGGTCCCTGGCCCGTTTCGCCTACCGGGCCGCTGCGGGCGGAGACACCCTCGAGTTCGAGATCAGGCATGGGCCGATGGCCCGGAACTCGAACGGACGGGGCGAGAACGTGACACGCAGCGAGCGGAACATGGTGGTGCACGAGCAGGAGCCCTACAACGCGGAACCCACACGATCGGCTCTCGCGGAGAACGTCGTGACCCCCGTCGGCGTCTTCTACGGCCGCAACCACGGCACGATGCCCGACATGGACCCGGACCGGTGGCGGCTGCAGGTTGACGGCATGGTCGACCGGCCGATGGAGCTGTCGCTGGCCGACCTGAAGGACCGGTTCCCCCACCGGGAGGTCGTCGCCACGCTGCAGTGCGCGGGCAACCGGCGAGCCGGGCTGATGGCCGTCCGCGACATCCCCCATCAGCACCCGTGGGGTCCGGGAGCCACCTCGACCGCCCGCTGGGGCGGGGTGAGCCTGGCCGACGTCCTCGCCCACTGCGGGCTGAGCCCGGACGCCACCGACATCGAGTTCGCCGCCCCGGACGTGGCGGCCGAGGCGGTGCCGCCGCAGCCGTACGGGGGTTCGATCAGCGCCGCGAAGGCCACCGCGGCCGAGACGATGCTGGTCTGGGAGATGAACGGCGAGCCGCTCACGCAGGCCCACGGTGGTCCGGTGCGGGTCGTCGTGCCCGGGCACATCGGTGCGCGCAGCGTGAAGTGGCTGCAGCGCATCACCGCACAGAACCGCCCCTCCGACAACTTCTTCCAGGCCACGGCCTACCGGCTGCTGCCCGCCGACACCGACCTCGACCGGGCCCAGGTCGGTGACGGGTTCCCGCTCACCTCGGTGGCGCTGAACTCCGCCATCCTCCGGCCCGACGACCACGCCGTCGTGCCCGGCGGGCCCACGACCGTCACGGGGTACGCCTTCGCGGGCGACGACCGGGGCATCGCCCGCGTCGACGTCTCCGTGGACGGGGGCCGCAGCTGGACGCAGGCCGAGCTGGGGGAGGACCTCGGTCCCTGGGCCTGGCGGTTCTGGAACGCCACGGTCGACCTGCCGCCCGGCGAGGTGACGATCACCGCCCGGGCCTGGGACACGACCGCGGCACTGCAGCCCGAACACGCCGAGAGCGTGTGGAACCCGAAGGGCTACATCAACAACGCCTGGCCGTCGGTCACGGTCACCGCGCGCGACGCCGTACGCGCGCCGCTTCAGGAGCCCGTCGCGACGTCAGGGGGCCGCCATCGCTGACGACGACAGCGTCCCCGACAGCGTCCCCGAGCACGAGCCGGACTACCGGTTCACCCTCGCCAACGAGCGGACCTTCCTCGCCTGGATCCGCTCGGCACTGTCCTTGCTGGCGGCCGGGATCGCGGTGGTGCAACTGGTCCCCGCCTTCCCGTTGCCGGGGATCCGCACGGTCACCGGTGGGCTCCTCGTCGTACTCGCCGTGCTGTGCGCCGCGAACGGCGTGCTGCGCTGGCAGCGGGTGGAGCGTGCGATGCGCCGCGACCAGGCCCTGCCACGGCAGCGCGTTCCGTGGCTGCTCGCCGTCGGCCTCGTCCTGCTCGCGCTAGTGGGCCTGTTCCTCGTGGTCTTCAAGGGTGTGGAGGGATGACGGGGCCGGCGGGCGGCCCGCCGCCCGGGCTGCAGGCGGAGCGGACGGAGCTCGCCTGGAGCCGCACGTCCCTCGGGGTGCTGGCCAACGGCCTGCTCCTGTCCGTGCGCGTGTTCACCGAGGCCGGGCCCGGAGCCGCGGCGGCCCCCATCGCGCTGGCCGTGGTCATCGCCGTGGCGACGGTCGTGGTGGGACGGGTCCGGGCCAACGCCCTGCGCCGCTCCCCGCTGCCCGTCCACCTGGCGCCCACCCGCGCCGTCCCCATCATCGGCTGGTCCGTGGTGGCCCTGGCGACGCTGACAGGCGCCGCCCTCCTGCTCTAGGAAGTTCAGGAAAGCCACTTTCCTGCCCGCAGAGGGCCTGAAAGTGGCTTTCCTGAACCTGGGGGGCTGCGCTCAGCGCGCCCCGGTCGTCAGCACCGTGCGGATGGTCAGGGCGTCGCGGAGCAGGACGGTGACGGGGGTGCGGTCGACCACCCCGGCCAGCTGCTCGCGCAGGTCCGGGTCGACCTGGGCCTCGACGGTGACCCGCCGGTCCATCATCGGCGGCGAGCCGGGTAGGAACGCGACGTGCACCGTCACCTTGCCGGGGTCGATCCGCCAGAGGTGCAGGAAGGTGCGGACGGACATCGCCGTGCACGCCGACAGCGAGCCGGCGAGCAGCCCCAGCGGGGTGGCACCGGCCGGCTCCGGCTCCGCGTCCAGGGGTATCTCGCAGCTCAGCTCGTACCCGTTGACGTTGACCCCTGCCGACCGGCCGTCGCCGTCGGGAAGATGAGCGGTGGACCAGACGTTGGGCTCTCCCACAGGGCAAGGTTAGTCCGGGCAGCGCCCCGAACCGACCGGTCACACCCGGCTGCCGGCTCTTCGAACGTCTGTGCGATCCTCGTGGTGGCGGTTCGGCTCCCGGGGGCCGCCGCTCGCAGGGCCGCCGGCTGTAGTACGGGTTCTGTCGGTGACCGCGCCTAGCATGGAACGAGGGTCGTGGTCGACCCTTCCACGATCCGGATCCAGGAGGCTCCCCCGTGGCTGACCGCAGCGCAGATGGGCACGCTGCCGAGAGGCACGCCGCCGACGCTCCACGTCTCGTGGTGCGTGGCGCGCGCGAGCACAACCTGCGCGGCGTCGACCTCGACCTGCCGCGCGACAGCCTCGTCGTCTTCACCGGCCTGTCCGGGTCGGGCAAGTCCAGCCTCGCGTTCGACACGATCTTCGCGGAGGGGCAGCGGCGGTACGTCGAGTCGCTGTCGGCCTACGCGCGGCAGTTCCTCGGCCAGATGGACAAGCCCGACGTCGACTTCATCGAGGGGCTCTCACCCGCCGTCTCGATCGACCAGAAGTCCACCAACCGCAACCCGCGGTCCACGGTCGGCACCATCACCGAGGTCTATGACTACCTGCGCCTGCTCTACGCCCGCGCCGGCGTGCCGCACTGCCCCGTCTGCGGGCACGTCATCGAGAAGCAGACACCGCAGCAGATCGTCGACCAGGTGCTCGCGATGGAGGAGGGCAGCCGGTTCCAGGTGCTGGCCCCGGTCGTGCGCACCCGCAAGGGCGAGTTCGTCGACCTGTTCTCCACGCTGCAGACGCAGGGCTACTCGCGCGTGCTCGTCGACGGCACGGTCCACACGCTCACCGATCCGCCCACGCTCAAGAAGCAGGAGAAGCACGACATCTCGGTCGTGGTCGACCGGCTCGCCGTGAAGGAGTCGGCCAAGCAGCGGCTCACCGACTCGGTGGAGACGGCGCTGCGCCTGGCCGACGGGCTCGTCGTGCTCGACTTCGTCGACCTGCCCGACGACGATCCGCACCGCGAGCGCCGGTTCTCCGAGCGGATGGCCTGCCCCAACGGCCACCCGCTGAGCCTCGACGACCTCGAGCCCCGCACGTTCTCCTTCAACTCGCCCTACGGCGCCTGCCCCGAGTGCCACGGCATCGGCATCAAGAAGGAGGTCGACCCGGAGCTCGTCGTGCCCGACCAGGAGGCGAGTCTCGCCGACGGGGCGATCGCACCGTGGTCGGGCGGGCAGTCCGCGGAGTACTTCGGGCGGCTGCTGGAGGGCCTGGCCAAGGCCATCGGGTTCCGGATGGACACCCCGTGGCGCAAGCTGCCCGCCGCGGCGCAGAAGGCCGTGCTCCACGGCAGCGACGACCAGGTGCACATCCGCTACCGCAACCGCTACGGCCGCGAGCGCTCGTACTACGCCAGCTACGAGGGCGTCATCCCGTTCCTGGAGCGGCGGCTCGACCAGACCGAGTCCGACTCGCAGCGCGAGCGCTACGAGGGCTACATGCGCGACGTGCCGTGTCCTGCCTGCAACGGCGCGCGGCTCAAGCCCGAGGTCCTCGCCGTCACCCTCGCCCACCGCGACCGGGGCGAGCGTTCCATCGCCGAGGTCTCGGCGATGTCGGTGGCGGAGTGCTCGGAGTTCCTCGACGGGATGGTGCTCGACGCCCGGCAGGCCATGATCGCCGGGCGGATCCTCAAGGAGGTGCAGGCCCGGCTGGGGTTCCTGCTCGACGTGGGGCTGCACTACTTGTCGCTCGACCGCGCCGCGGGCTCGTTGTCCGGTGGGGAGGCCCAGCGCATCCGGCTGGCCACTCAGATCGGCTCCGGGCTCGTGGGTGTGCTGTACGTGCTCGACGAGCCGTCCATCGGCCTCCACCAGCGTGACAACCGGCGCCTGATCCAGACGCTGGTCCGCCTGCGCGACCTGGGCAACACGCTGATCGTCGTCGAGCACGACGAGGACACCATCCGCGCCTCCGACTGGGCGGTCGACATCGGCCCGGGCGCGGGTGAGCACGGCGGCCACATCGTCTACAGCGGGCCGGTGCCGGGGCTGGAGTCGCATGACACCTCGCTCACCGGGGCCTACCTGTCGGGCAGGCGTTCGATCCCGGTCCCGGAGATCCGGCGCCCGGTCAACAAGAAGCGCCAGCTCACCGTGGTCGGCGCGCGCGAGCACAACCTGCGCGGCATCGACGTCGACATCCCGCTCGGCTGCCTCGTGTCGGTCACCGGGGTGTCCGGGTCGGGCAAGTCCACGCTCATCAACGACATCCTCGCCACGGTGCTGGCCAACAAGCTCAACGGTGCGCGGCAGGTGCCGGGGCGCCACACCCGCATCACCGGGCTCGACGAGCTCGACAAGCTCGTGCGGGTCGACCAGTCGCCGATCGGGCGCACCCCGCGGTCCAACCCGGCCACCTACACCGGCGTGTGGGACCAGGTCCGCAAGCTGTTCGCGGCCACCACCGAGGCGAAGGTGCGCGGCTACCAGCCCGGTCGGTTCTCGTTCAACGTCAAGGGCGGCCGCTGCGAGGCGTGCTCCGGCGACGGCACCATCAAGATCGAGATGAACTTCCTGCCCGACGTCTATGTGCCCTGCGAGGTCTGCAAGGGCGCCCGGTACAACCGCGAGACGCTCGAGGTGCACTACAAGGGCAAGACGGTCGCCGAGGTGCTCGACATGCCGATCGAGGAGGCGGCCGAGTTCTTCGCGCCGATCAACTCCATCGCGCGCTACCTCCGCACGCTGGTCGACGTCGGGCTCGGATACGTGCGGCTGGGGCAGCCGGCCCCCACCCTGTCCGGCGGCGAGGCGCAGCGGGTCAAGCTCGCGTCGGAGCTGCAGAAGCGCTCCAACGGCCGCACGGTCTACATCCTCGACGAGCCCACCACCGGCCTGCACTTCGAGGACATCCGCAAGCTCCTGCTGGTGATCAACGGGCTGGTCGACAAGGGCAACTCGGTGATCGTCATCGAGCACAACCTGGACGTCATCAAGACGTCCGACTGGATCATCGACATGGGCCCGGAGGGCGGCTCCGGCGGCGGCATGGTGGTGGCGCAGGGCACGCCCGAGCAGCTCGCGGCTCACCCCACGAGCTACACCGGCCAGTTCATCACGGGCCTGGTCACGCCGGAGGAGGCGCCGGCCCCACCAGCGCCCGCCCGCCGTCGCAAGGCCGCCGCCGCCAGCTGACCAGGTCTCTACCGGCTCACCTGAGCCGGTAGAAGCGGAAGAAGTCGTCCTCGATCGGGAGGATCTCGATGTCGGCGTAGCCGGCGTCGCGCGCGTACCGGCGCAGGGTGTCGGGGCGCATCACCGTGCCGGTGCCCACCGAGGGTGGGTGGGCCAGCCCGTCGGGCAGGCAGCAGGTGATGCTCCAGCCGTACATCACCTGCTCCACCTCGTCGCCGGGGGCGGTGAACGTCTCGGCCACCCGCTCGTCCACCACCAGCACCACCCCGTCGGGTGCGGCGAGGCGGCGCATCGTCGCGAGCACGCCCACCGGGGCGGGCATGTCGTGGATGCACTCGAACGCGGTCACCAGGTCGTAGCGTCCCTCGGCGGTCGCCGCGTCGGCGCAGTGGAAGCGCACCCGGTCGGCCACCCCGGCCTCGACGGCGTTGCGCCGGGCCTCGGTGACCGACGGTTCGTCCACGTCGTAGCCGTCCACGGTGATGCCGGGGTGGGCCAGGGCCAGACCGATGGACGACCATCCGAAACCGCACCCGACGTCGGCCACGCGGCCGCCGTGGCGCAGCACCTCGTGGATGGCCGGCACCGACGGCAGGTACTCGCGGGGGAGTGCGCCGAGGAACAGCGGCCGGTTGGCAGCGGCCTGTGCCTCGCGGGCGTCGGTGCCGAAGTCGCTCCAGGACACGCCGCCCCCGCTGCGATACGCCCCGACCAGCGCGTCCATGTGCTGTCCGATGCCGGCCACCATCCGGGCCAGTGGTAGGACGTGGTTCGGGCTGAGCACGTCGGTGAGGACCTCGGCGTGGCCGGCCGGCAGCCGGAACCGGCGTTCGTCGGGCGCGGCGCCCGCGTCGTCGACGGTGAGGACCCCGGCCACCGCCTGGTGCTCCAGCCACTCCCGCGCGTACCGCACCGCCGTGCCGGTGCGCGCGGCGAGCTCGGGCGGGGTGAGGGCCTCGACGGCGAGCGCGCGGTAGAAGCCGAGCCGGTCGCCCAGGTAGGCGGCCTGCACGAGCTGGGCCTGGATCACGGCACCGAACAGGCGCTCGCCGAACGTCTCGGCGCTCGGCCCGGCCCCGGTGGCAGTCGCGGTGGCGGTGGGATCGGTCATCACTGCTCCCCGGGGCGGTTGTGACGGTCGTCATAGTCCTGTCGGTAGAAGGCTCCGCCGCCGGGCTCTTGTCGGCAAGCTGTCATGTCTCCAGGTACCGCCGCCCCGACTGATCCCGGGATGATTCCAGACGGTTCGTGATCGTTGTCACGCGCGACGCACCGGAGATCCTCCTCGACAATCCGATATCGCACTTCTCGCGATCATCGACGGTCCGACGGCAATCGCGGCCCGCGACCGGAGATCGTTTCCGTGACAACAAGAAGGACGGCGACGGCGACCGCCGGCTGTTCGAGCAGGTCACCAGGGTGGATCGCGGACGGCTCGGCCGCCCGTGAAACGGCAGGCGGTTCCGGAGTGGCTGCCGCCGGGTTTCTCGCACCCGTGTGACGCAATTCCCGGGCCAGCAAGATCGCGGCGGCGCGAGCGAGACCATCGGGTTCGTGGCAGGCGTGGTCAGCGCGAGTGCGGCGGGTTCGGGCTGATTCCGTTCCCGCACCGAGATCGAGTACATCCTGGACGATCGTCCGCTGGTCGAGCCCGGACCTGCCTGGTTGCGCGCCACCGCCGCCGGCGACGGGCTCATCGAAGGCACCGCATGACCGTGCTGAGGTGCTGTTCGGTTGCGTCGTTTTCCCGTAGCTTGCCCCGTCAGGAGCGCCGGGGACGGCCGGTGCGCCCCGTTCCCTCGCGCCGGCGCGACGGGGCGGGCGACGGCCGGTCCGGGGTCGACCGGTCCACGAGGAGGCGTGAATGTCCGCAGGTGGCTCCGTCGGGGCACCCTCTGCGGCCGAGGAGCACGTCAGGGGGGCCACGGCCCGGCGGATCGTGCTCGGCGCCCAGCTGCGTCGGCTGCGGGAGGCGGCCGGCATCTCGCGGGCGGACGCCGGGTATGCGATCCGTGGCTCGGACTCGAAGGTGTCGCGCCTCGAGCTCGGCCGGGTCGCCTTCAAGGAGCGGGACGTCGCCGACCTGCTGACCCTGTACGGGATCACGGACCCGGGGGAGCGCGAGAGCTACCTCGACATGGTCAAGCAGGCGAACGAGCCGGGCTGGTGGCGCAGGTACAGCGACGTCATGCCCGGCTGGTTCCAGGACCTCGTGGGTCTGGAGGAGTCGGCGGCGCGGATCCAGGCCTACGAGCTGCAGTTCGTGCCGGGGTTGTTGCAGACCGAGGCGTACGCGCGGTCGATCGCCACGCGGGGCCGCCCCGGGTACGCGTCCGAGGAAGCGGAGCGGCGGATCGCGCTGCGCATGCAGCGACAGAAGATCCTCACGGGCGATCGTCCGACGACGCTGTGGGTGATGCTGGACGAGTCCGTGCTGCACCGGCCGATCGGTGGCAGCGCGGTGCTCCGGGAGCAGCTGGAGCGGTTGCTCGAGCTCTCGGAGCTACCCAACATCACCATCCAGGTCATGCCGTACCACCTGAGCGGATACGCCGCCGAAGGCTCGTTCACCCTCCTGCGGTTCGCCGAGCCGGAGCTGCCGGACGTGGTCTACGTCGAACATCTCAGCGGTGCGCTCTACCTCGACCGGCAGGACGAGATCGAGCTGTACGGCAGGGCGATCGACCGCCTGACCGCGGATGCCTCGGCGCCGGAGCAGTCGCGGCAGGTCATCGCAAAGGTGCTTGCGGAGATCTGAGCGGCCGGTCGACTCCGCTCAGGCGGGACGGAACTCGCCGTTCTCCACGCCGCCGAGGAATGCCGACCATTCTGCCCGGGTGAAGACGAGCGCCGGACCGGCGGGATGTCGCGAATTGCGTACCGCGAAATCGCCGGAGTCGAGTACGGCCACCTCGACGCAGTTGCCCGATGCGCCACTCTTGCTGCTCTTGCGCCAGACGGCGCTCTCGAGAAGCCCGTGAAGAAGTACTGCTGAACCGCTGTCGCGATCCGTGTGGGGCACGTCATCATCCTCGCTCTTGCTGAGTCAGTGGCGTCGTCGCACGAACCATAGCAGCGTGCAGATGCACGTGCATTTGCACGGGTAAGGCGTCCTGACCTGGACCGGGCGGTTTTCTTGACAGCTGTCCGACTTTTCACGACTCGCTCTTTCCGGCGTTGTCGCTGGTCAGCAGCGTGGGGGTAGCCGAATGAGAGTTCGAGTGAGGAAAAGAGACGTAGCACACGTCCGTGCGCGGGCACCTGCACGTGCAGGTGCCCCTTGCATCTGCACCGGGCGTTGGGCAGGCTGATCACGTGCAGGGCAACTCGGCAGACGCGCAGGACAACACGTCGAACGCAACCCGCACCCCGAGCAACGTCGGGTCAGGCGGGCGCGGACCGGGCGAATTCGGATACACGGCCGGCGTCGTCAATGGGGTACGCGCGTTCTTCCGGCGCGGCCATCACCGGCTGGGCGACGATCCGCGGCGCCAGTGGTGCATGGCCCGGCACGCCTGATTCCGGGGAGCACCTCGCGGTTGGCGCCCCGCCCCTGAGCCGCGCCGTGCGGCCAGGGCTACGGTCGCGCAGAACTCGGCGTCCCTGCTCGCGGAGCCGTTCGTGGGCTGGTCGGTGCACCACTGGATGAACGGGTGGGCCGCCCGGCCGAAGCCCGTCCGGGGGCTGCTATCCTGCGGAATGCGACCACCCTGTCGCGCGTTGGGACATGGCGTCAGGGCGATCAAGTGGAGCCCCGCTCCCACCCGTCACACCTCACGGTGTCCGGGTCCGGTCCGTCGATGAGCCGCAGGCTCGTCGGCTGTGATCGTCGGGTTCAGGGTCTCCGCTCCGTCGCGCCACACGACGTCGATACGAGGAGACCCCATCAGCACAGAGACGCGCATCAACGACCGCATCCGCGTTCCCGAGGTCCGGCTGGTCGGACCGAACGGGGAACAGGTCGGCATCGTGCGTATCGAGGACGCCCTGCGGCTCGCGCAGGAGGCGGAGCTCGACCTCGTCGAGGTCGCGGCTCAGGCCCGCCCGCCGGTCTGCAAGCTCATGGACTACGGCAAGTTCAAGTACGAGAGCGCGCAGAAGGCCAGGGAGTCCCGCCGTAACCAGCAGCTCACCACGATCAAGGAGCAGAAGCTCCGGCCCAAGATCGACACCCATGACTACGAGACCAAGAAGCGCAACGTTGTGCGCTTCCTCGAGGGTGGCAACAAGGTGAAGGTCACCATCATGTTCCGCGGCCGCGAGCAGTCCCGCCCCGAGCTGGGGTTCCGGCTGCTGCAGCGACTCGCCGAGGACGTGGCGGAGCTGGGCACGGTCGAGGCTGCGCCCAAGCAGGACGGCCGCAACATGACGATGGTGATCGCTCCGAACAAGAAGCCGGCAGCCCGCCCGCGCCCCGCCACCCCGGCGGACGCGCAGCAGGCCTGACGGCCGCAACGCCAGCACGACAAATCTGACGCCCCCGCACCGGGGCGTCACCGGTGAACGGAACTGTCATGCCCAAGAACAAGACGCACAGTGGGATGTCCAAGCGGGTCAAGGTGACCGGCGGCGGCAAGCTCATGCGTCAGCAGGCCGGCCTGCGGCACCGCCTCGAGGTCAAGTCGAGCAAGGAGACCCGCGACCTCTCCGGCGTCGTGCCCGTGAACAAGGCCGACGTCAAGCGCGTCAAGAAGATGCTCGGCCGCTGACAGCGCAGCTCCACTGCTGACCCCTCCCGCCTGACCGAGAGACGTAAGGACACCCCCATGGCACGCGTGAAGCGCGCGGTCAACGCTCAGAAGAAGCGTCGCACCACCCTTGAGCTGGCGAGCGGCTACCGCGGGCAGCGCTCGCGGCTGTACCGCAAGGCGAAGGAGCAGATGCTCCACTCGCTGAACTACGCCTACCGCGACCGTCGTGCCAAGAAGGGCGACTTCCGGCAGCTGTGGATCACCCGCATCAACGCCGCGGCCCGCGCCAACGGCATGACCTACAACCGCTTCATCCAGGGCCTCAAGGCCTCGGGTGTCGAGGTCGACCGCAAGATCCTGTCGGAGCTCGCCATCAGCGACCCGGCTGCGTTCACCGCGCTCGTCGAGGTGGCCAAGGCCAACGTGCCGGCCCAGGCCGGCGCGCAGGACGGGACCGCGGCCTGAGCCGTCCGTCCGGCGCGATCGTGCCCGTACCGCCCGGAACCGAACGCACGCCGCGCGTCGTCGCAGCCCGCAAGCTGCTTCGCCGCGCCGGCCGCGATCGGGCCGGGCGGTTTCTCGTGGAGGGAGCGCAGGCCGTCCGCGAGGCCGTGCAGTGGGCGGGCCCGCGGTCCGGCCGGATGCACGAGCTGTTCGTCACCGACGCCGCGGCGGTCCGGCATCCCGAGCTGGTCACGGCGGCGGCGGACGTCGGCGCCCGGATCAGTCCGGTCACCGAGCGCGCCGCCGAGTCGCTGTCCGACACCGTCACCCCGCAGGGACTGGTGGCCGTGTGCGATCTGCTCGACATCCCGGTCGCCGACGCGCTGGCGGGCCGCCCCGCGCTGGTGGCGGTGTGTGCCGGTATCGCCGACCCGGGCAACGCCGGCACCGTCATCCGGGTGGCCGACGCCGCCGGTGCCGGTGCGGTCCTGCTCGCGGGCGAGACCGTCGACCCGCACAACGGCAAGGCGGTGCGGGCGTCCACGGGCAGCGTCTTCCACCTCCCGCTGGCCCGCGACCGTGACACCGGCACCGTGCTGGACGCCTGCCGCGCGGCCGGCCTCACGCTGCTCGCCGCCGACGCCCACGGCGAGCTGGACCTGCACGACCCCGCCGCCGACGCGGTGCTCGCCGGCCCCGTCGCGTGGATATTCGGTGGCGAGGCACACGGCGTTCCGGCCACCGTGGCGGAGCGGGCCGACCACCGCGTCCGGGTCCCCATCCACGGGCGGGCGGAGAGCCTCAACCTGGCCACGGCCGCGGCGGTGTGCCTGTACGCGAGCGTGGCGGCACAGCGGCGACAGGGCCACGGCGGGGCGACACTAGGATCGAGTCACCATGACTGAGAGCACGGACGTGATGAGCCAGCTGCACCCGGAGTCGCTGGACGCTGCGGTCGCCGCGGCGGTCCAGGCTTTCGCGGGGGCATCCGACCTGGCCGCGCTCGCCGCCGTCAAGCCCGCCCACCTGGGCGACCGCGCTCCGCTGCTGCTGGCGCGCCGCGAGCTCGGCTCGCTGCCCGGGCCCGAGCGGGCCGAGGCCGGCAAGCGGGTCAACGCCGCCCGCCAGCGGGCGCAGGAGGCGTTCGACGCCCGCCGGGAGGTGCTGGTCGCCGAGCGTGACGAGCGCGTGCTCGTCGAGGAGACGATCGACGTCACGCTGCCGTGGGACCGCACGCCGCGCGGCGCGCGCCACCCGGTCACGCAGATCTCCGAGCGCATCGCCGACGTGTTCGTCGGCATGGGCTGGGAGGTGGCGGAGGGTCCCGAGGTCGAGTCGTCGTGGCTGAACTTCGACGCGCTGAACTTCGGCAAGGACCACCCGGCCCGCACCATGCAGGACACGTTCTACCTGGGTGACTCCGAGACCTCGGGCACCGTGCTGCGCACCCACACGTCGCCGGTGCAGGCCAGGGCCCTGCTGGAGCGCGACCTGCCCGTCTACGTGGTGTGCCCGGGGCGGACGTTCCGCACCGACGCGCTCGACACCACCCACACGCCGGTGTTCCACCAGGTCGAGGGCCTCGCCGTCGACAAGGGCATCACGATGGCGCACCTCAAGGGCACCCTCGACGCGTTCGCCCGCGCGATGTTCGGTGCCGCGTCCCGCACGCGGCTGCGCACGTCGTTCTTCCCCTTCACCGAGCCGTCCGCCGAGGTGGACGTGTGGTTCCCGGAGAAGAAGGGCGGCGCCGGCTGGGTCGAGTGGGGCGGCTGCGGCATGGTCAACCCCAACGTCCTGCGTGCCTGCGGGGTCGACCCCGACGTCTACTCGGGCTTCGCGTTCGGCATGGGCCTGGAGCGCACGCTGATGTTCCGCAACGGCATCCCCGACATGCGCGACATGGTCGAGGGTGACGTCCGGTTCAGCCGCGCGTTCGGCATCTAGCATCTGATCCCCCAGGAGCAATCCCGTGCGCGTTTCCCAGTCCTGGCTCGCCGAGCTGCTCGGTGACGTCCCACCCGCCGACGAGACGGCCGAGGCGTTCGTCCGGGTCGGTCTCGAGATCGAGGACGTCCACCGGGCGCCGGAGCTGACCGGCCCGCTGGTCGTCGGCCGGGTGCTCGAGTTCGAGGTGCTGACCGGGCTGAAGAAGCCGATCCGCTGGTGCCAGGTCGAGGTGGGCGAGGCGCAGCCGCGCGGCATCATCTGCGGCGCGAGCAACTTCGCCGCCGGCGACCTCGTCGTGGTCGCGCTGCCGGGCGCCGTGCTGCCCGGCGGGTTCGCGATCTCGGCCCGCAAGACCTACGGGCACGTCTCCGACGGCATGATCGCCTCGGCGCGGGAGCTCGGCATCGGCGCCGACCACGCCGGCATCCTGGTGCTGCCGCCGGACACCGCCGAACCCGGCGAGGACGCCCGGCCGTTGCTCGGCCTCTCGCCCGACGCCCCTGACGCGGTCATCGAGCTGAACGTCACGCCGGATCGCGGCTACTGCTTCTCGGTGCGTGGGCTGGCCCGCGAGCTCGCCTGCTCCCTGGACGCCGACTACGCCGACCCGGCCATGCGGGTCACGGTGCCGCCGGCGATCGGCGACGCCTGGCCGGTCGAGCTGGCCGACTCCGGGTGCCCCCGGTTCGTCGCGCGCCGGGTGAACGGGGTCGACCCCACCGCGCCGTCGCCCTGGTGGATGCAGCGGCGCCTGCTGGCCGCCGGCATGCGCCCGATCTCGTTGATCGTCGACGTCACGAACTACGTGATGATCGAGCTCGGCCAGCCGCTGCACGCCTACGACGCCTCGTGCCTGTCGGGCCCGATCGTGGTGCGCCGGGCGGAGGCGGGGGAGAAGCTGCGCACGCTCGACGACGTCGAGCGCACCCTGGACCCCGACGACCTGCTGATCACCGACGACTCCGGCCCGATCGGCCTGGCCGGGGTGATGGGTGGGGCGTCCACGGAGATCTCCGGAGCCAACGAGCACGGCCGGATCGACGTCCTCATCGAGGCCGCGCACTTCGACCCTGCGGTGATCGCGCGGGTCGCGCGGCGGCACAAGCTGCCCAGCGAGGCGTCGAGGCGCTTCGAGCGCACGGTCGACCCGCAGCTGCCGCCGGTGGCGGCCGAGCGCGCGGCGCAACTGCTCGTCGAGCACGGCCGGGCCGCGGTCGCTCGTGGTCGCACCGACGTGGGCGCGGCGCCGCAGCCCGCCCCCGTCGAGATGCCGCTGGAGCTGCCCGACCGGGTCGCGGGTGTCGCCTACCCGCCCGGGGCCACCGTGCGCAGGCTCGCCCAGGTCGGCTGTGCGGTGGAGCTCGTCACCGGTGACGACGGGCGCGGCCACGTCGTGGCCACGCCGCCGTCGTGGCGGCCCGACCTCGGGCAGCCCGCCGACCTCGTGGAGGAGGTGCTGCGGCTGGAGGGGCTCGACGTGATTCCCTCGGTGCTGCCGTCCGCACCCGGTGGGCGCGGGCTGACCCCTGCCCAGCAGCGCCGTCGCGCGGTGTCACGTGCGCTGGCCGAGGCCGGGTACGTCGAGGTGCTGCCGTTCCCGTTCGTCGATCCGACGGTCTGGGACGCCTTCGGCCTGGCCGCCGACGACCCGCGCCGCCGGACGGTGCACGTGCTCAACCCCCTCGACGCCGAGCGCGCCGAGCTCGCCGGCACGCTGCTGCCCGGCCTGCTCGACACCCTGGTGCGCAACCGCTCCCGCGGCGCCACCGATCTCGCGCTCTACCACATCGGCCAGGTCGTCCTGCCGCACGCGAAGCCGCTGCCGATGCCCGATCCCGCCGTCGACGGCCGCCCGTCCGACGCCGAGCTCGCGCAGATCGAGGCCGCCCTGCCGGCTCAGCCCGTCCACGTCTCGGCGGTGCTCGCCGGCGACCGGGAGGCGCGCGGCTGGTGGGGGCCGGGCCGCTCGGCGAGCTGGGCGGACGCCGTGCAGGCCGGGCTGCTGGTCGGCCAGGCCGCCGGGGTGGAGCTGCGCGTCACCGCGGCGACGCACCCGCCGTTCCACCCGGGCCGGTGCGCCGCCCTGCGCGTGGGCGACTGGATCGTCGGGCACGCCGGCGAGCTGCACCCGAAGGTCGTCGAGGTGCTCGGGCTGCCCGAGCGCACCTGCGCGATGGAGCTCGACCTCGACCTCATCCCGCTGGACGACCGGCGCCCTGCGCCTCGGGTGTCGCCGTACCCGCCGATCGCGGTGGACGTCGCACTCGTGGCCGACGCCTCCGTGCCCGCCGCCGAGCTGGCCGAGGCGCTGAGCGCCGGCGGTGGCGAGCTGCTGGAGGAGGTCCGGCTCTTCGACGTCTACACCGGTGAGCAGGTCGGGGCGGGGCGCCGGTCGCTGGCGTTCACCCTCCGGTTCCGTGCTCCCGACCGGACGTTGACCAGCGAGGAGGCCAACGCCGCACGCGACTCCGCCGTGGCCGTGGCCGCCGAGCGGTACGCAGCCAGCCAGCGCTGACCTCCTGGTCTCACACGGGGAGCCGGGAGAGAGCGGCGGCCGCCGCCGCGCGCCAGGCGTCGTCGGAGGGCACGCGGCCGTCGACGAGGATGGTCACGAGGTAGCGCGGGCTCGCGAGCTGCAGCGTCGGCCCGGTGGCGGTGTCGATCACGGCCGCGGCCTCGCCGACGCCGGGCAGGTCGCGGCGACCGGCCGGCCCGGCGCGGACGTAGTCGGCAGGCGTGCCCGACCGCACCGCGTAGACGTTGATCATCGCGACCGGTTCCGTGCCGGTGGTGGCCACGCAGCTGGAGCTGCGCGACCCGTCGCCCCGCTCGACCGAGCCCTGCGCGGGCGGCCGCACCGCCGTTCCGACCAGGTCGCCGAACTCCGCGGCGTTGAGCAGGCACTCGTCGTCGAGCACGTCGACGTCGAGCCCGCTGCGCGGACCGGTGGGCGTGGTCGGCACCGGCTGTGGCGGCGGGGCGGCTCCCGGCGGCGGGGCGGCCTCGCCGGCGGGCGGTGCGGCCACACCGTTGCCCGACACCACCGTGGTGCAGCCCGCGGCCGTGACCGCAAGGACGACCGCCACCGCTCCGAGCCACGCGCGCCGCACCGGGCGACGGTAACCGGAGGGCCCGCCACCGCGGGGCGGTTCGGAACTATTCGACCGCCCCGCCGCTCTCCGCCCTGCCGCGATCGGCCGGCTCGTCCGGATCCGGGGCGATGGCCGCCCCGAACACCTCCTCCAGCCGCCGGGTCAGGTCCGCAGGCTCCATGGCGGCCAGCGCCGTCGTCCCGACCACCTTGCGCAACAGCCAGACGCCGGCGATGAGCGAGAGCAGCAGCTCGGAGCGCTCGTCCGGCCTCGGCCCGGGGAGCAACGCGGCAAGGCGACGCCCGGCATACCTCTCGATACCGGCACGGACGATCTCGTTGGCGCGCGGGTTGGAGGCCGACCGCAGCATCAGCAGGAAGGGGTCGAGGTGCTCCGCCTCGGGCGTCGTCCGGGCGGTGAGCGTCTCGGCGACGCGGTGGGCGAGCGTGGCGGAGTCCTCCGGGACGATCGTCGGCGGTGCGAGTACGACGTCCACCACCTCGCGGAACAGCTGTTCCTTCGAGCCGAAGTAGCGGTTGACCAGCATCGCGGTCACACCGGCCGCCTGTGCGATCTCCCGCACGCCTGCGCCGTCGTAGCCGGATCGCGTGAACGCGACGACGGCCGACTCCAGGATCGCCGCTTTCGTGGCCGCGGCGTTGCGGGGGCGCTCGGCAGGAGGGTCGAGAGTCACGTCTACGAGTGTAGACTTTGCTGCTCCCACAGGTCTACGGTCGTAGACAAGGAGTCGGGACGGAGTGACTGATGGATGTGCAGCTGACGGGCCGACGGGCGCTGGTCACCGGGTCGAGCGCGGGACTGGGGGAGGCGACCGCCAGGATGCTGGCCGCCGAGGGCGCCGATGTCGTGGTGCACGGCCGCGACGAGGCCCGGGTGACGGCGGTGGTCGACGCAATCCGGACGAGTGGTGGTCGCGCCGACGTCGCCATCGGCGATCTCGTCACCGACGACGGGGCCGATGCGGTCGTCGCCCAGGCGCTGGCCGGCGGTCCGGTCGACATCCTCGTCAACAACGCGGGGTCCTACGACTACCTGTCATGGGCGGAGGCGACGCCTGCGGTGTGGGCGACGACCTACGAGGTGAACGTGATCTCCGGGGTCCGGCTGATCCAGCGGTTGGTGCCACTCATGCGCGAACGCGGCTGGGGTCGGGTGATCCAGATCGGCGGCGGGCTGGCGATCCAGCCGATGGCCGTCCAGCCGCACTACAACGCGACGCTGGCCGCCCGGCACAACCTTGCGGTCTCCCTCGCGCGGGAGCTCGCGGGCTCGGGCGTGACGTCCAACGTCGTGGCGCCGGGAGTGATCCTGACCGACGCGGTCCGCGACCTCCTGGTCGACATCGCCCCTGCGCACGAATGGGGGGAGTCGTTCGAGGAGATCGAGCGGCACGCGGCGACCGAGTGGGTGCCCAACGACGTGGGCCGGTTCGGTCGCCCGGAGGAGATCGCCGCCGCCGTGGTGTACCTGGCCTCCCCGTTCGCCGCCTACGTGAGCGGCGCGACGCTTCGGGTCGACGGCGGAACGATCCGCTCGGTGCACTAGCCGGCGCGGAGGCTGTCAGGAGGTGACGGCCGCCGTCGCGCCCTCGCGGCGCGCCACCTCGGCCCGCACCAGCGGTGCGACCTCGGTGCCGAACAGCTCGATGGCCCGCAGCACGTCCCGATGCGGGACGCTGCCGATCGCGAACTGGATGAGTGTGCGGTGGTGCCCGAACAGCTCGTGCTGGAAGAGGATCTTCTCAGCCACCTGCTCGGGCGAGCCCACCACGTACGCGCCGCGCAGGGCGACCTGCGCGTCGAACGCGGCGCGGTTCGTCGGGCCCCAGCCGCGCTCGCGCCCGATCCGGTTCATCACCTCGGAGTGGGCCGGGTAGTAGATGTCACCGGCCGCCTGCGAGGTGTCGGCGACGAAGCCGTGGAGGTTGAGGCTGAACGGCAGGGCGGAGTGGTCGGTGCGCCGCAGCGCCTCGCGGTACAGGTCGGCCAGTGGGACGAACCGCTCCGGCTCGCCGCCGATGATCGCCAGCGCCAGCGGCAGTCCGAGCGCTCCGGCGCGGACGACCGACTGCGGGTTGCCCCCGACGGCCACCCACACGGGCAACGGGTTCTGCACCGGACGCGGGTACACCGGCTGGTCGTGCAGCGGGGGCCGAAGGCGCCCGGACCAGGTGACGCGCTCGGCGCCGCGCAGCGCCAGCAGCAGGTCGAGCTTCTCCGCGAACAGCTCGTCGTAGTCGGCGAGGTCGTAGCCGAACAGCGGGAACGACTCGGTGAACGACCCGCGCCCGGCCATGATCTCGGCCCGGCCGCCGGAGAGCAGGTCGAGCGTGGAGTACTGCTGGAACACCCGCACCGGGTCGTCGGAGCTCAGCACGGTGACGGCGCTGGTGAGCCGGATCCGGGAGCTGTGCTCGGCCCCGGCCGCCAGGATCATCGCCGGTGCCGACGCGGCGTAGTCACGGCGGTGGTGCTCGCCGATCCCGAAGACGTCGAGGCCCACCTCGTCCGCGAGCGTGATCTCCTCGACCACCTCACGCACCCGTTGCGCAGGCCCCACGCCGTTCGGGTCGAGGCTGACGTCGGCGAAGGTGTGCACTCCGAGTTCCACGCCCGGCCCAACCTGATCGACGGATCACGCATTCCCGACATGGCCGGCCGCGCCGCGGCCCGCGGCCCGGTCGAACGTCCCTGCCCAGCGGCGGAGATGGTCGAGCAGCTCGGGCGGTGACTGCACGGTGAACTCCGCGCCGAGCGAGCCGAGCGCCATCGCCGGCCAGTCCAGCGAGTCCGTGCGCATCCGCACCACGCACCGGTGCTCGTCGGCCTCCTCGACCGTGGCCCACCGGCCGATGTGTCGCCGGACGGTCCCCGCCGGGGCGTCGACCAGCACCTCGACGGCGTACGAGGCCGGAAGCTGCCCCATCCTCTCCTGGATGAACGTGGCGGCATCCTCGGCGGGAAGCTCGCGGGCGCGGAACCGGGTGCCCGTGCTGCGGGGCCGGTCGAGCCGGTCGAGGCGGAAGCTGCGCCAGTCGTGCCGGACGAGGTCGTAGGCGACGAGGTACCAGCGGCGCCCCAGCGGGACGAGGCGCAACGGCTCCACGTGGCGTTCGGTGCGCTCGCCGCTCGACGCGGTGTAGCCGAACTCGAGCCGTTCGGTGTCGCGGCAGGCCTGGGCGAGGACGGTGAGGTCCCCGGGGTCGACGGTCGAGCCGGCCGCACCGCCCCAGGTGGCGGGAACCGTCATCGCACGCAGGGCCTCCACCCGTCGTCGCAGCCGGGGTGGCATCACCTGCACCACCTTGGCGAGAGCGCGGACCGACGACTCCGCGACTCCCGAGACCCCGCTCTGCACGGCGGTCTGCAGTCCGACGGCGAGGGCCACGGCCTCCTCGTCGTCGAGGACCAGCGGTGGGAGCGCCGCTCCCGGGGCGAGCTGGTAGCCGCCGTCGACGCCGCGGTTGGCCTCCACCGGGTAACCGAGCTCGCGCAGCCGGTCGATGTCACGGCGCAGGGTGCGGACGGACACCTCGAGCCGGTCCGCCAGCTCCGTGCCCGGCCAGTACCGGTGGGTCTGCAGGAGTGAGAGCAGCCGAAGCATCCGGGAGCTCGTGTTCGCCATGTCCCCCAGTCTCCCGGCAATTCAGGCCAGAAAGTGGCACCAATGGTTCGTACCGTACTTCACGACGGACCGACCGACCCGAAGGCGGAGAGACGATGACGACGAGCACGACGAGCAACACGAGCACCGCGGGGGCGACCGTGACGGGTGAGCGCGCGGACCTGCTGGAGGCGTTGGCGACCCAGCGCCGGTTCCTGCGCCACACCGTGGCGGGCCTCACCGATGAGCAGGCCCGGCTGCGCACCACGGCCAGCGAGCTCTGCCTGGGTGGCCTGGTGAAGCACGTCACCGGGGTCGAGCGCGGGTGGGCCGACTTCATCCTCGACGGGCCGTCCGCCACGGGCGGTGGCTGGGAGGGCGGCGAGCCGCCGCAGGAGGTGATCGACGCGCACGTGGCCACGTTCCAGCTGCTCCCCGACGAGACCCTCGCCGGCGTGCTCGCCGAGTACGAGCAGGTGGCGCGGCGCACCGACGAACTGGTGGCCACCCTCCCCGACCTGGACGCCTCCCACCCGCTGCCCGAAGCGCCGTGGTTCGAGAAGGGCAAGCGCTGGTCGTTCCGGCGCGTGCTCCAGCACATCGTCGCCGAGACCGCCCAGCACTCCGGGCACGCCGACATCATCCGAGAGTCCCTGGACGGCCAGAAGACGATGGGGTGAGGGCTCCGAACTGCGGCGTCCGTCTCGCGCCCGGCTATCTGATTGCATCGACTTACGCTCTCGTGCATAGTCATGCAGGTGATGCGGATAGCGGTTGCGGGTGCGAGCGGGTACGCGGGAGGAGAGCTGCTGCGGCTGCTCCTCGCGCACCCCGAGGTGGAGATCGGTGGCCTCACGGCGGGAGGGAGCGCGGGCACGCCGTTGGGCGTGCACCAGCCGCACCTGCTGCCGCTGGCCGAGCGAGTCCTGGAGGAGACCACGCCGGAGACCCTCGCCGGGCACGACGTCGTCTTCCTCGCGCTGCCGCACGGGCGATCGGCGGAGCTGGCCGCGCAGCTCGGTGACGACACCGTCGTGATCGACTGCGGTGCCGACCACCGGCTCACCGACGCGGCGGCGTGGGACCGCTGGTACGGCGGCGAGCACGCCGGGAGCTGGCCCTACGGGCTGCCCGAGCTGCCCGGCGCGCGCGACGCGCTGCGCGGCACCCGCAGGGTCGCCGTTCCCGGCTGCTACCCGACGGCGGCCAGCCTCGCGCTCTTCCCGGCGCTCGCCGCCGGGCTCGTCACGCCCGACGTGGTCGTCACCGCCGTGAGCGGGACGTCCGGCGCCGGGAAGTCCCTGAAGCCGCACCTGCTGGGTGCCGAGGTGATGGGGTCGCTCTCGGCGTACGGGGTGGGCGGCGTGCACCGGCACACGCCCGAGATGGTGCAGAACCTCTCCGCCGCGGCCGGCCGGCCCGTCACCGTGAGCTTCACGCCGGTGCTCGCTCCGCTGCCGCGCGGCATCCTGGCCACCTGCTCCGCCCCTCTGGCCGGTGACGGCGCGGGGGCGCGGGAGACCTACGAGAAGGCCTACGCCGACGAGCCTTTCGTGTTCCTGCTCCCCGAGGGCACCTGGCCCACCACGGCGGCCACGCTCGGCGCCAACACGGCGCAGCTGCAGGTCACCGTCGACGCCGACGCGCAGCGGCTGGTGGTCGTCGCCGCGATCGACAACCTCACCAAGGGCACGGCAGGAGCCGCTGTGCAGTGCATGAACCTGGCGCTCGGGCTGCCGGAGACCACGGGCCTGCCGCTCACGGGGGTGGCTCCGTGAGTGCGAACGAACCCGGCAAGGGCCTCGTCACCCCCCGGGGATTCCGGGCGGCAGGAGTGGTGGCGGGTCTCAAGTCCAGCGGGGCGTCCGACCTCGCCCTCGTGGTGAACGACGGGCCCGAGTTCGGGGCCGCCGGCCTGTTCACGCGCAACAAGGTCAAGGCCGCGCCGGTGCTGTGGTCCCAGCAGGTGCTGACCGGCGGACGGCTGCGCGCCGTGGTGCTCAACTCCGGTGGCGCCAACGCCTGCACCGGTCCGGAGGGCTTCCAGACCGCGCACGCGACGGCCGAGAAGGCCGCCGAGCTGCTGGGTTGCGGGGCGATCGAGGTCGCCGTGGGCTCCACGGGGCTGATCGGGCGGCAGCTGCCCCGCGACCTGGTGCTCGCCGGCGTCGAGAAGGCCGTGGCCGAGCTGGGCGCTACCGCGGAGGCCGGGCTCGCCGCCGCCACCGCGATCATGACGACCGACACCGTCGCCAAGCAGTGCGCCCACGCCGACGGGGCCGGCTGGAGCATCGGGGGCACCACGAAGGGCGCGGGGATGATCGCCCCGTCGATGGCCACGATGCTGACCGTGCTGACCACGGACGCTGTGCTCGACCGGGCCGCGCTCGAACCGGCACTGCGCGCCGCCGTGCGCGTCAGCTTCGACCGCCTGGACATCGACGGGGTGATGTCCACCAACGACACCGTGCTGCTGCTCGCCTCGGGCGCGTCCGGGGTCACCCCGGAACCCGAGCTGTTCACCGAGGCGCTCACGCAGGTGTGCCTCGACCTGGCGGGGCAGATGCAGGCCGACGCCGAGGGCGTCACCAAGCGGATCATGGTGCGGGTCACGGGAGCGGCCGACGAGGACGACGCCGTGACGGTCGCCCGGACGGTGGCCCGCGACAGCCTGGTCAAGACCGCGCTGTTCGGCTCGGACGCCAACTGGGGCCGGGTCGCCGCCGCCGTCGGCTACTCGGACGCCGATGTCGACCCCGACCGGCTCGACATCACGATCAACGGCTCGCTGCTGTGCCGCGGCGGGGTGGCGGCAGGCGGGCGCACCGACGCCGACCTGACGGGACCGGACATCCTCGTCGCGATCGAGCTCGGCCTCGGCGCGGGCACCGCGGAGATCCGCACCACCGACCTCTCGCACGCCTACGTGGAGGAGAACAGTGCCTACCCCTCCTGAGACGGCCACGGCCGCAGGCGACACCGGGTCCACCGCCGTGCGGCTCAAGCGCGCGGGGGAGAAGGCCGGGGTGCTGGCCGAGGCGCTGCCGTGGCTGCAGCGCTTCCACGGCCAGGTCGTGGTGGTGAAGTACGGCGGCAACGCGATGGTCGACGAGGAGCTCAAGCAGGCGTTCGCCCAGGACATGGTGTTCCTGCGGCTCGCCGGGATCCGGCCGGTCGTCGTGCACGGCGGCGGCCCGCAGATCACCGCGATGCTCACGCGACTCGGTCTGCCGGGGGAGTTCCGTGGCGGGCTGCGCGTCACCACCCCGGAGACGATCGACATCGTCCGGATGGTGCTGGTCGGACAGGTCGGGCGCGAGCTCGTCGGGCTGGTAAACCAGCATGGCCCGTACGCCGTCGGCCTGTCAGGGGAGGACGCGGGGCTCTTCACCGCCGAGAAGCGCACCGCGCTGGTCGGGGGTGAGCCGGTCGACATCGGCCTGGTCGGCGACGTCGTGGCGGTCAACCCGGACGCGGTGCTCGACATCGTCCGCGCGGGTCGGATCCCGGTGGTGGCGGGGGTCGCACCGGACGAGAACGGCACCGTGTACAACATCAACGCGGACAGCGCAGCCGCCGCGCTCGCAGCGGCGCTGGGTGCCGCGAAGCTCGTGGTGCTCACCGACGTCGAGGGGCTGTACGCGAACTACCCGGATCCGGATTCGGTGATCAGCTCGCTCACGGCCGACGAGCTGGAGCCGATGCTGCCGGCGCTGGAGAGCGGGATGGCGCCGAAGATGGAGGCCTGCCTGCGCGCGGTTCGTGGTGGGGTGCCGCAGGCCCACGTGATCGACGGGCGGGTGCCGCACTCGGTGCTGCTCGAGGTGTTCACCAGTGAGGGAGTCGGAACGATGGTGGTGCCGTCATGAGCGCACCGGGTGAGCCGCGCGATCTGACCACCCGGTGGCAGAGCGCGATGATGGACAACTACGGCACGCCGCCGCTGGCGCTCGTGCGCGGCAGCGGCGCCGAGGTCTGGGACGCCGACGGGCGCCGCTACCTCGACCTGGTCGGCGGCATCGCCGTCAACGCGCTGGGGCACGCGCACCCGGCCGTCGTCGAGGCCGTGACGCGGCAGATCTCCACCCTCGGGCATACGAGCAACCTCTACATCACGCAGCCGCCGCTCGACCTGGCCGAGAAGCTCCTGGAGCTGCTCGACCAGCCGCAGGCCCGGGTGCTGTTCTGCAACTCCGGCGCCGAGGCCAACGAGGTGGCGTTCAAGATGGCGCGCCGCACGGGCCGGCCGCACATCATCGCGGCCGAGAACGCCTTCCACGGCCGCACGATGGGCGCGCTCGCGCTCACCGGCCAGGAGCCCAAGCGCACCCCGTTCGAGCCGATGACCCCGGGCGTCTCGCACGTGCCCTACGGCGACGTCGCCGCGCTCGACGCGGCGGTCGGCCCCGACACCGCCGCGGTGTTCCTGGAACCCATTCTCGGAGAGGCCGGCGCGGTGAACCCGCCTGCCGGCTACCTCCGGGCGGCCCGGGAGATCACCGCCGCCCGCGGGGCGCTCCTCGTCCTGGACGAGGTGCAGACCGGCATCGGCCGCACCGGCGCGTGGTTCGCCCACCAGCGCGACGGCGTCGTCCCCGACGTCGTGACGCTGGCGAAGGGCCTCGGCGGCGGCCTCCCGATCGGCGCGTGCATCGGCATCGGCGCGGCCGGTGCGCTGCTCGAGCCCGGGCAGCACGGCACCACCTTCGGCGGCAACCCGGTCTGCGCGGCGGCGGCGCTCGCCGTGCTGCGCACGATCGCCGACGAGGGCCTGCTCGAACACGTGAACCTGGTCGGCAAGGAGATCGCCACGACCGTCGAGTCGCTGGGCCACCCGCTGGTCCGCGACGTCAGCGGCGCCGGGCTGCTGATCGGCATCGGCCTCACGAAGCCCGTCTCGGCCGCGGTGGCCGCCGCGGCCCGCGACGGCGGGTTCCTCGTCAACAACGCGGTGCCGGACCGGGTCCGGCTGGTGCCGCCGCTCGTCCTCACCGAGGAGCAGGCGCGGGAGTTCCTCACCGCGCTGCCGTCGTTCCTGGACGCTGCCGATGACTAGGCACCTGCTCCGCGACGACGACCTCACCCCCGACGAGCAGCGGGCGGTGCTGGACCTCGCCGACGTGATGAAGGCAGACCGGTACGCGCACCGGTCGCTCGCCGGTCCGCGCCCGGTCGCCGTGCTGTTCGACAAGCCGTCGACCCGCACGCGGCTGTCGTTCGAGGCCGGGATCGCGCAGCTGGGCGGGCATCCGTTGATCGTCGACGCCCGGTCCAGCCAGATGGGACGCGGCGAGACGATCGCCGACACCGCGCGGATGCTCTCCCGCTTCGTCGACGCGATCGTCTGGCGCACGGGCGACCAGTCGCGGATCGAGGAGATGGCGGCCGTCGCGACCGTGCCGGTGGTCAACGCGCTCACCGACCAGTTCCACCCCTGCCAGGTGCTCGCCGACCTGCAGACGATCCGGGAGCGCTTCGGCCGGCTCGCCGGGCTCACCCTCACCTACCTGGGCGACGGCGCCAACAACATGGCCCACTCGTTGCTGCTCGGCGGGGCCACCGCCGGGCTGCACGTCCGGGTGTGTGCGCCCGAGGGCTTCCAGCCCGACGCCGGCGTGCTGCGGGACGCGAAGAACCGCGGGTCCGAGACCGGTGGCGGTGTCGAACTGGTGGCCGACCCGCACGCCGCCGTAGACGGGGCCGACGTCGTGGTCACCGACACCTGGGTCTCCATGGGCCAGGAGGGCGACGGCATGGATCGCACCGCTCCGTTCCGCCCGTTGCAGATCAACGCCGCGCTGCTGGAGAGGGCCGCGCTGGATGCGATCGTGCTGCACTGCCTGCCGGCCCACCGTGGCGACGAGATCACCGACGAGGTCATCGACGGTCCCGCGAGTGCGGTGTGGGACGAGGCGGAGAACCGCCTGCACGCCCAGAAGGCGCTGCTGACCTGGCTGGTGCAGCAGTCATGACAGCCGTGGGCGACGACCGCGACACGGCGCTGGCCGGTCCGTCGGCACCCGGGCGCTCCCGGGCCGCGCGGCAGGCCCGCATCGTCGAGCTCATCGCGCACCGGTCGGTGCACAGCCAGTCCGAGCTGCTCGCGCTGCTGGAGGCCGACGGCATCGGCACCACGCAGGCCACGCTCTCGCGGGACCTCGACGAGCTGGGCGCGGTCAAGCTGCGCGGCGCCGACGGGGGCACTCCGGTATACGTGATCCCGGACGACGGCAGTCCGGTGCGCGGCATCGAGGGCGGCACCGCACGGCTGGCCCGGCTGCTGGGGGACCTGCTGGTGTCCGCGGACGCGAGTGGGAACCTGGCCGTCCTGCGTACCCCGCCGGGGGGAGCGCACTACCTGGCCAGCGCGCTGGACCGGGCCGCGCTGCACGACGTCGTCGGCACCATCGCAGGCGACGACACTCTCCTGGTGGTGGCCCGCGAACCCCTCACCGGCGCCCAACTCGTCGCGCGCCTGCGCGAACTCTGACCAAGGAGCAACCATCTCGTGAGCAAGGTCCTGACCTCCCTCCCCAAGGGCGAGCGGATCGGCATCGCCTTCTCCGGAGGCCTCGACACCTCCGTGGCGGTCGCCTGGATGCGCGACAAGGGCGGGATCCCGTGCACCTACACCGCTGACCTCGGCCAGTACGACGAGCTGGACATGTCCGGCGTGCCCGCGCGCGCCAAGCAGTACGGCGCCGAGATCGCCCGCGTGCTCGACATCAGGCCGCAGCTGGTCGGGGAGGGGCTGGCCGCGCTGGCGTGCGGCGCCTTCCACATCCGGTCCGGGGGCCGGACGTACTTCAACACCACCCCGCTGGGCCGCGCCGTCACCGGGACGTTGCTGGTACGGGCGATGCAGGCCGACGACGTCAACATCTGGGGCGACGGCTCGACCTTCAAGGGCAACGACATCGAGCGGTTCTACCGCTACGGCCTGCTGGCCAATCCCGAGCTGCGCATCTACAAGCCGTGGCTCGACGCCGACTTCGTCCAGGAGCTGGGCGGCCGCCACGAGATGAGCAGGTGGCTCACCGCCCACGGGCTGCCCTACCGGGACGCGGCCGAGAAGGCGTACTCCACCGACGCCAACATCTGGGGGGCGACCCACGAGGCCAAGACCCTCGAGAACCTCGACGTGTCCCTGGAGACCATCGAGCCGATCATGGGGGTCAAGTTCTGGGACCCGTCGGTCTCGATCGAGACCGAGGACGTCGCGATCACCTTCGAGGCCGGGTATCCGGTGGCGATCAACGGTAAGCGGTTCGCCGACCAGGTCGCCCTCGTGTGCGAGGCCAACGCGATCGGCGGACGCCACGGCCTGGGCATGTCCGACCAGATCGAGAACCGGATCATCGAGGCGAAGTCGCGCGGCATCTACGAGGCGCCCGGGATGGCGCTGCTCTTCGCCGCCTACGAGCGGTTGCTCAACGCGATCCACAACGAGGACACGGTCGCCAACTACCACAACGAGGGCCGCAAGCTGGGCCGGCTGCTCTACGAGGGGCGCTGGCTGGACCCGCAGGCGCTGATGGTGCGCGAGTCGGTCCAGCGCTGGGTCGCCTCGCTCGTGACCGGCACCGTCACGCTGCGCCTGCGCCGCGGCGACGACTACACGATCCTGGACACCCAGGGGCCCGGCTTCTCCTACCACCCCGACCGGCTCTCCATGGAGCGGGTCGAGAACGCCGCCTTCGGGCCCACGGACCGGATCGGCCAGCTCACCATGCGCAACCTCGACATCGCCGACTCCCGCGCCAAGCTGGAGGCCTACGCCGCGCAGCCGCAGGAGCAGGGGACGGTGCTCGTCGAGCACGGCACCCTCTTCGGCGAGCTGCCCGCGGGCGGCTTCGACCGGATCGCGACGGCCGAGGAGACCGGTGAGCGCGA
This sequence comes from Pseudonocardia xinjiangensis, assembly GCF_012911925.1. Classification (GTDB taxonomy): domain Bacteria; phylum Actinomycetota; class Actinomycetes; order Mycobacteriales; family Pseudonocardiaceae; genus Pseudonocardia; species Pseudonocardia xinjiangensis. The sequence goes on along the minus strand of NZ_JAAXKY010000045.1, from coordinate 6,215 downwards.
CCCGGGAACGTCCCTCGACGCCGCCGCTCTGGAAGCGGGTACCGACTGATGGCGGGGTCCCAGCTGTGGGGTGGCCGGTTCGCGTCCGGCCCGGCGGACGCCCTGGCTGCACTATCCAAGTCCACGCACTTCGACTGGCGGTTGGCTCCGTACGACCTGCGCGGCTCGATGGCGCACGCCCGTGTGCTCGCCCGCGCTGGCCTGCTCACCGACGGCGAGCTCGCGGGCATGCTCGACGCGCTGGCCAAGCTCGAAGCCGACGTGGAGTCGGGCGCGTTCGGACCCGCGCCTGACGACGAGGACGTGCACTCGGCGCTGGAGCGGGGCCTCATCGAACGGGCCGGCCCCGAGCTGGGGGGCAAGCTCCGTGCCGGGCGCTCACGCAACGACCAGGTGGCCACACTGTTCCGGATGTGGCTGCGCGACGGAGCCCGCCGGGTCGGCGCGGGTGTGCTGGACGTCGTCGACGCGCTGGTCGCCCAGGCCGCTGCGCACCCGGACGCCCCGATGCCCGGGCGCACGCACCTGCAGCACGCGCAGCCCGTCCTGCTCGCCCACCATCTCGCCGCCCACGCCCACGCCCTGCTGCGCGACGTCGACCGCCTGCACGACTGGGACCGGCGCGCTGCGGTGTCGCCGTACGGCTCGGGGGCGCTGGCCGGGTCGTCGCTCGGGCTCGACCCTGAGGCGGTGGCCGCGGAGCTGGGGTTCGACTCGTCGGCCGCCAACTCCATCGACGGCACGGCGTCGCGCGACTTCGCGGCCGAGGCCGCGTTCGTGCTGGCGATGATCGCGGTGGACCTCTCCCGGATCGCCGAGGAGGTGGTCATCTGGGCCACCGCGGAGTTCTCCTACGTCACCCTCGACGACGCCTTCTCCACCGGCAGCTCGATCATGCCGCAGAAGAAGAACCCGGACGTCGCGGAGCTGGCCCGCGGCAAGGCCGGGCGGCTGATCGGCAACCTGGCCGGGCTCTTGGCCACCCTCAAGGCGATGCCGCTGGCCTACAACCGCGATCTGCAGGAGGACAAGGAGCCGCTGTTCGACTCGGTCGAGCAGCTCGAGCTGTTGCTTCCCGCGGTCGCCGGGATGGTCGCCACCCTGACCTTCCACACCGACCGGCTCGCCGAGCTCGCCCCGGCCGGGTTCACCCTCGCCACCGACGTCGCCGAGTGGCTGGTGCGGACCGGTGTCCCGTTCCGCACGGCGCACGAGGCGGCCGGTGGCTGCGTCCGGGCCGCGGAGGCGCGCGGTGTCGGGCTCGCCGACCTCACTGACGCGGAGCTGGCCGCCGTGCACCCGGCGCTCACCCCCGCGGTCCGCGAGGTCCTCACCGTCGAGGGCTCGATAGCCTCGCGGAACGCCCGCGGTGGGACGGCGGCGGAGCGCGTCGCCGAACAGCTCGACGCGCTGCGCGCCACCGCAGCCGCTGCCCGGGCCGCACTCACGCCAGCCTCCACCGGAAGAGAACCCGCATGACCTCGTCCACCGCCGACGTGGGAGCGCAGCTCGATCTCGACGCGGCCCGTGCCGCCTACGACGAGCTGCGCGCCCACGGCCTCTCGCTCGACCTCACCCGCGGCAAGCCGTCCAGCGCCCAGCTCGACCTGGCCACCCCCATGCTGAGCCTGCCCGGCGAGCACTACCGGGCGGCCGACGGCACCGACACCCGCAACTACCAGGGCATGCAGGGACTCCCGGAGCTGCGTGGGCTGTTCTCGCCGTTTCTCCGGGTGCCGGTGGAGCAGCTGATCGCGTTCGGCAACTCGAGCCTGGAGCTCATGCACGACACGCTCGTGCACGCGCTGCTCAGCCCGCTCCCGGGCGCCGACCGCCGCTGGGTGGACGAGGAGCGGGTGCGGTTCCTCGCCCCGACCCCCGGCTACGACCGGCACTTCGCGCTCTGCGAGCGACTCGGCATCGAGCTGGTACAGGTGCCGATGACCGCCGACGGCCCCGACATGGACGTGGTCGAGGAGATCGTGGCCGTCGACCCGTCGGTCAAGGGCATCTGGTGCGTGCCCAAGTACTCCAACCCCGACGGCGCCGTCTACTCCGACGACACGACGCGCCGGCTCGCCTCGATGCCGGCAGCGGCGCCGGACTTCCGGATCTTCTGGGACAACGCGTACGCGGTGCACCACCTCACCGAGCACGAGGTGGAGATCGCCGACGTCCTGGCGCTGGCCGCGGACGCGGGGCACCCCGACCGCCCGTTCGTCTTCGGTTCCACCTCGAAGATCACGCTCGCCGGTGCGGGCGTGGCGTTCCTCGGCGCGTCCCCGGCCAACGTGCAGTGGTGGCTCGCGCTCACCGCGAAGCGCACGATCGGGCCGGACAAGACCAACCACCTGCGGCACGTGATGTTCCTGCGTGACGCCGACGGCCTGCGCGAGCACATGCGGCGCCACCGGGAGCTGATCGCCCCGAAGTTCGCCGCCGTCAACCGGATCCTGACCGAGCGCCTGGGATCGGTGTCCGGCGTGCACTGGTCGCGGCCGGCCGGCGGGTACTTCGTCACGCTGATCGTGCCGGACGGCACGGCCACGGAGGTCGTCCGGCTGGCGGGGGAGGCCGGGATCGCGCTGACCCCGGCGGGCGCGACCCATCCCTACGGCACCGACCCGGAGGACCGCACGATCCGGCTCGCACCGACGTTCCCGGAGCTGGCCGAGGTGGAGCGCGCCATGTACGGCGTCACCGACTGCGTCCGCCTCGCGCTGGCCGCCCGCTGAGCCGAGCGTGAGCACGGAACCACGACCAGCGGGCGAGGACGGTCCGGCGCCGCTGCTGGACCGCGACGAGCTGGCCGGCGACGTCCTCGTCGCGGCCGTCCGGCTGCTCGGGTGCACGGTCGAGGCCGACACCCCGGAGGGCACGGTGGCCGTGCGGCTCGTCGAGGTGGAGGCCTACCGCGGCGCCGACGACCCCGCGTCGCACAGCTTCCGCGGTCGTACGGCGCGCAACGGCGTGATGTTCGGGCCGGCCGGGCATCTGTACGTCTACTTCGTCTACGGGATGCACTTCTGCGCGAACATCAGCTGTCTCGAGGACGGGGAGGCGGGTGCGGTGCTGCTGCGGGCGGGCGAGGTCGAGTCGGACCTCGCGGTCGCCCACGCCCGACGGCCGACCGCGCGGCGCTCGGCCGATCTCGCGCGGGGCCCGGCCCGGCTCGCGTCGCTGCTCGGGTTCGGCCGGGAGCACAACGGCGTGGACGTCACCGATCCCGGGTCGCCGGTGCGGCTGCTGGCCGCGCCGCCGATCGACCCGGCACTGGTGCGCTCCGGACCTCGGGTCGGGGTGGCGGCGGCGCACGACCTGCCGTGGCGGTTCTGGGTGGCCGGTTCGGCCGCGGTGAGCCAGTACCGGCCGGGCCGGAACGCGCCGGTGGGGCGCCTTTGACCGACTTCGATAGGTTAGCCTAACCTGCGCTCGTGATCGTCACGCATCTCCGGCCATGGCGCGTGCTCGCGCCCCTCCTCGCCGCTGCCGTCCTGCTCGCCGCCTGCGCCGGCGGTGGTTCCCCGGCAGACGGGGCGGCGGCACCGGCACCCGGGAACGCGGCGTTCCCGGTGACCGTCGAGCACACCCTCGGCTCCACGGTGGTGCCCGCCGAGCCACGCCGCGTCGTCTCGCTGGGCTACACCGACCAGGACGCCCTCCTCGCGCTCGGGGTCGTCCCGGTCGCGATCCGGGAGTTCACCGGCAACAGGCCCTTCGCGACGTGGCCGTGGGCGGCCGACCACCTGCAGGACGGGCAGCCCCAGGTGCTCGGCGCCGAGATCGACCCCGAGACGATCGCCGCCCTGCGGCCGGACCTGATCGTGGCCGTGTCGGCCGGGCTCGACGCGGAGCAGTACGCCACGTTCTCCCGGATCGCACCGACGATCACCCAGCCCGTCGGTTTCCCCGCCTACCAGGCGCCGTGGCAGGACGCGACGCGGTTGATCGGCACGGCGGTCGGGCGCACCGCGCAGGCCGAGCAGATGGTCACCGACCTGGACGCGCGGTTCGCGGCCGTGCGTGCGCAGTACCCGCAGTTCGCCGGCAAGCGGGCCGCACTGGCCGCGGTGAGCTCCACCGGTACGGGCAGCTACTTCGTCTGGAACTCGAAGGACAACCGGGGGCGCTTCCTGGGCTCGCTGGGGTTCACCGTGCCCGCCCGCTTCGACGAGCTGGCCGGGCAGAACTTCTACGCGGAGATCAGCACCGAGCAACTCGGGCTGCTCGACGAGAACGACCTCGTGGGATGGATCACCATCCCCGGCACCTCCACCTCCGGTCTCGAGCAGCAGCCCGGCTACCCGGCCCTGCGGGTCGGCCAGGAGGGCGGTGTGGTGGACCTCACCGAGGAGCAGGGGGTCGCGCTGTCGTTCAGCAGCGTGCTGAGCCTGCCGATGCTGCTCGACGACCTGCCCGGTGAGTTCGCCGCGCACCTGGGCGGCTGACGGGCGGCTGAAAACCCCTGGCCGGTGTGGGGGAGGATCGGTGTCGTGGGTAACGACATCCTCGACGAGCTGGAGTGGCGCGGCCTGATCGCGCAGAGCACCGACCGGGACGCGCTGCGGCGCGAGCTCGCGGAGGGAGTGCTCACGCTCTACTCGGGCTTCGACCCCACGGCTCCCAGCCTGCACGCCGGCAACCTCGTCCCGCTGCTGGCGCTGCGGCGGTTCCAGCAGGCGGGAGCGCGGCCCATCGTGCTCGCCGGGGGAGCCACGGGGATGATCGGCGACCCGCGAGAGGTCGGCGAGCGGTCCATGAACAGCGCCGAAACGGTCACCAACTGGGCCGAACGCATCCGTGGGCAGCTCGAGCGGTTCGTGGAGTTCGACGACTCACCCACCGGCGCTCTGATCGCCGACAACCTGGACTGGACCGGGCCGCAGACCGTCCTCGAGTTCCTCCGTGACGTCGGCAAGCACTTCTCGATCAACGTCATGCTCAGCCGGGAGACGGTCAAGCGCAGGCTCGCCGCCGACGGCATGTCCTACACCGAGTTCAGCTACCTGCTGCTGCAGAGCCAGGACTACCTGCACCTGTACCGGCGTCATGGCTGCCGGCTACAGATCGGCGGCTCCGACCAGTGGGGCAACATCGTCGGCGGCGTCGAGCTCGTCCGGCGGGTGGAGGGCGCGGCCGTCCACGCCCTCACCACGCCGCTGGTCACCGACAGCGAGGGCCGCAAGTTCGGCAAGTCCACCGGGGGCGGGAGCCTCTGGCTCGATCCGGAGCTGACCTCGCCGTACGCCTGGTACCAGTACTTCCTCAACGTCTCGGACGCCGACGTCGGGCGGTACCTGCGGCTCTTCACGTTCCTCTCGCAGGAGGAGATCGAGGAGCTGGAGAAGTCGGTCGCCGAACGGCCCCATCTGCGCGCCGGGCAGCGCAGGCTGGCCGAGGAGCTCACCACGCTCGTCCACGGCCGGCGGCACACCGAGCAGGTCATCGCGGCGTCCGGCGCGCTCTTCGGGCGCGGTGACCTGCACGATCTCGATGCGAGCACCCTGGATGCCGCGCTCGCCGAGGTCCCCACCGCCACGGTCCGCCTCGACGAGCGGCCGACCGTCGTGGACCTGCTCGTGGCCACCGGGCTCGCGGAGAGCCGTGGTGCCGCCCGGCGCACGGTCGGCGAGGGCGGCGCCTACGTGAACAACGTGAAGGTGCCCGACGAGCAGTGGATCCCGGAGGAGGCGGACCTCCTGCCCGGGCGCTGGCTCGTGCTGAGGCGGGGGAAGCGGAACCTCGCGGGAGCCAGGGTGGTCACGGCCTGATCCGGCCGAAAGGTGTCCTGACCTGCGGGAACGCCGAAGAGGGACCCCCGATTTGACTATGGTCCGAGGGCCTGTGTAACTTTCTCCTCGTCGCCACGGCGGGCAGCACGACAGACCGGGACGGAGATCCTCCGGCCCAGAGTCAGCCCCCGGACAGGTGGCCGCCCCGGAAGGCCAGGCATCGCAAGGTGTAGCCTTCTGGATGTGGGCCTGGTGGAGCTTGACTCCACGGTCAGGACCATGTACTGTAGAAAAGTTGCTCCGGCACTGATCGGTAGCGACACAGACGAGAACACAGCCCCGGAGCACCACCTTGCGGTGGTGGATGGTGTGCGGGTGTCTTTTGAGAACTCAACAGTGTGTCGAGCTTTATCATGAATTGGTTTTATGCCAGTTTGTTTTTTCCTGCGACCCCGTCGCGGGATTTGCTAGAGCCAGATTTTG
>NZ_JAAXKY010000044.1 GCF_012911925.1 Pseudonocardia xinjiangensis | reverse complement strand
CTCCCCCCATGCAGATCTCCCCCACCCCGCTCCCCGGGTCGGCGCTGGTCGACCTCACACTCCTGGAGGACGACCGCGGCTTCTTCGCGCGCGCCTTCTGCCGCCAGGAGTTCATCGACGCCGGTCTCGAACCACTGGTCGAGCAGGCCAACATCTCGTTCAACCACAAGGCGGGCACGCTGCGCGGGCTGCACTACCAGATGGAGCCGAACGCCGAGACCAAGCTGATCCGCTGCTACCGCGGCGCGATCTACGACGTCATCGTCGACCTGCGCCCGGAGTCGCCCACCTACCTGCAGTGGTTCGGGGCCGAGCTCACCGAGGACAACCGCACGGCGATGTACGTGCCGCGCAACTTCGCGCACGCCTACCTCACCCTCACCGACAAGGCCGAGGTGATCTACCAGGTCAGCACGGCCTACACCCCGGGCGCGGAGCGCGGCCTGCGCTGGGACGACCCGGCGCTCGGGATCGACTGGCCGATCCCCCCGGTCAGCGTGTCGGAGAAGGACGCGAACTGGCCGCTGCTCAGCGAGAGCGCGGTGGAGGCACGATGATCATCGTCGACACCGCGCTGCGGAAGCGCGAGGCCGAGGGCCGCCCGATCCGCGTCGGCATGATCGGCGCCGGCTTCATGGGCCGCGGCCTGGCCAACCAGATCATCAACTCGGTGCCGGGCATGGCACTGGTCGCCATCGCGAACCGGACGCTCGCGAACGCCGAGCGCGCCTACACGGAAGCGGGCGTCGAACCGGTGCGGGTGGAGGACGCCTCCCAGCTCGACACTGCGATCAGCAACGGCACCCCGGCCGTGCTCGAGGACGCGTTCGAGCTGCTCAAGGCCGTCCACCTGGACTGCGTCGTCGACGTCACCGGCGCCGTGGAGTTCGGCGCACGGGTCACCGTCGCGGCGATCGAGCGCGGCCTGCCGATGGTCACGATGAACGCCGAGCTCGACGGCACCGTCGGGCCACTGCTCGCCCATCGCGCCCGCGAGGCGGGCGTCGTGCTCACCGGGGCCGACGGTGACCAGCCCGGCGTGCAGGGCAACCTGCTGCGGTTCGTCCGGGGCCTGGGCGTCACGCCGCTGGTCGCGGGCAACATCAAGGGGCTGCAGGACGAGTACCGCACCCCGACGACGCAGAAGGCGTTCGCCGAGCGCTGGGGCCAGGACCCGTACATGGTCACGAGCTTCGCCGACGGGACGAAGGTCTCCTTCGAACAGGCGATCGTGGCCAACGCGTTCGGCCTCACCGTGCCGAAGCGGGGCATGAACGGCTGGGACCACGACGGGCACGTCGACGAGCTCACCGGCCGCTACGACGTGGACGAGCTGCGCGAGCTCGGCGGCATCGTCGACTACGTCGTGAAGGCGAAGCCGGGCCCCGGGATCTTCGTGCTCGGCACCCACGACGACCCGAAGCAGCGCCACTACCTGGAGCTCTACAAGCTGGGCACGGGCCCGTTGTACAGCTTCTACGCCCCCTACCACCTGTGCCACTTCGAGGTGCCCAACTCGGTGGTGCGGGCCGTCGACTTCGGCGACGCCGCCCTCGCCGCCCCGGCCGGCCCGCACGTCGACGTCGTCACCACCGCGAAGCAGCACCTCACCGCCGGCCGGACCATCGACGGCCTCGGCGGCTACGACACCTACGGGGTGGCCGAGTCCACGGCGGTCACCCGCGCCGAGGGGCTGCTGCCGATGGGCGTGGCCGAGGGGTGCGTGCTCCGGAGGGACGTGCCGAAGGACGCCGTGCTCACCTACGCGGACGTGACCCTGCCCCCCGGCCGGCTCGTCGACCAGCTGCGCGAGGAGCAGGAGAAGCTGTTCGCCTGACGCCCGGGGCTTGATCCGGGCCACCGTGACGCTCAGAGTTGAACGGTCGCCGCAGGAAGGGCGCGGCGGCCGACTCGACGATCGCCGGTCAGGTGACCGGCGCGGAAGGTGAACCATGGCGTCCTACCCTGCCCATCGCCCGGGCGCACGACGCGCGGAGCAGGCACGGGGCGCACGGTCCTCCGGTGCGGGGAAGGCGGCGCCCGCGGCGGGCGGGAAGTGGGCGCCCGCCATGGCGTTGCAACGCCGGGCGGGCAACGCGGCGCTCACCCGGATGCTGGAGGAGCGCGAGGAACCCGCGCCGGCCGCTCCCGACGGCGCCCCTGACGTCCCCGGCACCGCCGTCCCCGTGCAGCGCAACGTCGGCCTCGAGATCGAGGACAGCAACTGGCACACGGTCGGCGAGAACGGCGAACTCCTGCCGAAGGGCAGGCCCGTCGTCCACCGCAACTACTTCCAGCTGCAGGCCGAGGACCCGAACCACGTCGAGATGGTCACCGATCCTCCGGGGATGGCCAACCGCGGCGACTACAGCCGGATGAAGACCTCGATGCTCCGGCTGGAGGGTGAGCTGCTCTCCCAGCAGTACCGGGCTGGCATGGCGGGCAGGGCGGCGCGGTTCCGCGCGAACCGGCTGGAAGGCGGCGTCTCCGACGCCTACCTGGAGCCCGGGCCGAGATGGGTTCCCCACCTGCAGGTCACCGCGGGTGTTCCGCTCGCCGGGATCCCGACGTTCTTCCAGCAGCTCAAGGGCGAGAGCGTCAACGTGCAGACCCGCAAGGCCGAGGATGTCGAGGGCAGGCTGAAGGACCTGCTCCGCCTGCCCGCGCCGGCCACCGCGCCCGCTCCCGTAGCTGCCACGACGGGCGCCTCCGGCGGCGGTGACGCTCCCCGGCCCGAGTACCGGGCGCCGAGCCGGGAGCTCCTCGGTTTCACCGAGCTGCTGAACCACTACCTGTACGAGGGCGCGAACAGGCAGCGTGCGCAGTTCGCCAAGGCCGTCTACGCGGTCATGGCCCGCACCGACTTCGCCGCATCCTTCCGTCTCCTCGACGCGGAGGAGCGGGCTGCGATCGCCGCGAACCTCACCGAGTGGGTCGGCCTGATGGTGAGCAGCTTCGCCTACAACGCGGCGGCCGGGGCGCAGGGCGCTCCTGCCGACCGGGTGCTCGGCGCCCGCATCGAGAACGCGTTCGGGGCGGGCGACGACGTGCGGGCCGGCCGGGTCAACACCTCCCGCGAGGACTGGCTGCGGGGCATGGTGCACGGGCACGACCTGCTCAGCACGGACGGCCGGGGGTCGGACCCGAGCCGGGGCCACACCGAACACGACCAGCTCGGCTGGGACGTGGAGGTGCAGAACGGCTCCCGATGGGAACCGGCGGTCAACGAGTCGCTGGAGGACCTGCGCCAGCTCATGCAGGGGCTGGGAGGGCTCGGCGGCCGGACCGACCGGGCCACCTACCGGGACGGCGGCTCGAACCGGGACCGCGTCGTACCGGCGGTGATCGTCGAGGTGCGTCAGACGACAGGAGTCATGCCCGGTGCCGGCGGTTGGGTCGCCACCGCCGACGGCGTCTACGGCGCGGTCGAGGCGGCCATCACGGCCGCAGGCGCACCCGCCGAGGTGGTGGTGCCGGAGCCCGACGTCGAGCCGGCTCCCGCCGTCCGCCAGGACACCCGGAGCGAGGCGATCAAGCGGCGGGTCCGGAACAACGCCTCGGATCTGGTGCTGAAAGCCCGGAAACTCGCTCTGCGGCGCTGAACTGAACCATCCGTTCAGTTCCGGCAGGATGACCCCCGTGACCGAGGATCCCGACCGCGCCGCCACCGAAGCGGCCCGTCCGCAGCGGCCGCGCAGCGTGCGAGCACGGAAGGCCGTGCTCGACGCGACGAACGAGCTGCTCGCTGCCGGCGGCCTGCCCGCGGCCACGATCGACGCGATCAGCAGCCGGTCCGGGGTCAGCAAGGCCACGATCTACAAGCACTGGCCCAGCCGCACGGCCGTGGCGGCCGAGGCGTTCGGGCTGCGGATGTCGAGCGCGCTGCAGCTGCCCGACACCGGCTCGGCCCGCGGCGACTTCGGCGTCCAGGTCCGGCTGGTCAGCGAGTTCTACGCGAGCCAGGCGGGCACGGTCTTCGCCCAGCTGCTCGCGGCGTCGGTCACCGACGGAGAGGCCGGGCAGTTCTTCCGCACGTTCTTCCTCGCCGGCCGCAGGCGCGCCATCGGGGAGCTGTGGAACCGCGCGCTGGCCCGCGGCGAGGTGCGCCCCGACGTCGACGTGGAGGTCGCCCAGGACATCCTGTTCGGACCGCTGATCTTCCGGCTGCTGACCGGGCACGCCCCGCTCACCGAGGAGCAGGCCGCGCAGATCGCCGACGCCGCACTGGACGGCCTGCTCGCCCGGGAGGCGGCCGGCTAGCTGTAATGCCCAGGCCTGACGCGTTCGATCCGGTCGATGCCGTGGTCGGCGAGGGCGGTGGCGGGCCGGCGGAGGAACCCGGCGCAGGTGTCGGTTTCTCGTCGGGGTGGATCTCGGCGTAGGCGAGGCGGGTGTGGTCGTCGATGGCGGCGTGGATGTAGTCGTAGCCGACCCGGGGCCCGTAGCGGGAGCGGCGGCGTTCGAGGTTGTCGCGGCCGTGGACGCGCCAGCCGCCGCCGTCGCGGAGCCGGCCGAGTTTCTTCACATCCACGTGCACGAGTTCGCCGGGGCGGGCGCGTCCGTAGCGGCGGATCAGCGTGCCGGTTGGCCGGTCGAGCCAGGCGAGGCGGGACAGGTTGTGGCGGGTCAGGACTGCGGGCACGGTCGAGGCGGGCAGCCCGACCAGCGGGGCGATGCGGGCGGGGCCGAGTTTGCGCGTCACCCGCAGCGCCACGATCTGCTGGACGCGTTCGTGGGGAATGTGGTGGGCGCGGCTGGACCGGTCGAGGAGTCCGGGTGGGCCTTCGGCGCGCCAGCAGGCCCACCAGTTGTAGCCGGTTGCCCGGGATATCCCGAGTTCCGCGGCGACGTGAGCGACAGGGCGACCGGCCGACACGCGCTCGATCAGCAGCATGCGTCCGTGAACGGTCAGGCGGGCATTACGGCGGGCCATGCGACCTCCCCAGAGGCTCTGCCGACCGCGCGCATCTGCACGATCCCCTTTACGCGGCGAGGTGCAGGAGTGGTTTTCGGCGGGGTCTTCGCTGCGGGTCGATCCAGGCGGGTGGGATCAGCTCGGGCAACCCGTCGCGGATGCGTACTTCCCACTCGGAATGGTGCTGCAGGCGATGGCACGCCCGCAGAGCATCACGCAGTTGTGCAGGGCGGTGTCGCCACCGTCCTGCCAGGCCTTGATGTGGTGGACCTCGCACCATGACGGCGGCCGACCGCACCCGGCGCACCCCCGGTCACGCGCGGCGATCGCGCGGCGCAGCCCGTCGGGAATGGTGCGGGTGACCCGCCCGACGTCGAGCGGCTGGCCCTTCCCGTTCAACACGACCGGCACCACCGCGGCATCACAGGCCAACATCCGCAACGACTCCGGCGACAACGTGCCACCGAAGTCCAGGCACGCGGCACGGGCCCGGTTCTCCAGGTCCTCCAGCCGAACCAACACATTCAGGTGCGGACGGCGCCCGCCGCACTCGGGCACATCACCGTGGTCGAGCACATACCCGCACACATCAGCCAGCGCCTCGGCTTGCCGTTGCGCGGTACTGCGGTGCTCGTCGCCGGTGACGGGTCGGGCGTGGGCGTCGATCACGGTGGCGATGGCATCGAACATCGCCGCGTCGTCGAACCGGGCTTTGAGGGTGCCGCCGGGCTTGCCGCGGTGGCGGGTCAGGTGCAGTTCGTTGACCGGGGCGGGTGGCCGGTCGTCGGGTTCGGCGCCGTCCTCGTCGAGGGCCTCGACCAGCGCGGTACCCCAGGCCTGCAGCTCCGACGGGGTGTAGACGGCCGCTTTGTCGGCGAGTTGGGCTTCCGCACCGGCCCACACCTCGGGCGTAAGCCTTTCCGCGGCCGGGCTCGCGAACACCCGGGCGATCACCGCGACATGCCGCAGCCCGGTCTGCCCGGCGGCGAACACCGCCGCAGTGGCAGGCAGCCGGGCGGGCAACACGGTGCCGTCGAGCCCGACCCGCGGGCAGGCCTGCTCGGCAGCGACCACCCGCTGCCGGGCCTCGAACCGCTCCCAGCCCAGCAGATCCCCCAACGCCGCCGGAGTCGACTTGTAGCCCCGCTCCGCGAACGTGCCCCGCCGCTCCAAAGTGGACACGGCGGCCACGACCACCCGGTCCAACCGCCTGCTCGTGCCCTCGCACAAGGTGAGCACAGACAGCAGGTCGTCGTCGGTGGCGCCGCCGGTGGCGCCGGACAGCGCGTCGATCGCCTCGACCAGGAGGCGATGGGCGGTGGTGAGCGGGCTGTCCGACACCTCTTCATCATACTCGAACACATGTTCGAACTGATGTCCTCCGCCGCAGGTCAACGGCCGTTCAGCGCTCGTGGCAGTGGCGTGCCGGACTCGCCGATCGCTCCACGCCGTCCGGCCCGCCACGGACTTGCCCGGCCGGTCTGGCTCGACCGCCCCACCGGCAGTCACGGTGATCCGCCGCTGCGAACGCCCCCGCCCGGGCGAGCCGGCGCACGTGGAGGTGAAGAAGCTCGCCGGCTCCGCGACGGTGGCGCCGGCGGGTGCACGGCCGCGCCAGCGACCAGGTCCGCCGGACCCGCACCGGCCACTGGTCGGGTTCAACTACGTCCACGCCGCCATCGAGCCTAGTCACACCCGGACGCGGGCGGCTCGGGCCGCGGCGGCGGGGCGTTCCCGCCACGAGACGCGACCAGCACCGCCAGCCCGTCGAGCACCCGCTGCAGGCCGAACTCGAAGCTGTCGAACATCGAGTGGAAGGCCCCCGCCTCCCCCACCTTGGTCAGCATCGGCAGCTTCCCCGCGGCGACGACGGGCCCGACGTACTCGCCCTGGATCTCCCACCACTCGTCGTCGCTGATCCCGGTGCGGTCGGCCGCCTGCATCGCCTCGATCGTGGTCCTGGCGAATCCTGCGACGAACGAGGTGAGCAGCACCACCGCCGCCAGCATCTCGTGCTCGTCGAGACCGATGCCGTCAACGGCGCTCACGGTGACATCCGTGGACGCCATCGCGTTGGGCCCGAGCATCGGGCGCCCCTGGGTGATCTGCAGCATCCACGGGTGGCGCATGTACAGCGCCCACTCCTGACGGCCGAACGCCTCGAGGCGCTCCCGCCAGTCGCCCGCGACGGCCTTCGCGGCGGCCACGTCCTCGCCGTACACCTCGTCGACCATCAGGTCGATCAGCTCGGCCTTGCCCGGCACGTAGCGGTACAGCGACATCGCCCCGACGCCCAGCGCCGTGGCGATCCGCCGCATCGACAGCGCTGCCAGCCCCTCGGCGTCGGCCACCTCGATGGCGGCGCGCACGATCCGCTGCACGGACAGCCCGGGGCGCGGCCCGCGGGTGGGCTCCTCCGGCGTGCCCCACAACAGTTCGAGGCTGCGCCGGAGGTCGCCGCCACCACTCTGCACAGAAGTCATTTGCCGACGATCCTAGAACTGGGTACTTTGTACGAAGTAACACGTACAGCGTACCCAGTTTGGAGGCTCTCGTGGCAGCAGGACGGGACGCCGTGGTGACCCACGGACTCGGGAAACGATTCGGGAGCAAGGTGGCACTTGCGGACTTCGACCTGACGGTCGCCGAAGGCTCGGTGTGCGGGCTGCTGGGCCCCAACGGCGCCGGCAAGACCACGGCGGTACGGGTGCTGGCCACCCTGCTGCGCGCCGACACGGGCCGGGCCGAGGTGGCCGGGTTCGACGTGGCACGCGAACCGGGGATGGTGCGCAGGCAGATCGGCCTCACCGGCCAGCAGGCCACGGTCGACGACATCCTCACCGGCCGGGAGAACCTGATCATGTGGGGCCAGCTCTTCCACCTCGGCAGCCGCGCGGCCGCCCGGCGGGCCGACGAGCTGCTCGAACAGTTCGGGCTCACCGACGCGGCCGACCGCCGCGCGAAGCTCTACTCCGGCGGCATGCGGCGCCGCCTCGACATCGCAAGCAGCCTGGTGCTGGCCCCGCGCGTGTTCTTCCTCGACGAGCCCACCACCGGGCTCGACCCCCGCAACCGGGGCGAGGTGTGGAACGCGCTGCGCAAGCTCGTCGCGGGTGGCACCACGGTGCTGATGACCACCCAGTACCTCGACGAGGCCGACCAGCTCGCCGACCAGATCGTCGTGCTCGACGGGGGCCGCACCGTCGCCGAGGGCACCCCGTCCCAGCTGAAGTCGGCGATCGGCGGCGACCGGATCGACATCCTGCTCCGCGACGAGGCCGACGTGCCGGCCGCCACCGCGCTGCTCGCCCGCATCACGGGAGCAGAACCCGAGGTCGACGCGCCGCTGCGTCGGCTGAGTGCGCCGGTACAGGACCGGGTGGCCGCGCTCACCGAGGTGGTGAGGGCACTCGACCACGGCGGTCTCGTCGCCGAGGACATCGGGGTGCGCCGCCCCACCCTGGACGAGGTGTTCCTGCGGCTGACGGGCCGCCCGGCGGAGCCGTCCACCGACGGGGAGCCCGAGGCGGAGAAGGCCGGGGTGGCCGCATGACCGCCGTGACCGCTCCCGCACCGCCCCCTCACGCGGCGAGCCCGCTGCGCTGGGTGCTCTCCGACTCCTGGACCGTCGCCCGCCGCGACCTCATCCACTGGACCCGCAACCCGACGGTGATCGTCGCGGGGCTGGCGTTCCCGATCATGTTCGTGCTGCTCTACGGGTACGTGTTCGGCAGCGCGATGATCGTGCCCGGCGGCGGGGGCTACCGCGAGTTCCTGATGCCCGGCATGTTCGCCCAGACGATGATGTTCGGGGCGGCCGCCACCATCTCCGCGGTCGCCGCCGACAAGGCCCGCGGCGTCACCGACCGGTTCCGCTCGATGCCGATGGCCCAGCCCGCGGTCGTCATGGGCCGCAGCGCGGCCGACATGGTCAACTCGGTACTCGACCTCGCCGTCCTCGTCGCGTGCGGGCTGCTCGTCGGGTGGAGCTCGAACACCGGTCCGCTGCCCACGCTCACCGCGTTCGGCCTGCTGCTCCTGCTGCGGTTCGCGATGATCTGGGTGGGCATCTACCTCGGGCTCGTCGTCAGCCAGGAGGCGGCGGCCAGTACCTGGGCGCTGCTGTTCCCGCTCACGATGATCTCCAACACGTTCGTCGACCCGTCGCTGATGCCCGCCTGGCTGGGCACCGTCGCCGAGTGGAACCCGCTCTCCGCCACGGTGGCCGCCACCCGCGAGCTGTTCGGCAACAGCGTGCCCGAACTGGTGGGCACCTCGTGGCCCGCGCAGAACGCGCTGCTGCTCGCGGTGGTGTGGCCCGTGCTGATCGTGGCGATCTTCCTGCCCCTGGCCGTGCGCCGGTACCACTCGGCGGCGCGCTGAGCGCGCGATCCGGCGCCGTCGGCCCCTACCTCTTGAGGCCGACGGCGCCGAACTCGTCGACGGGAGCGGGGGCACCGACGTGGCCGTTCTCGGGGCGCCACAACGAGCAGGCGACGACCCCGGGCTCCAGCAGCTCCAGACCCTCGAAGTACTGGGCGATCTGCTCGGGGGTGCGCAGGATGTAGGGCAGCGACCCTGCGTTGTTCCACATCTCGATGGCGGCGTCGAACGGGCCGCCGTCGGTGGTGCCGTCGGCCACCACCAGGTAGCTGCCCGACGGCAGGGCGCCCACCAGCCGCGTGACGATCTCCCGGGCCTGCCCGAGCTCGGGGACGTGCCCGAGGATGTTCATGAGCATGAGCGCGATCGGCTCGTCGAAGTCGAGGCTCCGCGCGGCGACCTCCAGGATCCGGGAGGTGTCGTACAGGTCGGCGTCGATGTAGGTGGTGGCGCCCTCGGCCGAGCTGAGCAGCAGCGCACGGGCGTGCGCCAGCACGATCGGGTCGTTGTCGACGTAGACGATGCGCGACTCCGGAGCCACCCGCTGGGCGACCTCGTGGGTGTTGTCCACCGTGGGCAGGCCCGTGCCGATGTCGAGGAACTGCCGCACCCCCGCCTCGCCCGCCAGGTGCTGCACTGCCCGCTTGAGGAAGGCCCGCGAGGAACGGGCGATGTCGACGATCGGCGGGAAGAGCTCCCGGAACTCGTCGCCGACGCGCCGGTCGACCTCGTAGTTGTCCTTGCCCCCGAGCCAGTAGTTCCAGATGCGCGGGGAGTGCGCGACGTCCGTGTCGATCGTCGGCACCTGCTGGACGCCGGACTCTTCCTCCGCCACGAACGTGACCTCCACTCGACACGGGACTCCGTCGTGCCCAGCCTATCGCCGGGGTGATGGAGCGGGTGCGCCGTGTGACGTTCAGAAGAGAATGGTGGCGAAGCTGCCGACCTGGGTGAACCCGATCCGGGTGTAGGCCGACCGCGCGACGTGGTTGAAGCCGTTGACGTACAGGCTCGACACCCGGCCCAGTGCGGCGAGGCGCTCGGCCACCGCGGCGGTGCCGGCGGTGCCCAGGCCCTGACCGCGGCGGCTCGGGTGCACCCAGACGCCCTGGATCTGCCCGACCTGGCGCGAGAGGGCCCCGATCTCCGCCTTGAACACGACCTCGCCACCCTCGAAACGGGCGAACGCCCGCCCCGCGGCCACGAGCTCCGCCACCCGCGACCGGTAGCCGACCCCACCGTCACCGATGCGCGGGTCGATGCCCACCTCCTCGGTGAACATGGCGATGGCTGCAGGCAGGTACCGGTCCAGCTCGTCGGGACGGACCGGCCGCACGAGCGGGTCGGCCGCGACGGTCGGCAGCCCGGCCAGCGCCATCAGCGGCTGATCGGCCCGCACCTCACGGGCCGGCGCCCAGTGCGCCGCCAGGTCGTCCCACAGCGGCATCACCAGCTCGGCGCGCCCGACGACCGACGAACACGTGCGCCCGTAACGGCGCGCGCGGTCGGCGAAGCTGCGCAGGGCCGACCGCTCGCCCCGCAGCGGCACGAGGTTGGCACCGGAGAAGCAGAGACCGTCGAAACGGGACCCGGCACCCCAGAGCTCGCCCCCGAGGCGCCACGGATCGAGCCCTGCCACCTCGACACGGGCGGCGACCATGCAGGCGGCGACCGGATCACTCTCCAGGACCGCGCATACTCCCGCGCGGTCCCGGTCGTCGAGGAGCCGCGCTCCGGCGACACGAAGCACCCCTTCACGATGCCAGACGGCAGGCGCCGTGCCCACGACGGGATGGGTCTCGGTTCACCGAAAGTTCCACCGAAACCACCGGCGACCCCGCGAGGCGGGCCCGCCGGCTGCTCAGCCGACGGTCACCTGCGGCTCGCCCTCGGCCTCCATCGTCTCGGCGATCTTCATCGCCTCCTCGATCAGGGTCTCGACGATGGCGTGCTCCGGGACCGTCTTGATGACCTCGCCCCGGACGAAGATCTGGCCCTTGCCGTTGCCGGAGGCCACTCCCAGGTCGGCCTCGCGGGCCTCGCCCGGACCGTTGACGACACAGCCCATGACGGCGACGCGCAGCGGCACCTCCATGCCGGTGAGCCCCGCCGTGACCTCGTCGGCGAGCTTGTAGACGTCCACCTGCGCGCGCCCGCAGGACGGGCAGGAGACGATCTCCAGCTTGCGGGGACGCAGGTTCAGCGACTGCAGGATCTGCGAGCCGACCTTGATCTCCTCGACCGGCGGCGCCGAGAGCGAGACGCGGATCGTGTCGCCGATGCCCTGGCGCAGCAGTGCCCCGAAGGCGACGGCCGACTTGATGGTGCCCTGGAACGCCGGACCGGCCTCGGTGACGCCGAGGTGCAGCGGGTAGTCGCACTGCTGCGCCAGCAGCTCGTAGGCCCGCACCATGACCACGGGGTCGTTGTGCTTGACCGAGATCTTGATGTCGTGGAAGTCGTGCTCGGCGAACAGGCTCGCCTCCCACATCGCCGACTCGGCGAGCGCCTCCGGCGTCGCCTTGCCGTACTTCTGCAGCAGGCGCTTGTCCAGCGAGCCGGCGTTGACGCCGATCCGGATCGGGGTGCCGTGGTCCTTGGCGGCCGCCGCGATCTGCTTGACCTGGTCGTCGAACTTGCGGATGTTGCCCGGGTTGACCCGCACCGCGGCGCACCCGGCCTCGATCGCCGCGAAGACGTACTTCGGCTGGAAGTGGATGTCGGCGATCACCGGGATCTGCGACTTCCGCGCGATCGCGGGCAGTGCGTCGGCGTCGTCCTGGCTCGGGCAGGCGACCCGCACGATGTCGCAGCCCGCCGCGGTGAGCTCGGCGATCTGCTGCAACGTGGCGTTGACGTCGGAGGTGAGGGTGGTGGTCATCGACTGCACGGAGATCGGGTGCTCGGACCCGACACCGACGGAGCCGACCTGCAGCTGCCGAGTGGGCCGGCGTGGGGCCAGGGTCGGCGCGGGCGGTGCGGGCATGCCGAGGGAGACGCTCACGACCCCCAGTATCCCCCGTCGCCGTTCGGCACCGCTCCCTGCGTGGCGGGAAGCACCCGCACGGGCGGATTCTCCTGTTCGGGGGACACTAGGTTCGGCCCTTGTCCTCCTGCGCGCTGCGCAGCGTCGAGGAGTGCGGCAGCCAGGTGGCGAGCTCGACCGGCCACCCGTCGGCCTCCAGCAGGGAGACGACGGCGGGGTCGTCGTCGAGCATCGACACCACCTCCCGGACGGTGGCGAGCCTGCGCAGCACGTCCCGCTTGACCCAGCGGGCCGGCCGACGGTCGTCGTCGGCGCGCATCACGAGTGGGCCGACCGGCAGGTCGTGACGTGCCAGCCACTGCTCCGTGAGCGCCCGGGTGCGCTCGGGCCGACCGGTCAGGTACAGGACGTCGTACTCGGCGAGCGCCGCACGCAGCCGCTCCGCACCCTCGACGAGGAGCGGGTCGCGGTCGGCGGCGTGGAAGAAGCGCTCCCAGCGCTGCGGCCTGGCCTCCAGGTGGTGCAGCCGGTGCCGGACGTCGGCCAGCACCCCGTCGATGTCGAACACGGCGAGAGGGGCCTTCTCGGCGTACGGGTCGCGCAGGCCCGGGTGGGGAGCGGGCAGACCCGCGGAAATACTCACGACTCTCAAGTATCCACGCGGCCACCGATGTCGCTGCAGGTCGTGTCGGGGGCCACGTCCCGGGCCCCCGACCTGCGGGGACGTGATCAGAACAGCTGTACCGGGTTGATGATGTCGGCGACGAACAGCAGGGCACTCCACCCGATGAACACCAGCGCCACGACGTAGGCCACGGGCATCAGCTTCGCGACGTCGACCGGACCGGGGTCGGGACGGCCACGCAGCCGCGCGATCCGCCGCTTGATGGCCTCCCAGATCGCCGGGAAGATCTGCCCGCCGTCCAGCGGCGGGATCGGCAGCAGGTTGAACAGGAACAGCGAGATGTTCAGCCCGGCCAGCAGCTGCAGGAAGACCGAGAGCTCGGCGACCGGCGGGGCGTCGGAGGCGAGGATCTCGCCCCCGATCCGGGAGGCCCCGACGATGCCGATCGGGCCGTTCACGTCGCGCTGCTCGCCGAGGAACACCGCTCCGAACAGGCCGGGCACCCGGGCCGGGAGCTGCACGATCGCGTGCCCCGTGCGGGCGACGATGTCCCCGATCTGGCCGAAGACCGCGCCGACGTCCTTCCGCTCGTACGCCGACACGAGGCTGACCCCGAGGAAGCTGCCCTGGACGGTCTGCTGCCCGCCGTCGAAGGCGGCCAGCTCGGTGCGGATGGGCGTCGGGCGCAGGTCGAGGCGCTGCCCGTCACGTTCGACGGTGACCGTCACCGTGCCCGAGGACGCCCGGATGGCCTCCTGCAGGTCGCGGCCGTCGAACTCCGTGAACGGGCGGCCGTTGAAGGCGATGATCCGGTCGCCGGGGCGGAACCCCGCGGCGGCGGCGGGCGTGGGGGGCGCCCCGGCCGGGCACTGCTCGGTGGGCGCTGTGGCCGAGACGACGCACGCGCTCACCGCGCCGACCGAAGTGGTGGACGTCGGCACGCCGATTCCCATGAGCACGATCGCGAACAGCACCACCGCGAAGATGAGGTTCATGAACGGGCCCGCGAACATCACGATGATGCGCTTCCACGGTGCCCGCAGGTAGAACTGCCGGTCGGCGTCCTCGGGCCGGACGTCCATCGCCGACTGCTGGCGCGCGTCGTCGATCAGGCCCTGGAACGGGCCGGTGCGCCGGCTCCGCCCGAGCGTCTCGCCCCTCGCGGGCGGGATCATCCCGATCATGCGGATGTAGCCGCCGAGCGGCACGGCCTTGAGCCCGAACTCCGTCTCGCCGACCTGGCGCGACCAGATCGTCTTCCCGAATCCGACCATGAACTCGGGGACCTTGATCCCGAACCACTTGGCCGTGGTGAAGTGACCGAGCTCGTGCCAGGCGACCGAGAAGAGGATCCCCACGAAGAAGATCACGATTCCGATCACGGTCATCATGTGGTCACTCCAGGTCCTCCGGTACC
Organism: Pseudonocardia xinjiangensis; assembly: GCF_012911925.1. Classification (GTDB taxonomy): domain Bacteria; phylum Actinomycetota; class Actinomycetes; order Mycobacteriales; family Pseudonocardiaceae; genus Pseudonocardia; species Pseudonocardia xinjiangensis. The sequence goes on along the minus strand of NZ_JAAXKY010000044.1, from coordinate 32,010 downwards.
GATGCTCGCTCCACCGGCGCTGCGCGAGACGGCTTCGCGGGCGTGGGCCCGCGCCCACTCCTCCGCCGCCAGCACGTCGGCCACGGTAGCGGGGTCGGCGTGCCAGCCGTCGGCGGTGTCGAGAACGCGTTCCAGCACGTCGGTGATCCCGAGGAACGGCAGCGCACCGGCCACGAACGCGCCCACCAGTTCCTCGTTGGCGGCGTTGAGCACCGCCGGCAGGCACCCGCCCACCACGCCCGCCGCGCGCGCCAGCCGCACGCCGGCGAAGGCGTCTTCGTCGAGGGGCTCGAACGTCCAGCTCTGCGCCGCGGCCCAGCGGCACGGCGACGCGGCCCCCGACAGCCGCTCGGGCCAGCCGAGCGCCAGCGCGATGGGCAGCTTCATGTCGGGCGGGCTTGCCTGCGCGAGCGTCGAGCCGTCGATGAAGGTGACCATCGAGTGCACGATCGACTGCGGGTGCACCACCACGTCGATCCGCTCGTAGGGCACGTCGAACAGCAGGTGCGCCTCGATCAGCTCGAGGCCCTTGTTCACCAGGGTCGCCGAGTTGATCGTGATCACGGGGCCCATGTCCCACGTCGGGTGCGCCATCGCCTCGCCCACGGTGACATCGGCCAGGTCGGCCCGCTGCCTGCCGCGGAACGGGCCGCCCGACGCGGTGAGCACCAGCCGCTCCACCTCGTCGGCACGGCCACCGCGCAGGCACTGGGCGAGCGCGGAGTGCTCCGAGTCGACCGGCACGATCTGGCCCGGCGCGGCCGCCCCGGTGACCAGCGCTCCCCCGGCCACCAGCGACTCCTTGTTGGCCAGTGCCAGCGTGGCCCCGGACGCGAGGGCCGCCAGCGTCGGGCCGAGGCCCACCGATCCGGTGATCCCGTTGAGCACGGTGTCCGCGCCCGCGGTGGCCGTGAGCTCGGTGGCCGCATCGGGACCGCTCAGGACGTCGACACCCGGCACCAGGTCGCGCAGTGCCGTGGCGGCGTCGGCGCGGGCCACCGCCACCCGGGGCACCCCGTGCGCCCTGACCTGCCGCGCGAGCAGGTCGAGGTCACCGCCGCCCGCGGCGAGGCCCGTCACCTCGAACCGGTCCGGGTGGGCCGCGAGCACGTCGAGCGCCTGGGTACCGACGGAACCCGTCGACCCCAGCACGAGAACGGAACGTCTACTCACACTCATCACCGCCCATCATCCCTGCTGCGCCGTTGTGCGACGATGAGGCCCACATCCGTGGACCTGGAGGACGGCGTGGCGAGGAACTCCCGAGAGCTGGCGCGGCGACCTGCGGTTGACCCGCTGGACGAGCCGTCGGTGGAGTGGGGCTGGCACGGCGGTTTCCCCCGCGGCTCCATGATCGCCGGCTGGGCCACCGTCGTGATCCTGCTGCTGTTCACGATCGGCAACCACGAGGGCAACACCGAGGACATCTGGCTCGTCGGCATCGCCGTCCTGATCGCGTTCAGCCTGATCATGAACTCGATCCGGCGTCGCCACGCCTGGCGCCGCTGAGCCACGATGGCCGGTCCCGCCGTCGAGCTGGAGGTCGGTGACCGCGTCGTCCGGCTGAGCAACCCGGACCGCGTCTACTTCCCGGCCCGGGGCGAGACCAAGCTCGACCTGGCCCGCTACTACCTCTCCGTCTCGGACGGGATCGTGCGGGCGCTGCGCGACCGCCCGTGCATGCTGCACCGCTTCCCCACGGGCGTCACCGGCGAGAAGGTGCACCAGAAGCGGCTGCCCAAGGGCGCCCCGGACTGGGTGCGGACCGTCCGTGTGCACTTCCCCCGCTGGAACCGGCACGCCGACGAGCTGTGCGTGCAGCACCCGGCCGACGTCGTGTGGGCGGTGCAGATGTCCACGGTGGAGTTCCACCCGTGGAACTCGCGCAGCGCGGACGTCGAGCGGCCCGACGAGTGGCGGATCGACCTCGACCCGATGCCCGAGGCGTCCTACGCCGACGTGCGCCGGGTCGCCCACGTCGCCCACGAGGTGCTCGACGAGCTCGGCGCGACCGGATGGCCGAAGACGTCGGGCGGCAAGGGCATGCACGTCTACGTGCGGATCTCCCCCGACCACGGATTCTCCGACGTGCGCAGGGCCGCGCACGCCTTCGCCCGCGAGGTCGGCCGCCGCTGCGATCTCGTCGATCTGACGTGGTGGCGCAAGGACCGCGACCCCCGGTCGATCTTCGTCGACTACAACCAGAACGCCCGCGACCACACGATCCGCAGCGCCTACTCGGTGCGCGGGGTGCCGGAGGCCGTGGTCTCCACGCCGATCAGGTGGGACGAGGTGGACGACGCCGACCCCCAGGACTTCACCATCGCCACGGTGCCGCCCCGGTACGCCGAGCTGGGCGACCTCCACGCCGGCATCGACGACGCCGTCTTCCTGATCGACGAGCTGCTGGAGTGGGCCGACCGCGACGCCCGCGACGGCGCCGAGGAACCGCCTCCCGATGACGTCCAGGACCTCGACTCCTGACATCCGCACTCCACCCGGTCAGTCGTCGGCTGCCGCGCGGAGGCGGCCGAACTCCTCCGCCATCGCCGGCAGCGACCAGTGGGCGTTGAGGCCGCTCGGGTTGGGCAGGACCCAGATCCGGGTGGAGCCCAGGCGCTCGTCCTGCGGCCCGACCGCGGCGCGCGGCGCGTCGAACGCGGCCCGGTAGGCGGTCACCCCGACCACCGCGAGCCAGCGGGGACGCTGGTCCCGCACCAGCTCCCGCAGCCGCACCCCGCCCGCCACCATCTCGGCCACCGTCAGCTCGTCCGCGCGCGCCGTGGCCCGGGGCGCCATGTTGGTGATGCCCAGCCCGAGGCCACGCAGCTCGCCCTGCTCCGCGGGCAGCAGCAGCCGCGGGGTGAAGCCCGCCCCGTGCAGGGCAGGCCAGAACCGGTTTCCGGGGCGGGCGAAGTGGTGCCCGGTGGCGGCCGACACGAGGCCCGGGTTGATGCCGCAGAAGAGCACGCGCAGGGCCGGGTCGCCGGGGCCCGGGAGCACGTCCTCGATCGTGCGGTCCCGCGCCGCCTCCAGCTCGGCCCGGGTCAGCCGCGGCATGGGGATGCGTTCACCGAAGCAGTCACGTCCTCGATGATCCCCTGCCTGCGGACAGCGGGAGCAGCAGCGGTCCCGGACGGCGCCGGCGACGCGGCGATCGTGGAACGGCACCGGCCCACTGATGGCTGCTGACGGGCGTATCCCCTCGACCCGTGGGCGGGTAGTCGCCAGACTGGCCCGGTGCGCCTCCCCGTCATGCCGCCCGTCTCGCCGATGCTGGCCAAGCCGATCGGCGACATCCCCGCAGGCCAGCTCTACGAGCCGAAGTGGGACGGCTTCCGGTCGATCATCTTCCGGGACGGCGACGAGGTGGAGATCGGCAGCCGCAACGAACGTCCGATGACCCGGTACTTCCCCGAGGTGGTCGAGGCCGTACTCACCCACTTCCCCGAGCGGGCCGTCGTCGACGGGGAGATCGTCGTCGCCGACACCGCGCGCAACACACTCGACTTCGAGGCTCTCCAGCAGCGGATCCATCCGGCGGCGAGCCGGGTGAAGCTCCTGTCGGAGGAGACGCCGGCCAGCTTCATCGCCTTCGACCTGCTCGCGCTGGGCGACGACGACCTCACCGAGCAGCCGTTCGAGGAACGCCGCGCCGCGCTCGAACGCGCCTTCGCCGGCGCGGCACCGCCGATCCACCTCACGCCGCTCACGCGCGACCTGGACACGGCGCGGACGTGGTTCCAGCAGTTCGAGGGCGCCGGCCTGGACGGGCTCATCGCCAAGAAGCTCGACCTGCCCTACCAGCCCGACAAGCGCGTGATGAGCAAGATCAAGCACGAGCGCACGGCCGACTGCGTCGTCGCCGGCTACCGGGTCCACAAGTCCGGGCCGGACGCCCTCGGGTCGCTGCTGCTCGGTCTCTTCGACGACCGCGGCGTGCTCAACTCGGTCGGTGTGGTCGGCGCGTTCCCGATGGCCACCCGGCGGTCGCTGTTCACCGAGCTGCAGCCGCTGGTCACGACGTTCGACGCACACCCGTGGAACTGGGCCGCCCACGAGCAGGGCGAGCGGACGCCGCGCAAGAACGAGACCAGCCGCTGGAACGCCGGCAAGGACCTGTCGTTCGTCCCCCTGCGCCCGGAGCGGGTGGTGGAGGTCCGCTACGACTACATGGAGGGCGAGCGGTTCCGCCACACCGCCCAGTTCGTGCGCTGGCGCCCGGACCGTGATCCGGAGTCGTGCACCTACGAGCAGTTGGAACGGCCCGTGCGCTTCGATCTCGCCGACGTCCTCAGCAGCGGCTGACGCAGGCGTGCCGGAGTGGGGAGCGGCCGCAGCCCTCCCCACTCCGGCGGCACCTGTCAGACGCCTGCCGCGTCGACCTGTCGCTTGATCTCCAGCGCGGTGTCGAGCACCCAGTTCACACCCAGGAAGGGGTGCTGCCCCTGGAGGTCGACGAGCACCTCATCAGCTCCGAGCCGGGCGGTCTCCACGCAGTCCTCGACGACCTGGTCCAGGCTCCCCATGAACGGCATCCGCTCGCCGGCCACCGGCTGGTCGGTGAGAACGACGTTCGCCCGGACGATCAGCTCCAGCGCAGAGGCGTCGCGGCCGTAGCCCTCGGCCTTCTCCCGAAGCTGGTTCCACATGTCAGCAGTCACCTTCACCGGCATGGCGGTGGGCAGCCAGCCGTCACCGCGCCGAGCCACCCGCTCCGTGACCTTCGCGGTGCCGCCACCGAACATCACCGGGATCTTCGAAACCGGTTTCGGACCGAAGATCGCTTTGTCGAGTCTGATCCCGCGGCCCTCGAAGCTGACGGGGTCCGGGCCCCACGCCGCCTCGAAGACGTCGAGTGCCTGGTCCAGCTCGCGGCCGCGACCGGACAGCGGTACCCCCACGGCCGCGAACTCATCCTCCGACCAGCCGGTTCCGAGACCGGCGATGAGGCGCCCGCCGCTGATCTGGTCGAGGGTCGCCAGCGACTTCGCCAGCTGGACGGGGCGGTACATCGGTGCGACGAGGACGCTGGTGCCCAGCCGTACCCGCTCAGTGACGGCGGCCGCGGCGGTGAGTACCACCAAAGGCTCAGCCACCGACTGGTACGCCTCGGGCCAGTCCAGCCCGGGATAGCCATAGAGCCCCTGAGTCGGTTCGGTGGGGAAGAGCAGGCGCTCGAAGACCCACACACTGGCGAAACCGTTCTCCTCCGCGGCTTTTGCCACGTTGATCACGTCTTGCCGCAGATCGAATCCGGTGCGTTGCGGAAGGCCGAGTCCGAGCTTCATCGAGATCTCCTCTTGTCAGGTTGCCTGCGGACCGAAGGGCGGGTCCACGCTGTAGCGCTCGGGGAAGAGCAAGCCCGGTCGGCGCCGGGGGAAACGTGGCCCCGGAACGTCATGTCTTACCGCTACAACTTATTTGACATAGCAACTACTAGGGCCGAGCCAACCAGCGTCGCGCGAAAACGTCAAGGATGATGATCATTTAGTCCGATATGCCTGCGAAGTCTGTTGTGCATCATTCGGGCGCGCCCAATACACGGCGCCGGCGTTCACCGAGGAATGCGCCGAGGCCGGGATCGCGGGCTCGACAGGAACGGTTGATGACGCGCTGGACAACGTGCTCATGGAGTCCACGATCGGTCTGTGCAAGACCGAGCTGATCGTGCCGGGCGCGCGCGGAACTGGCCGGCCGCGGTCGCCGCTCGATTTCGGACTACTCGTCAGGCCTGTGAGGCGGCGAGCTGCCCGCACGCGGCGGCGATCTCGCGGCCCCGGGTGTCGCGCACGGTGCACGCCACCCCGGCGGCCTGGACCCGTGCGACGAACTCGTCCTGCACGCGTCGGGGCGAGGCGTCCCACTCGCTGCCCGGCGTCGGGTTCAGCGGGATGAGGTTGACGTGCACACGCTTGGTGCCGATCTGCTGGCGCAGGAGCTTGCCGAGCAGGTCGGCCCGCCACGGCTGGTCGTTGACGTCGCGGATCAGCGCGTACTCGATCGACACGCGGCGTCCGGTGGCCTGTGCGTAGCGGCGCGCCGCGTCGAGCACCTCGCTGACCTTCCAGCGGTTGTTCACGGGCACGAGGGTGTCGCGCAGCTCGTCGTCGGGCGTGTGCAGCGACACCGCCAGCGTGACGGGCAGCCCCTCCGCAGCGAGCTTGTCGATCGCCGGCACCAGTCCGACCGTGGACACGGTGACCCCGCGCGCCGAGATGCCCAGGCCGTTGGGAGCCGGCTCGGTGATCCGCCGGACGGCCGCGACGACCCGCTTGTAGTTGGCCAGCGGCTCCCCCATGCCCATGAACACCACGTTGGACAGCCGCGCGGGAGAACCCAGGGCGCCGTCGCGGGCGGCCGCGGCGGCCTGGCGGACCTGCTCGACGATCTCGCCGGTGGACAGGTTGCGCTCCAGCCCGCCCTGGCCGGTGGCGCAGAACGGGCAGGCCATGCCGCAGCCGGCCTGGCTCGAGACACACACGGTGGCGCGGTCCGGGTAGCCCATCAGCACCGACTCGGCGCGGGTGCCGTCGTGGCCCTTCCACAGCGTCTTGCGGGTGGCCCCGTCGTCACAGGACTGCTCCAGCACGGGCGTGACGAGCGGTGGCAGGAGCGTCCGCAGGGTGTCGCGCACACCGGCCGGGAGGTCGGTCATCGCGTCGAGGTCGGCGGTGAGGCGGCCGAAGTAGTGGCGGGCCAGCTGGTCGGCGCGGAAGGCGGGCAGGCCGAGCTCACCGGCCACGGCCCGGCGGTCGGCCGGGTCGAGGTCGGCGAGGTGGCGCGGCGGGGTGGAGCGCCGGGGCGCGTCGAACACCAGAGGCAGGGCAGTCATGACGTTCCCATTGTGCCAGTTCGCCCGGCCTCTCCCCGGCGGCGGAGGGCGTAGGCCAGCACGGCAGCGCCGAGCGCGGGCCCCCATACGGGGAACGGGAACACCAGCAGCAGCACCGGGGAGCCGCTCGCGACCACCATGACGGAGAGCGGGACCGCCGCGACCGTGAACAGCGCCGCCACGAGAGTGCCGGGGACGACCGCCGCCGCGACCGGCACCGGCCGTCCCCGCACCACCGGAACCCAGCGGGGCCAGACCTCGCCCCAGCGGGCGATCAGCCCCGTGGTGAGCACCGCCCCGGCCAGCGCGGCGAGGCCGAGAAGCAGGCCGTGCAGCCGAATCTCCGGCTCCGCGGTCAGAAGGTCCGCGCTGCCGCCCACCGGCCACGGTGTCAGCCAGGTGAGCCGCACCAGGCCGTACGGCAACGCGCAGGCCGCGGCGATCGCCACGGTGACCTTGCCCCAGCGAGCCGCGGCCTCCGGCTTCATCCAGCCCGGGACCGGTCGCCCCGTCGTGGCCCGCAGCACCGTTCGCGTTCCGAGCACACCCCAGAGGAGGCCCCCGACGAGGAAGAACAGCAGGACAGCAGGTGGGCCTGCCTTGTCGGCGGTCCCGACGATGACGTCGAGGTAGCGACGCAGCACTGCGGCATCGGCCAGCCCCGTGGCCCACGCCAGCACTCCCGTCAGCACGAACGCACCCACTGCCCAGGGCCCACCGCGCCACCGCCACGCCCCGGCGACCACCGTCCCGAACAGCACGACCGGCCCGAGCATCGCCATCGCGTAACCGACCAGGGAGAGCGGCTGTATGCCCGGCAGGACCAACCCGAAGACCGCCGCGTACCCGACCGCCGTGGCCACCACGACGGCGGTCACAGCCCGGCTCGGGGCCCGAAGCGCGGCGAGTCCCGAAGCCACCAGCCCCCACCCGCCCGCAACGACGAGTGCAGGCGGCACGGCGGCCTCGGGCACCACGCCCAGCACGGTGCCGAAGGTGTTCCCCTCGCCCGGGCCGAACGGGTAGTGCTGCGGCTGCCACCACCACCACAGGCCGAGACAAGAGGCGAGTGCCGACCAGGTCAGGGCGGCTGTGGACGGGACCGAGGCACGTCTGCGTTCGTGCGTGATGACCATGGGAGAACGATCCGCTCAGCGCGGTGCTACGCCATCCCGGCAGCGAGGGAACCGGGTCCCCCTCAGAGGGGAGTCGCGGCGGCGGTCAGCGGCGCACCCGGCCGCGGGCCTCCGTGAGCAGGCCCGTGCGGTGCGCGGCCGCCACCCACAGCAGGGCGCCGGCCACCATCCCGACCAGACCCTGCGAGTACGTGTTGCCCACGGAGTCGAGGGCGAACAACGCTCCGGCCGCCCCGAGCACCATCAGCGCACCACCTACGGCGAGCAGCGAACGCTCGTCCAGCTGCGACGAGAGGGGCACCAGCGCCACCCCGACCATCGCGCACGCCGCCGGGACCGCCAGCTCGCCGAGGCCGGTGGAGCCGAGCACGGTGCCGGCCACCGCCACGAGGGCCACGGTGATGCCCAGCAGCCGCAGGAAGCGCCCGCGCCCGCCCGGGGGTAGCGGGGATCCCGTGCCGTACCTGCTCCGGAGGGCGACGATCAGCCCGCCGGTGACGCCGAGTCCGGCCGCCAGGATGACGGTGCCGGCACCTGAGTCGAGCGCTGCCGCACCGACCGTCCACCACGCTCCGCCGACGATCGGCTCGAGGTAGGGCAGGTGGGGCTCCACGGGTCCACGCATGCTCCCCACGGTATCCAGCGGACGACACGGGGTGGCGGCGGCACCGTCACGCCGAGCGGAAGGTTTCCTTGCGCCGCACGTGCACGCGGTAGCCCACCGGGACCGTGACGCCCACGGTCTCCGCGACAGCCCGCTCGGCCACCGCGCGGGAGAACTCGATCCGCAGCACCGCCTCACAGGCCGCGCGGTCAGGGAACCGCCACTCGGTCGCGACCCGCCGCATCGAGAAGCCCTGCTGCTCGAAGAAGCGCTCGACGCGTGCCGGGTCGTAGCGCGGGATGTCAGCGCGCATCCACCGCCCGTAGGGCGACACGGTGGCGTCCAGATCGACGATCGCGATCGCCCCACCCGGCCGCAACACCCGCTGCGCCTCGGCGAGGCCGGGCTCGCACCCCGGACCGAAGAAGTACGCGGTGCGCGCGTGCACGAGGTCGACGCTCGCATCCGGGAGCGGGAGCGCTGCGGCGCCGGCCCGCAGCACCCGCGCGCGGTCCCCGACCCGCCGCCGTGCCCGCTCGACCAGCGGCGGATGCGGTTCGACGCCCGTGACCGAGGCCGCCTCCGCCGCGAACACCGGGAGGTGGAACCCGTCACCACAGCCCACGTCGAGGACGTCCGCACCGGCCCACGGCACGAGCTCACGCAGCATCGTCCACACGGCGCCGTCGGAGTCCTGTGCGGCGTTCTCCTGCTCGTAGACCTCGGGCCAGTTCCAGATGTTGGGGCTCGGGATGGCCACGTCCCCCGCGGCTGCCAGGGCAGCGCGCAGCGCCCGCATCAGCGGACGGGGACGACGATGCTGAGCAGCGACCAGGCCACGACGGCGGTGGGCAGCAACGAGTCCAACCGGTCCATCAGCCCGCCGTGACCGGGCAACAGGGTGCCCATGTCCTTGATCCCGAGGTCGCGCTTGACCATCGACTCCACGAGGTCGCCCAGGGTTGCGCTGATCACCAGCGCCGCGCCGGTGAGCGCGCCGGCCCACCAGGCACCGCCGAGCAGGAAGTGGACGCACAGCGCGCCGGCGAGCATGCCGGCGATCTGCGACCCGGCGAAGCCCTCCCACGACTTCTTCGGGCTGATCATGGGGGCCATCGGGTGCCGGCCCAGGAAGACCCCGGCCGCGTAGCCCCCGATGTCGGACGCCACCCCGCAGATCAGGAACGTGAGCACCCGTCCGAGGCCGTCGTCGGCCACCAACATCAGGACGGCGAAGGAGCAGAACAGCGGCACGTACGCGGCGGTGAACAGCCCCGCCGTGACGTCACGGACGTAGTGCAGCGCCCCGGCGCGCATCCGCCACAGCATGATCGCCAGCGCCGTGAGCGCGAACGCGACGGCGAGGCCACGTAGGCCGAACGGCCACGACAGCCACACCATCGCCTGGCCACCGAGCAGCAGCACCACGAACGGCACCTCGATCCCGGCGCCGCGGCGCAGCGCACCCGCGAGCTCCCAGGTGCCGACGGCCGTGGCCATGGCGAGGACGCCGATGAAGAAATGCCGTTGGATCAGCAGGGACGAGAGGATCACCACGCCGAGGGCGACGCCCACGGCGATGGCCGCCGCGAGGTCGCGTCCCGCGCGGGAGGGCCGGCTGGCCGGAGGGACCATGGCCGCGGCTTGGGGGGAGGAGGCCGTCACCGAGTCAGACTTCGAGGAGTTCGGCTTCCTTGTGCTTCACCAGGTCGTCGACCTGGTGGACGTACCGGTCGGTGGTGGCCTGCAACTCCTTCTCCGCCCGCCCGACCTCGTCCTCGCCCGCGTCGCCGTCACGGACTATCCGATGCAACTCGTCCATGGCTTTGCGGCGGATGCTGCGGATGGTGACCCGCGCGTCCTCGCCCTTGCCCCGCGCGACCTTCACCATCTCGCGGCGGCGCTCCTCGGACAGCTGAGGAATGACCACGCGGATGATCTGGCCGTCGTTGCTCGGGTTGAGCCCCAGGTCGGAGTCGCGGATCGCCTTCTCCAGCGCCTTGAGCTGGCCGGAGTCGTAGGGCTTGATGACCGCCATGCGGGCCTCGGGCACGTTGATCGAGGCGAGCTGGTTGATCGGTGTCATCGCACCGTAGTAGTCGACGGCGACTCGGGAGAACATGTTCGGGGTGGCCCGGCCGGTGCGGACGCTCGCAAGATCGTCCTTGGCCACCGAGACGGCCCTCTCCATCTTCTCCTCGGCGTCGAAGAGCGTCTCGTCGATCACGGCTGCTCCCTAGGCTCCTGCGGGTAGTCGGGCGTGCTCACCAGCGTGCCGATCCTCTCACCCCGCACCGCGCGGGCAATGTTGCCCTCCACCAGCAGGTTGAACACGATGATCGGCATCCTGTTGTCCATGCAGAGGCTGAACGCGGTGGCGTCGGCGACCTTGAGCCCCTGCTCCAGAACCTCACGATGGGTGATCTCGTCGAACAGCTTCGCGCTGGGGTCGAGCTTGGGGTCGGCGGTGTAGACGCCGTCGACGCCCTTGGCGAGCAACAGCGCCTCCGCGCCGATCTCCAGCGCGCGCTGCGCGCCCGCCGTGTCGGTGGAGAAGTAGGGCATGCCCACACCGGCGCCGAAGATCACGACGCGGCCCTTCTCCAGGTGCCGGATCGCGCGCCGCGGGATGTAGGCCTCCGCGACCTGGCCCATCGTGATGGCAGTCTGCACCCGCGTGTCGATGTGGTGCTCGCGCTCCAGGAAGTCCTGCAGCGCGAGGCAGTTCATGACGGTGCCGAGCATGCCGATGTAGTCGGCCCGGGCGCGGTCCATGCCGCGCTGCTGCAGCTCGGAGCCGCGGAAGAAGTTGCCGCCGCCGATCACCACCGCGACCTGCGCCCCGGTGGCGACGACCTCGGCGATCTGGCGGGCGACGGTCTCGACGACCCCCGGGTCCACGCCGACGGCCCCACCGCCGAACATCTCGCCGCCGAGCTTGAGCAGCACGCGGCGGAATCCGGGGTGGGCGCCGGCGGGGCCGGTCCGAAGGTCGGTCATGAACGTCCCGTCACTCATCGCGGAGAGGGCGGCCCGATCAGGCCTGGCCGACCTCGAAGCGGGCGAAGTCCTTGACGGTGACGCCCGCCGCGTCCAGCAGCGCCTTCACGGTCTTCTTGGGCTCCTGCACCGACGGCTGCTCCAGCAGGACGACGTCCTTGTAGAAGCCGTTGATGCGGCCCTCGACGATCCGGGGAAGGACCTGCTCGGGCTTGCCCTCCTCGCGCGCGGTGGCCTCGGCGATGCGCCGCTCGTTCTCGATAACGTCGCCGGGCACCTGGTCGCGGGTGGTGTACTGCGGCCGGGCGGCGGCGATGTGCATCGCGACACCACGTGCGGCGTCGTCGTCGGGGCCCTCGTAGGCCACCAGCGCGCCGATGGCGGGCGGGAGGTCGGAGGCGCGCCGGTGCAGGTACAGCGCGACCGGCCCGTCGACGTGGATGTAGCGCTTGAGCTCGAGCTTCTCGCCGATGCGGGCCGACAGCGCCAGCACGGCGTCCTCGACGGTGCCGCCGTCGAGCGGCGCCGCCTTGAGGGCGTCGAGGTCGGCCGGGTGCTGGTCGACGGCAACCCGGAGGACCTTGTCGGCGAGAGCCTGGAAGTCGGCGCTCTTCGCGACGAAGTCGGTCTCGCAGTTGAGCTCGACCATCGTGCCGCCCTCGGCGGCGACGAGGCCGTTGGCGGTGTCGCGCCCTGCGCGCTTGCCGACGTCCTTTGCGCCCTTGATGCGCAGCAGCTCGACGGCCTTGTCGAATTCGCCCTCGGACTCCTCGAGCGCCTTCTTGCAGTCCATCATCCCGGAACCGGTGAGGTCCCTGAGCTTCTTGACGTCGGCGGCGGTGTAGTTCGCCATGGTGCTGCCTCTGGTCCGTTTCTGTTCAGGCGGGTTCGGACGAGCAACGTCCGGGGCCGGCCGGTACGGCCGGCCCCGGACGGAGAGCTGGATCAGCCCGCGGTCTGCTGCGTGCCGTTGCTGGTGGTGGCCGGAGCCGGCTCGGAGGCCGGGTTCGGCGCCTCGGCTGCGGGAGCCGCGGCCGTGAGGCTGGCACCGTCGGAACCGGCTCCGTTGGTGAGCAGGTTCTGCTCCCACTCGGCCAGCGGCTCGTCGCTGCCGACGCCCGCGTCCGGCTTCTCGTCGCCGTCACCACGGGTGCGGGCGGCGCGGGCCATGAGCCCGTCGGCGGCGGCACGCGCGATCACCTTGGTGAGCAGCGCGGCCGAGCGGATGGCGTCGTCGTTGCCCGGAATCGGGAAGTCGACCTCGTCGGGGTCGCAGTTGGTGTCCAGGATGGAGACCACCGGGATGCCCAGCTTGCGGGCCTCACCGACGGCGATGTGCTCCTTCTTGGTGTCCACGATCCAGACCGCACTGGGGACCTTGGTCATGTCCCGGATGCCGCCGAGCGTCTTCTCGAGCTTGGTCTTCTCGCGGGTGAGCATGAGGATCTCCTTCTTGGTGCGACCCTCGAACCCCCCCGTCTGCTCCATCGACTCGAGCTCCTTCATCCGCTGAAGGCGCTTGTGCACGGTCTGGAAGTTGGTGAGCATCCCACCCAGCCAGCGCTGGTTGACGTACGGCATGTTGACGCGGCCCGCCTCGTCGGCGATGGCCTCCTGCGCCTGCTTCTTCGTGCCGACGAACATGATCGTGCCGCCGTGCGCCACGGTCTCGCGGACGAACTCGTAGGCCCGGTCGATGTACGACAGGGTCTGCTGCAGGTCGATGATGTAGATGCCGTTGCGCTCGGTGAGGATGTAGCGCTTCATCTTCGGGTTCCAGCGCCGGGTCTGGTGCCCGAAGTGCACACCTGAGTCCAGCAACTGCTTCATGGTGACGACGGCCACGGCCGGTGCTCACCTCTCGGTCGGGCGTGGCCGCTCGGCGACCACGCGCGCGGTTACGCGGAGCGCCGGATGGCGGCACCGCCCTGGCGTCGCGCCGGTGTCCGGACCCACGTGATGCTTGATGCGGGACCGCCCGTCCACCGTTTCTGCCTGTGGGTCGGACACTGCCGAACCGGGCAAGAACGCGAGCGCGCGAAGTCACCCCTGACAGCAGTCGGGGTGCAAGAGAAGTGTACGCCGGGGCGGCACAGCACCTCTCCTCGCGTCCCCGGGTTGTCCACATGCACTCCCGGCCGTCCACAGCGACGAGGGAACCGGCACCGCGGGCCCATCGCCGGTGCAGGGTGAGGTGTGGCCCGGTACCGACCCAGCACGCGGCCCGGTGGACGCGCGCCCGCCGTGCGCCCGGTGCGGGTACTGGTGACGGCCGTGCTGGCGGCCACCCTGGTCATGGGGTCGGCCGGGGCCGGTTTCCCCGCCGCCGACGCCGCGGCCCCGGCTCCCCCACCCGGCGCCGGTGTCCCCGCTCCCGGGGCCCGGTACGCGTGGCCGCTGCTGCCCGCACCGGCGGTGGTCACCCCGTACCGCGCACCGGCACACCCGTACGCACCCGGGCATCGGGGCGTCGATCTCGCCGGGGCCCCCGGACAGCCCGTCCTCGCCGCACGGGCGGGCACGGTCGTGTTCGCAGGGCCCGTCGCCGGCCGCGAGATCGTGTCGGTTCAGCACGACGACGGCCTGCGCACCACCTACGAGCCGGTGGGTCCGGTGGTCGCCGCCGGGGCCGTCGTCCGCGCCGGGGAGGTGATCGGCCTGCTGAGGCCCGGCCACGCCGGTTGCCCGGCGCAGGCGTGCCTGCACTGGGGCCTGCGCCGGGACCGCACCGACTACCTCGACCCACTCGTGCTGCTGCGCCCACCGCGGGTCCGCCTGCTTCCCGTGCCCGTCCCGTGGCCGGACGGCTGACGTGACCACGAGACGGGTCGCCGTCAACCGACGGCGAGCTCCTCCAGGCGTCCGCGCAGCCGTCCCACCAGCCGCGAGTGGAGCTGGCAGACCCGCGACTCGGTCACCCCGAGCAGCGAGCCGATCTCGGCCAGGGTCCGGTTCTCCAGGTAGTAGAGCCGGACCACGGTGCGGTCCCGCTCACCGAGCTGCTCCACTGCCACCGAGAGCTGCCGCAGCGTCTCGTGGGCCTGCACGATCGTCATGGGGTCGGGGGCGCTCTCGTCGGTGAGCAGCTCCGACACGCCCCCGCTGTTCTCCTCCAGCGCCTCGACGCTGATCAGCTGCACCTGGCGGGTCAGCGAACGCAGCTCGTGCACCGGCACGCCCAACTCGGTGGCCAGCTCCCGATCCGTGGCCGCGCGCAGCAGGCGACCCTCCAGCCGTTCCTGTGCGCGCTCCAGCTCACGGGCCCGCCCACGCACGCTGCGCGGCACCCAGTCCTGCGCCCTCAGCTCGTCGAAGATCGCGCCGCGGATCCGCTGGGTGGCGTAGCTCTCGAACCGCGGGCAGCGCTGCGGGTCGAACCGCTCGATGGCGTCGATGAGCCCGAAGACACCGCACTGCACCAGGTCGGCGTGTTCGACGTAGGACGGCAGCCCGGCGGCCACCCGATGGGCCACCGACCGGACCAACGGCGTGTAGTGCACCACCAGGCGGTCGCGGAGCGCACGCGTCCGCTGCGCCAAGTAAGCGGTCCACACGTCGTCGACCGGGGACTGCTCGATCGCGCCGTTCTCGGGCTCGACGGGCTCCGGATGCTCGTCCGCAGGCGCGACCGGGGCGGTGACCACCGGGCCCGCCACGGCTCTGAGCTGCACCGATTGGACCAGGACGCCATCACGCCCTGGGGTGCGCCTGCTCATGTACCACCTTCAGCCGCTCGACTGTCACGTGTGTGTAGAGCTGAGTGGTCGCTAGCTTAGCGTGACCGAGCAACTCCTGTACGTAACGGAGGTCCGCGCCGCCCTCCAACATGTGCGTGGCGGCCGCGTGCCGCAGGCCGTGCGGCCCGACGTCCGGCGCGCCCGGCACCGCGGTGAGGGCCCGATGCACCACGTCACGGGCCACTCGAGGGTCCAACCGGCCTCCGCGGGCACCGAGCAGCAGGGCGGGCGGCGACTCGCTGCGCACCAGCGCCGGGCGGCCCGTGTCGAGCCATCGGCGCAGCGCGGCTTCGGCGGGCACCCCGTAGACGACCGTGCGCTCCCGGTCGCCCTTGCCGATCACCCGCAGGGCGCGCCGGTCGCCGTCGACGTCGTCGAGATCGAGGCTGCACAGCTCCGCGACACGGACGCCCGTGGCGTAGAGCAGTTCGAGGACCAGCAGGTCGCGCAGCGCGACGGGCTCCCCCTCCGCCGCACCCGAGCCGGCGGCGTCGAGCACCGCCGCCGCTTCCGCCGCCGTGGGCACGTCCGGCAGCGCCGGGCGCGGGCGCGGGGACACCAGCCGGGCTCCGGGGTCGGTGGTGATCCGGCCGCTGCGCCGGGCCCACGCGGTGAAGGTGCGGGCGGCCGCCGCCCGGCGGGCAAGGGTGGACCGGGCCGCGCCCGCCCCGTGCCCGGCGGCCAGCCAGCGACGCAGCACCGGAAGGTCGAGCTCCGGCAGATCGGTGACGTCGGCCAGCAGCCCTGTCAGGTCGGCCCGGTAGGCCCGCACGGTGTGAGGAGAGCGGCCGCGCTCCAACTCCAGGTGCCGGAGGAACTCCTCCAGAGCCTCCGCGACACCGGGCGCGAGCTGCGGCGGCATGGTCACAGGTCGACGGTGGGCGGCCGAACGCTCCTGGTCAAGAGCCTGCGGAGATCTTCTCGCACTGCATACAGTAGGCATGGGCGGCCGGGCTTCCCCCGCGGGCAACCGTGACCGCGGACGGCCGCGCGGGCAGATGGCTACGGCCCCCGTTCCGCTGCGGGCGCCGCGGTCTCTCCCGCCGATCCGGCCTCCAGCGAGCACAGCAGGTCGGCCAGTCCCCCTGCCGCCCGGCCGCGAAGACGTGCGCTGGTGCGCACCCGCACCGCGGTGGGCCTTGCCAGCACGTGGCCAGCGGCGCGGAGCCGCCGCCAGAGGCCGTGGTCCTCGCCGGAACCGTCCGGCGGGAAGCCGCCGACGGCGAGGTAGGCGTCGGCGCGCACACCGAGGTTCGCGCCGTAGACGTGGGCGTGCCGGTCGCCGTCGAGACCGGCACGGACCAGCGCGCGGTAGCGCTGCTGCGCCACGACCGAGAGGTGGTGCGCGCCGGAGAGCTCGGTCAGACCGGCCACGCCGGACACCCCGGGCGCGGCGTGCCGCAGGTGGGCGAGAGCCCAGTCGGGCGGCACCGTCGTGTCGGCGTCGGTGTGCAGGAGCCACGTGGCCCCGGTGGGATACGCGCGCAGACGCTCCAGTGTCAGGCGGACCCCCAGGTCACGGACCGCACCGACGCCCGAGCCGGCAACGATGTATGCCGGTTCGGGACCCGCCGCTCCACCCACGCGCCTGCCCCCGAGCGCCGCGATGCGCAGGGCCGCCAGCTCCGGCCAGCTCCGTTCCCACTCCTCGACGAGCGTGGGCGTGTCGTCGGTGCAGCGGTCGAGCACGACGGTGACCGCGCTCGCGATTCCCACCGGCAGCCGGGCCAATGCCGTCCGGACGCTCTGCAGGCACGCGCCGATGTGTTCCTGCTCGTTGTGGGCGGGGACGACCACGCCGACCGCGGTGATCGGGCGGACGCTCACCGGCGCCGGAGGACATGCAGGAGGAACTCCTCGTCGGTGTGCTCCACGAGCACGTCGAGCTCGGGGCGCGCACACAGCACCCGGTGGGTGGCGGCCGCATCCCGGGGCGCCTCGGCCGGCCAGCCGCGCCAGTGCACCACGACGACGTCGCCGCCCTGTTCCAGGGCGGCGAGGGTGCGGTCGAGCGTGGCCTCGAGCGCTGGGGCGCCCAGGTAGTAGAGGATCTCGCTGAACACGACGAGGTCCACCGCTTCGCCCGGCACGGCGTCCGGGAGTGCCGCGACCGTGACGTGGGCGGTCGGCGCGTCGCGGCAGAGGCGGCGGGCGCGTTCGACGGCCGCCGGTACCGGGTCGGACGCGAGCACCCGCCGGCAGCGACCGGCGAGCTCGAGAGTGAGCTCACCGGTGCCACAGCCGGGCTCGAAGGTTGTGCGGTAGCGCTCCCGGGGCAGGCTCGCCAGCACGACACCGCGTTTGCGGCGCTCGTACCAGGAGTCCGTGTCCCACGGGTCGTGCCCTCCGTCGTAGAGCGTGGTGAACCGCTCGACCGGCGCCGAGTGGACGCGGGGTTCCCGGAACAGCAGGTCGACGTCGCGATCGACGTGCTCCAGCAGGCCCGCGGCGAGGACCGGAGGGGACCCGTCGGGGCCGGGCCCCACCTGCGATGCGAAGCAGACGACGGCACGGCGGCGGATCGCCCTGGCCGGCTCGTCGAGCGCCACCACCCGAGCCCGCTCCCACGGCACCGCGGGGTCGCCAGGCTCGGTCCATGCCCACGTCCAGATGGGGTAGGACCAGCCGTGGGCCGTGACCGGTGCCGCCGCGGCCGCGGCGGCACCGGCCGCCTGGTGGTCGGGATGCGGGTCGCCGGGCCACGGCGCGAGATACGCGTCGGCGTCGGCGAGCAGAGGTTCCAGCGCTTGCCGCAGCGCGTCGGCATGCTCCTGCAGTGCCGAGTCGGGAAGGCCGAGCCAGTGGACCGGCACCTCGGCCAGTCCCTGCACCTCCAGCGCCGCGGCCAGCTCGGCGCGCCGCGCGGTCCCGAGCTCCCGGCGCGCCGCCTCCCCCAGCCCCGGATAGGCGGCCTCGCCGTCGGTGGCGACCACCAGCGTGATCACCGCCCCTGCCGCATGCAGAGCCCGGAGGACGCCTGCGGCGCCGAGGGTCTCGTCGTCCGGATGGGCGGCCACGACGACGACGCGGTCGTGCGCGTCCACGTCGAACGGTGGCAGCCGGTGCGCCCGGATCGCATCGCTCCATGAGCCCGGCGAGGTGATGGCTCGCCCGGCAGCCGTCGTGTCGCTCACCGGCCGTTCCTCATGGCGACGACGGCAGCTCCCAGAGCCGCGTAGTCGCGCTCGCCGTGGTGTTGGCGGATGTAGAGCGACAGGTCCGCCAGTGCCTGTGCGAGACGGCCGTCGCGGCTGAGCGGGGCGGCGCCGACCATCCGCGGCACCCGTTCGACCACCTCACGGGCGATCCGCTCGACCGCGCACCGGACCTCCGCGAGTTCCCGCGCCTGGGCAGCACCCAGCGAGGCGCCGAGTGCTCCCGCGCTGAGCTCCGCTGTTGCGGGTGCGGCTGTTGCGGGTGCTGCTGTGGCGGGCGCTGGTGAGTCCGACACCGCTGGGGCGGGTGCCGCTCCGTTCGCTGCTGGGGGGTCGAGGGCTCGCGCTGTGCGAGTGAGCAGGGCGGACGCGGCCTCCATGAGGGCATGCAGCTCACCGACGTGAGCGAGTTGGTGAGGATCGGGCTCCGGCGGGAGATGGCCGACGGCACGGTCGAGCACGCCTGCCGCACCGCCCCACCACACCGCCGCGACGCCCCCTCCGCCCGCGAGGAAGCCCGGCCGGGCGGTGTACCAGCCGTCCTGGGCGACCAGCGAGGCGGCCGGGACCAGGACGTCGTCGAACCGGACGTCGGCGGTGTCGGCGCCGGCCATCGCAGCGGTCGCCCAGGTGCTGGGATCGGGAACGACGCCCGGCTGGTCCAACGCGATGTCGACCAGCACCGGGCCGTCGCCCCGGGCGGGCACGGGCGCGTCGGCGACGACCAGCGCACGGTCGATGGTGCGCGCCCCCGAACAGAAGCGGACCGTGCCGTGCAACCGCAGTTCGTCGCCGGAGGCGACGAGCCGGGCGCCGGTGCCGGCCGACCGGGCGGCCCACACACCGTAGAGGGCGCCGGGGCGCCGATCATGTCCGGCCTCGGCCAGGATCGCGACGGCGTCGGTGTGACCTTCCGCGAGCCGGGCCAACCCCAGATCGCGACGGCCCCACTCCGCAAGCCGGCTCCATCGCTGTGCCGTGCGGCCCGCTCGGGGAAGGGGGAACTCGAGCGCTCCGGCTGCGAGCAGCGCCCGCAGCTCGCTCTCGAGGGGGCCGGCCGCTGAGGGCTGAGCCACCTCCGACTGCGCACTCATGATCGGCCGCACAGGTGGACGTTCCCACCGGCAGTGGTGAGCAATCCTCGACGCAGGTGTCGCGTAGTTCACTGCTCGTCACCCCGCGGGCGCCGCCAGCGGCCGTCGCAGTGCTCCACGAGGCCGCGCCGCTCCAGATCGACGAGGGCGACGCGAACCGCGCCGATCGGCACCCCGGCCTCCATGGCGAGCCATCGCGTCTCCCGGTGCGCGCGGGCGGGGAGCGCGTCGTGCACCACGGCCGCGACGGGATCGAGCCCGTCGGTGGGCCGCTCGATCCCGGAACCGGGTGTCTCGGCCAGGTCGAGCCCGAGCCGGCCGACGGCTTCCAATACCTCCTCGGTGCGGGTGACCAGGAGCGCTCCCTCACGGATCAGCCGGTGGCAGCCCGCCGAGAGCCCCGACGTGACGGCCCCAGGCACCGCCATCACGAGCCTGCCGAGCGCCGTGGCGTCGGCCGCCGTGCGTTGCGCGCCGCTGCGCAGTCCGGCCTCCACCACGAGCGTGCCTGCCGCCATGCCCGCGATCAGCCGGTTGCGGACGAGGAACCGGTGGCGTCCGGGAACGGATCCGGGCGGGTACTCACTGACGACCAGCCCGCTCCCCGCGATCCGCTCGAGCAGCATCTGGTGGGCCGCCGGGTAGGCCCGGTCGACCCCGCAGGCGAGGACCGCGACGGTGGGGCCCTCGACGCCGAGAGCCCCGCGGTGGGCCGCGCCGTCGATCCCGATCGCGGCGCCGGACACCACGGTGAACCCGCGGTCGGCCAGGCCCGCGGAGACATCCCCCGCCACGTGGCTGCCGTAGCCGGTGGCCGCGCGGGCACCGACGACGGCGACGGACTGTTCGCAGAGAGCGGCGAGCCGGCCCGGCCCTCGGACCCACAGCGCCAGCGGCGGCGCGAGCTCCCGCCGGCCGCTGACCTCGAACGCGGCGAACGGCCAGTGCGGCCACTCGGCGTGCTCGGGGGTGAGCAGCCGAGCACCCGCCGCTGCAGCGGCGGCGAGGTCGGCCTCGGCCCGCCGGACCGCCCGGCGGGCACTCGTCTCCCCCGCCACCGGCTCGCTCACCCGCCCCTCGTGAACCCTCCGGGCGGCCTCGACCGGCCCGATCTCGGCCACCAGCCGGGCCAGTGCGGGTGCGGGTGGCTCGGCCACCCGGGAGAGGTAGGCGCGCGCGAGCAGCACGTCCTGCGCCACGGGGGGCACACCCGTCGGGCTCTGCTCGCTCATGCCGCCCTCCGGTCGCGGAAGAACAACGCGGTCTCGACGAGCTCCTGGTCGGGCCGCTCACGGCCGGCCAGGTCGGCGAGAGTCCACGCGACCCGCAGCGCACGGTCGGCGCCGCGCGCGGTGAGCTCGCCGGCGCGCAACCCGGCGTCGAGCGGCCGCACCGCGCTGCGCGGGAGCGCGAACCGGGTGCGCAGTACGGGGCCGGGAACCTCGGCGTTGGTGCGCCATCCCTGCCCGGCCCAGCGCTCGGCCGCGGCCGCCCGGGCCGCAAGTACCCGGGCCCGCACCGTGGCCGTGCTCTCGGCGAGGCCCGAGGCGTCGGAGAGCGCGGTGACCGGGAACATCCGGGCCCGCAGGTCGACGCGGTCGAGCAACGGGCCGGACAACCGGCCGAGGTAGCGCCGGCGCACCAGCGACGAGCAGATGCAGTCGCGGTCGTGGGCGGGGGCGCAGGGGCACGGGTTGGCGGCGAGGACGAGCTGGAAGCGCGCCGGGTACTGCACGGTGCCGTCGGCGCGGGCGAGCCGGACCTCACCCTCCTCGAGCGGGGTGCGCAGGGCGTCGAGCAGGGTGGCTCCCCATTCCGGTGCCTCGTCCATGAACAGGACACCCCGGTGCGCGAGCGAGACCGCTCCCGGGCGCGCCAGCCCGCTGCCGCCTCCGATGAGCGCCGCCATCGAGCTGGAGTGGTGGGGCGCCACCAGCGGCGGCACGGTGCTGAGCCCGCTCCCCGGCGGGAGCTTCCCCGCCACCGACCGCACGGCGGCGAGCGCGAGCGCCTCGTCGTCGGCCAGCCGGGGCAGCAGCCCGACGAACCGCTGGGCGAGCATGGTCTTGCCGGTGCCCGGCGGCCCGACGAGCAGGACGTGATGGCCACCGGCCGCCGCGATCTCCAGGGCGTGCCGGGCGTCGTCCTGCCCGACGACATCGGCGAGGTCGGGCGGCTCGGGACCGTCGTGCTCCTGGGCCGCGACCGGGGCGCGCAGGCTGTGGTTGCCTCGCAGGAACGCCAGCACCTCGGTGAGGCTGCGCGCCCCGCGGACGTCGATGCCGTCCACCAGCGCTGCCTCCGGCAGGGCGGCCTCGGGCACCACCACCCGCCTCATCCCGGCGGCGCGGGCCGCCAGGAGGCACGGCAGCACGCCGCGCACCGGGCGCAGCCTGCCGTCCAGCGCGAGCTCGCCGAGCAGCACCGTGCCGTCGAGCGCCGACTGCTCCACCACCTCGGTGGTGCGGAGGATGCAGCAGGCGAGGGCCAGGTCGAACCCGCTGCCGGTCTTGCGGAGCGTGGCGGGTGACAGCGCCAGCACGATGCGCTCGTTGGGCCACACCCGCCCGGAGTTGACGATGGCGGCCCGCACCCGGTCCTTCGACTCGTGCAGTGCCGCGTCCGGCAGGCCCAGCAGGTGGACCCCCGGCAATCCGCCACCGACGTCGGCCTCGATCTCGACGACGCGGCCCTCCACCCCGAGCAGGGCGACCGACCACGCCCGCGCGAGGCCCATCAGAACGCCGCCTCGTAGTGCTGCACCGTGACCGGCCTGCCCGGCTCGGCGACGACCGCGAGCACGTCGAACCGGATCTCGCACCACCGCACCTGGTGGGCGGCCAGCCAGGCCTGGGTGATCCGCCGGATGCGGGCGGCCTTGCGCCGGTCGACGGCCTCGGCCGGCTCACCGAACCGGACGCTGGAGCGCGTCTTGACCTCGCACACCACCAGCCGGTCGGCATCGGTGGCGACCAGATCGAGCTCGCCGTGCCGGCACCGCCAGTTGCGGGACAGGACCACGAGACCCCGTTGCTCCAGGTATCGCGCCGCGAGGTCCTCCCCGTGGCGCCCGAGCACGTCCTTCGCTGCCATGCCGACAACGATCGACGTCCGGGGTGGCCTGGGACAGCCCGTTCCCGCAACTGTGGACAGTCCGGGGGTGAGGGGGACAACGTCGTCCCGGGGAGCCCGGACGCGACCCCGATGTCGGAGCGACGGTGTAGGGCGGGCGCGTCAGGTGGTGGAGTCGTGCACGAGGCGGCCGGCGAACCAGGTCTGCAGCACGCGCGTGTCGTGGATGTCCTGCACGGGGATCTCGAAGAGGTTCCGGTCAAGCACGATGAAGTCGGCCGACAGCCCGACCGCGAGGCGCCCGACCTCCTCGCCGAGCCCCATGGCCCGCGCCGGGTTCGCCGTGTGCGCCTCGACGGCGGTGGCGAGGTCCAGAGCCTGGTCGGGGTTGAGCGCGCCGGGGAAGCCCGGGTCCGGGCTGCGGCGCGTCACCATCGTCTCGATGCTGAGCCAGGGGTTCGGCATGGGCATGGCGGCAGGCCAGTCGGAGCCCGCCGCCAGGAGGGCGCCCGACTCCGTGAGCTCACGCAGCGGCCACATGCGGTCCATCACGTGGTCCGGCACCTGCTGTCCGATGATCTCGGTCATCGGGCTGGGGAACCACAGCACGGGTGACGCGTCGGCCACGACGCCCAGTTCGGCGAACCGGGCCACGTCGTCGGGGTGCACGAACTCGGTGTGGGCGATGTGGAAGACGGGTGCGCCGCCGTGCCGGACGCGCATGATCTCGACGGCGTCGAGGACCTGACGCACCGTGCCGTCGGCGGTGGCGTGCAGCTTGACGTGCAGCCCCCGCCCGACCGCCTGCTCCATCAGGTCGAGGAGATCCTCGTCGGTGAACCACGATTCGCCGCTGAACGTCCCGGCACAGGCACAGGTCCGCTGCGGATCCGGCTTGTAGGGCTCCAGGAACTTCGACGTGCGCGTCATCGGCACCCCGTCGAGCACCGCCTTGACGAAGTTCGGACGAACATGGACGGAACGGCGCGAATCCGCGGAATCGAACAGTTCGGGGCCGACCGGACCGGATTCGATGAATTCCCGCGCCGGCATCGAACCGACGATCCACGCGTCGAGCTCATCCGCATTGTCGAGCTCGGTGAACACGTCGAGCCACCATCCCATTGTGGCGGCGTCCTGCGTGGCGGTGACCCCGCACGCGTTGAGGATCGACACCGCCGTGCGGGCCGACCGCAGATCACGGGCGTGCACGTCCGCCGTGCTCCTGCGGACGGCGAGCTCCCCCACGGTGGACGCGTGTTCGAAGAGCAGCCCGACGAGCCGGCCGTCGACATCGCGCCCGTACCGCCCGTCCTTCGGGTCCGGGGTGCTGTCGTCGACACCCATGATCACCAGTGCGCGGGAGTTGACCCACCGGTGGTGCAGGGAGGCCTCCCGCAGCAGCACGGGCCTGCCGTGGCCCGCCGCGTCGATCGCCGCCAGCATCTCCGCGGTCCCGGCCGCCTCCAGCACATGGCCGCCGACGACGCCGCCGACCACCCACTCGTCCGGCCCGACCTCCTGCGCCCGGGCCGCGACCGCCGCCAGGATCTCCTCCGGGCCGGCCATCGGGGACAGCGCCAGCTCCCACGCCGCCTGCTGGCCCGCGAACCCGACGTGCGTGTGGACGTCGACGAGCCCCGGCATGACCATGGCTCCCCCGACGTCGACGGACGTGGTGCCGGCACCGGCGAGGGCCTCCACGTCGGCGTCGTCGCCGACGGCGACGATCCTCCCGTCCCGGACGGCGAGGGCATTCGCCCAGGGGCGGCGGTGATCGAGGGTGTAGACGACGGCGCCCCGCACGATCATGTCGGCGGGGCGCTCTCGACGAGTGTCCACGAAGTTTCTCACCTTTCCTCGTGCAGTCCGCTGCGCATGCTATTCAGCGGCTACCGGAAAGGCGCGACGGGATCGCGCGAACAAATGTGCCGAACTGCCGGAAAAGGATTCAGGAACCGAACTGGTCACCCTCTGGTAACCGCAGGTCCGGCTTGTCCAGCTCCTCCACGTTGACGTCCTTGAAGGTGAGGACCCGGACGTGCTTGACGAACCGCGCAGGCCGGTACATGTCCCACACCCAGGCGTCGGACATCCGCACCTCGAAGTAGATCTCCCCGTCCGCGTTCCGGGCGGCCACGTCCACGGAGTTGGCCAGGTAGAACCGCCGCTCCGTCTCCACGACGTAGGAGAACTGGGCGACGATGTCCCGGTACTCCTTGTAGAGCGTGAGCTCCATCTCGGTCTCGTACTTCTCGAGATCCTCGGCGCTCACGGTTCCATCCCTCCTTCGGCACCCACCTCGGACAACCCGATGGCGAGCGACCCATTGTGGACCAGGGCAGTGGGGAGGCCGACGGCGGCAGCGGCCTCGAGGGCCGCGACGTCCGCAGTGACGTCGTCGCCGCGGGCGGCCCGCACGTTGACGAACGAGTAGCGGTGCACCCGGCTCGGCCCGTGCTCCACGAGCGCGGCGTCGTGCAGCGACGTGCAGTAGCCCTTGTGCTCGGCGAACCCGTACTGCGGAAACTCGCCGTGCAGGGCGACCATGATGCGGTCCCGGGTGACCTTGGCCAGCACCGACGCCGCCGCGACGCACGCCGCCACCTGGTCGCCCTTGGGCACAGCGAGCGCGGGGCTGCCGAAGCCGCGAACCGGGAACCCGTCGGTGAGGACGTACCCCGGCCGCGCGGTCAGACCGGCCACGGCCCGGCGCATGCCCTCGATGTTGGCCACGTGCACGCCGCGGCGGTCCACCTCCTCCGGCGGTATGACGACCACGCAGTGGTCCTGCGCCCACCGCGTGATCAGCGTGAAGTACTGCTCGCGCGCCGCCGGGGTGAGCAGCTTGGAGTCGGTGAGGCCGTCGAGCCGTTTGGCGTCCCCGGGCCGCAGGACACACGCCGCGACGACCAGCGGCCCGGCACAGGCGCCGCGACCCGCCTCGTCGACGCCCGCCACCGGTCCGAGACCGTGCCGCTGCAGGGTGGACTGCAAGGTCCAGCTACCCGCGGATCGACGCACGACGGCACGCGCGGGACGGAGCTCGGGGGGCAGGGCCGGCCGAGCGGAGCGGCGGGCCGGAGAGCGGCGTGGGGCAGGGCGTGCGGGCATCAGTTGAGCAGTCTCCACCGGGCGGACAGGGGCGGGCGACAGGGGCCCGGCGGTCGGACGCCGGACGGGCGGGGCCCCGCTCAGACGCGGGACCGGCCGGGGAGGAAGCCCCATAGCTCCGCATCGGGCCGGTGCAGCCTGCGCCGCCACAGGGCCAGCGGCAACGTGCCCACCAGCCCGAGCCCGAGCGGTGCCCCGGCCGGCGCGCCCGGTGCGGGCATGCCGACCGCGGTGGACTGCGGGTCGATCGACGCGATCCACCCGAAGCGGGAGAGCGGCAACACGATCACCCGTGCCTTCCCGATCACGTTCGCCACCGGGACGGGCCCGTGGTCGGGGACCCGCGAGTCGGCGGAGTTGTTGCGGCTGTCGCCCATCATCCACAGCTCGCCCTCGGGCACCGTGATCGGCCCGAAGTAGGTCTGCTTCGGCGGCCCGGCTGCGGGCAGGTAGTAGATGTAGGGCTCGTCGAGCGGTTCACCGTCGACCATCACGCGGCCCCGGGAGTCGCAGCACGACACGGTCTGGCCGCCGACCGCGATCACGCGTTTGACGAAGTCCTTCTCGTCGGGTGGGGCGAGACCGATCAGCGATCCCAGCCCCTGAAGCGCCCTGGTCACCGCGTTGGTGGGCTCCTGGACGCTGATCTCGCTGCTCCAGCTGTCCGGGCCGCGGAACACCACGACATCGCCGGGCGCCGGGTCGGTGAAGCGGTAGGTGATCTTGTCGACGAGCACGCGGTCGTTGTTGCATCCGGTGCAGCCGTGGAGCGTGGTCTCCATCGAGCCCGACGGGATCACGTAGACCTTGGCGAGGAAGGTCTGGATGAGGAACGTCAGGACCAGCGCCACCACGATGAGCAGCGGCAGTTCCTTCCAGAAGGTCGGTCGCCTGCGACGCCCGCTGCGGAGCTTGCCGCTGCTCGGCGGATCGCCGTCGTCGCCTCCGGAACGCGTGGACGGAGCAGCGCCTGCGCGGCGCCGGTGCCGGCCGGGAATCTCCGAGTAGGAGTCGTCGTCCGCGCCGATCAGGTCGTGGTGGACGACCGTCGGCTCGTCGTCGGCCGGGTCGTGGCGCCGCGGGGGCACCGGCCGGTCGACGGGACGGCGCCCGTTGGTAGGCGGCCCGGCCGGACGGCGCGGCGAAGACGGGAGAGGCGCACCAGGGCCACCGCGGCCGGGAACGCCGTTCTGCGGCCCTCTGACGGCCTGCTGCCCGCCGTACGGCGACGCAGCCCCGGGCCGTGCCGGCGGCATGCCGGGCGACGATCCACCAGGAGCCTGCGGCCCGACGCGCGCCCCGGGGTACTGCCCCTCGGGCCGCGCTGACGCCGGCTGGTCCGCCGGCGAGTAACGCCGGGGCGGGGCCCGTCGGTCGTCGGGGAGCTCGGGTAGGGCCACGCCCACGAGGCTACGTCAACCTGACCGGTGTGGTCAGGACGCGGACGGTGTCTCGCGCTTCTCCTTGATCTTCGCGGCCTTGCCGCGGAGCTCACGGAGGTAGTAGAGCTTCGCCCGGCGGACGTCGCCGCGGGTGAACAGCTCGATCTTGTCGAGGTTCGGCGAGTGCACCGGGAAGGTGCGCTCCACGCCCACGCCGAACGACACCTTGCGGACCGTGAAGGTCTCCCGCACCCCGGCACCCTGGCGTCGGATGACGACGCCCTGGAACACCTGGACGCGCGAGCGAGTGCCCTCGACGACCTTCACGTGCACCTTGAGCGTGTCCCCCGGCCGGAAGGCGGGGATGTCGGAGCGCAGCTGCTGTGCGTCCAGGGCGTCCAGGGTGTTCATCGCGAAGATCCGTCCTCGGTCCGTGATAGCGGTCGTGCGGGGGCGCCGTTCCCACTCAGGTCTGGTGGCGCCGACGGGCTCGACGAGTCGTCGAGCGCTGGCAACCCGTCCATAGTGCCAGACGCGATCCGGCACGGTGAAATCACCCGTCCGAGATGCGGTCGAGGAACGCTCGGTCGTTGTCGTCGAGCGCATCCTCGGGCAGGAGAGCGAGCAGATCGGGGCGGCGCGCCGCCGTGCGTTCGAGGGCGCGGTCGCGGCGCCAGCGCGCGATCAGGGCGTGGTTGCCGCTGCGGAGCACCTCGGGGACGTCGAGCCCGCGCCAGCTCACGGGCCGGGTGTAGGCGGGCCCCTCCAGGAGCCCGTCGGAGAAGGAGTCCTGCTGCGCGGACTCCGGGTTGCCGAGCACCCCGGGCAGCAGGCGCACGATCGCCTCGACCATCACCAGCACGGCCGCCTCGCCGCCGACGAGTACGTAGTCCCCGATGCTCACCTCGTCGACGGGCATCCGGGTGGCGGCGTCGTCCATCACCCGCTGGTCGATCCCCTCGTAGCGGCCGCAGGCGAACACCAGGCGCGGCTCGGTGGCCCAGGCCTCCGCGGTGGCCTGGGTGAACGGCCGGCCGGCCGGGGTGGGCACCACCAGCCGCGCCGGACCGTTCTGCGCCAGCACGTCGTCGAGCGCCTGCCCCCACACCTGCGGGCGCATCACCATCCCGGGACCGCCGCCGTACGGGGAGTCGTCCACGGCCTGGTGGACGTCGCGGGTCCAGCTCCGCAGGTCGTGCACCGCCAGGTCGACGAGCCCGGCCCCGATCGCCCGGCCCAGCAACGCCTCCCGCAGGGGCGCGAGGTAGGCCGGGAAGATGGTGACGACGTCGATCCGCACCGGGGCACCGTACGCGGCGGGTCAGCCCGCCCGGCGGCCGCGGACGAGCTCCTCGACGATGATCCGCGTGGCGTCCTGCCGCACTCCCCGCGAGACGAGGATGTCGTGCGCGGCCCCGGTGGCGGAATGCAGCATGCCGAGCAGGATGTGCTCGGTGCCGATGTAGTTGTGCTTGAGGTGCAAGGCCTCGCGCAGGGCGAGCTCCATCACCTTCTTCGCCGTGCGGTCGAACGGGATGTGCCCCCTCGGGCGACGGCCCGCCGCAGCCCGGGTCCGGTCCAGCGCCCCGGGGCCGAAGGCCTCCTCCACCTGGCGGCGCACCTCGTCGAGGTCGATGCCGAGCGTGGCCAGCGCCTCGGCGTCGGGGATCGGGGTGCCGTCCGGTCGCAGCTTCCCGACCTCGGCCTCCACGACGTCGCGGTCGACGCCGAGCGCTCCCAGGACGGTGACGGCCAGGTTGTCCGGTACGGCGAACAACGCAGCCAGCAGGTGCTCGCTGCGGATGGCGTCGGCCCCGCGCTCTCTCGCCTGCTTCTGCGCGCCGACCACCACCAGGCGCGCCTTCTCCGTGAAACGTTCGAACATCTCCGCTCCCCTCAGAACCCGAACCGGCGGTACTTCTTGTGGACGGCCTGCCTGCTCACCCGCAGCACGTCCGCGATCTGCTGCCAGGACCAGCCCTGCGCTCGGGCGTTGGTGACCTGCAGCTCCTCCAACGACTCCAACAGCCCCCGCAGGGACGCCACCGCCGCCAACCCGACGGCCGGGTCCCTGCTGGACGCCGCCGCCGCGACCTGTGTCGCATCCGTCATGGGTGTCAACCTACGTTGACAGTGGCGGCGTTGTCAACCCTGGTTGACAGTCCGGAAACGACAGGGGGGTGGCACCGCGGACGTCGAACGTCGGCGGTGCCACCCCGCTGGGAGGAAGCAGAAAGCGGTGAGGAGGTCAGGTCACGTCGAGCAGGCCCTCGGGAGGGGTGAGCACCACGCGCCCGCCGTCCAGGTCGACGGTGGGCACGATCGGGCGCACGAACGGCACGAGCGCGTCCGGCAGGTCGGGACGGGCCAGCACGAGCAGCTCCCCACCCGGGCCGTAGATCACCTCACGGACCGTCCCCACGACGGAACCGTCCTCCAGCTCGGCCCGCAGACCCTCGAGCTGGTGGACGTGGAACTCGTCCGGATCCGTGGGCGGTGCCACGGCGTCGGTGCTGATCAGCAGCCGGGCACCCCGCATCGTCTCGGCCGCGTTGCGGTCGGGCACCTCGACGAAGCGCACGAGGAGCCTCCCCGAGTGCGGCCGGGCGGACTCGACGGTGAGCGGGCCGTCCGGAACCCCGGCGCGGCGTGCGGTGAGCACGGCGCCGGGGGCGAACCGTTCGTCCGGTGAGTCGGTGTGCACGTCGACGACGAGCTCGCCGCGCAGGCCGTGGGCCCGGGCGACGACACCCACGAGCAGCTCGGTGGTGCCGGAGTCGTGCCGGGTGCCGTTACCGGTCGGTGTCGACGACATCGACCCGCACGCCCCGGCCTCCGATACCCCCGACGACGGTGCGGAGCGCGGTGGCCGTGCGGCCGCCCCGGCCGATCACCTTGCCGAGGTCCTCCGGGTGCACCCGAACCTCGAGGGTGCGTCCCCGGCGTGTGGTGACGAGCTCCACCTGCACGTCGTCCGGGTGGTCGACGATGCCCCGGACGAGGTGGTCGAGCGCGTCCGCGAGGACACTCACGACTCGGTGGCCTCAGTGGCCGAGGTGGCCTCACCCTCGGCGGAGTCGGCCTTCGGCCGGCGGTCCCCGCGCTTGCGCGGCGTCGTGGCCTCCGTGGTGGGCTCCTCGCCCGCCGCGGCGAGTGCCGCCTGGAAGCGCGCGAGGCGGTCGACCTTCTCCTTCTGCGGCTTCAGGGTGCCCTCGGTGCCGGGCAGGCCCTTGAACTTCTGCCAGTCGCCGGTGATCTCCAGCAGGTGCTGCACCGGGTCGGTGGGCTGCGCACCCACACCGAGCCAGTACTGCGCCCGCTCCGAGTCGACCTCGATCAGGCTCGGCTCGTTCTTCGGGTGGTACTTGCCGATGGTCTCGATGGCCCGGCCGCTGCGGCGGTTGCGGGCGTCGGCCACGACGATGCGGTAGTACGGCTGACGGATCTTGCCCAGTCGCATCAGCTTGATCTTGACGGCCACGCTGGTGGGTGCTCCTCGCGGATCATGGTGCTTCGGGTGAGTCCGCGCGGCTCGCGTGGGGTTACGGGCTGCGCTTCGTCGACGTGTGGTGGCCGCGGCACGGTAGAGGGCCAGCCGCAGAGCCGATCCACCATTCTGCCAGACGCACTGGCGCCGCGACGCACGGAGCCGCCCGATCCGCCCGTACGGCCGTCACCCGGCCGGCATGACCCCCAGCAGCCCGAGCATCAGCACGACGCCGGGCAGCAGGTTGTTGACCTGGTGGGCGACGATGCTGGGAAGCAGCCTGTCCGAGTAGAGGCGCGCCACCGCGATCGGGATCGCGACCACGAGCAGCAGCGGCGTCCGCGTGAACTCGAAGTGGGCCATCGCGAACAGCAGGGTGGTCACGGCGAAGGCCACCCAGCGGTTCGCCAGCCGCTCGACCCCGCCCCACAGCAGCCCGCGGTAGACGATCTCCTCGCACAGCGGCGCGAGGAACACCACGATGACCAGCACGACCACGGCGAGCACCGGGCCGGTCCTGATCGAGCCGAAGACGTCACCGACCGCCGAACTGGCGTCCTGCCCGACGATCGAGACGTACACGAGCGACGCCGGGATCGTCACGGCGAGGCCGCCCAGCCCGAACGCGAGGCCCAGTCCGACATCGCGCCACGACCACTGCAGGTGCAGGTCGATCCGCGGTCCGTTGCCGCGCAGCACGGTGATCAGCACCGCCGTGCCGGCCGCGAGCACGGTGGGCACCGCCAGCGCGATGATGAGGCTGCCGACCATCGGCACGTCCCCGAGCACGGCCCAGCCGACCAGCACGGAGGTGAGCAGGAACACGGCTTCGACGAGCACGTAGGCGCCGAGGCCCCACCGGTGGGTGCGGACCGGGAAGGGGCCGCGCGCCCGGCCCGCGGGGCGCGTGGCCGCCGGCCCCGCCGGCGGAGGACCCGGCGGCAGGGCACCGGGGTAGGGCCCCGGCGGGAAGGCGTTCGCCGGGTAGCCGCCCGGGGGGTAGCCGCCCGGGGGGTACAGCTCCCACGGGTGCGGGCCGGGCGGAGGCGGACCGGGCGGGTACGGGCCGGGGCCGCCCGGGGCGTAGGCGCCGGGGCCCTCGGGACGGGCGACAGGTTCGGCCGGTGGGGCCGGATACGTGAGCGCGGCACCCGGCGCAGCAGGTGCCGCCGCGCCCGGGGCCGGCTCCGGAGGCCGCGGGGACCACTCCGGCGCGCTCCAGGGGGAGCCCACCGCCGTGCCGTGGCCGTTCGAACCGGCACCGTTGCTGCCGTTCGGGCCGCTGCCGTTCGAGCCGCTGCCGTGGGGACCGCTGCCGTTGCCGCCGCCTGCCGGGCCTCCGTCGACGGGGCCGGCCGCGCTGTCGGTCGGACCCGCGCCGGCCGGGTCGCTGG
>NZ_JAAXKY010000043.1 GCF_012911925.1 Pseudonocardia xinjiangensis | reverse complement strand
ACACGGACCCGTCCGCCGACCCGGCCGCCGACGGCGAGGGCGTCACGGCGAAGCCGGAGAAGAAGACGGACGACGCGCCGCCGGAGGTGGTGGTCGACGTCGACGGCCTCGCGGCCCGCGTGGTGCCGGTGCCGGTCGTCGCGGCCCGCTACAGCGGGATGCAGGCCGGGAAGGACTGCCTGCTGTGGTACCGCAGCCCGGTCTCCGGGGTGCTGGGCGACACCCGCGCCGGCACTGCCGAGAAGGCCGAGCGGCCGGTGCTGGAGCGCTACGACCTGGTGCGCCGCAAGCTCGACGTGATCGCCGATCCCGTCACCTGGGCGGCCGTGAGCGGGGACGGGTCGCGGCTCGTCGTGCGGGACGGGGCGTCGCTGCGGGTGCTGCGCACCGACCGGCCCGGCTCCGCGGCGCCCGGTGAGGGCGACGGCGACGAGTTCGAGATCGACACGCGGCGCATCGTCGTCACGGTGGACCCCGCCGCCGAGTGGCGTCAGATGTTCGACGAGGCCGGCAGGCTGATGCGCGACCACTTCTGGAGCCCGGACATGGCGGGCGTGGACTGGGACGCGGAGATCGCCCGGTACCGGCCGCTCGTCGACGCCGTGGGCAGCCACGACGACCTCGTCGACCTGATGTGGGAGCTGCAGGGAGAGCTCGGCACGTCGCACGCGTACGTGATGGGCCGTGGCGGCGGCGACCACACCGGCCAGCCGGGGCTGCTCGGCGCCGATCTCGAGCCGGCCGACGACGGGTGGCGGGTGGTGCGCGTGCTGCCCCCGGAGACGTCGGCGCCCGCCGCGCGGAGCCCGCTGTCGGGTCCGGGTGTGGACGTGCGGGCGGGTGACGTGATCCTCGAGGTCGGTGGCAAGCAGGTCGACCCCGAGTACGGGCCTGCGCCGCTGCTCGTCTCCCGGGCCGACGAGCTCGTGGAGCTCACCGTGCGTTCCGGGCCCGACCGCGAGGACGCGGGCGAGGTGCGCCGGATCGTGGTGCGACCGCTGCGGTCCGAGGCCTCGCTGCGCTACCAGGACTGGGTGGCGGGCAGGCGGGCGTTCGTGGCCGACCGGTCCGACGGCAGGCTCGGCTACCTGCACGTGCCCGACATGATGGCGCCGGGCTGGGCGCAGCTGCACCGGGACCTGAGCCGGGAGACCAGCCGCGAGGGGCTGATCCTCGACGTCCGCGGCAACAGTGGCGGCCACACGTCCCAGCTGGTGGTGGAGAAGCTCGCACGCAAGGTGATCGCGTGGGACATGCCGCGGCACCGTCAGCCCACGACCTACCCCGAGGACGCCCCCCGCGGCCCCGTCGTGGCGCTGGCCGACGAGTTCTCCGGCTCCGACGGTGACATCGTCACCGCGGCGATCAAGCGCCTCGGCATCGGCCCGGTGGTCGGGGTGCGCACCTGGGGCGGGGTGATCGGCATCGACAGCCGCTACGGCCTCGTCGACGGCACCCGCGTGACGCAGCCGCGCTACGCGTTCTGGTTCGACGACACGCAGTGGGGGGTCGAGAACTACGGGGTCGACCCCGACGTCGAGGTGGTGATCGCGCCCCAGGACTGGGTGGCGGGGCGCGACCCCCAGCTGGAGCGGGCCGTCGACATGGCGCTGGAGGCGCTGGCGGAACGGCCCGCCGTGCGGCCGCCCGACGTCGCCACCCGGCCGAGCCGTCGCCGCCCGGAGCTCCCGCCCCGCCCCTGACCGGCGGTCAGCCCTCCGCCGGCTCGTGGCGTACCGGGCGCTGCCTGCGCATCACCCGGTACGCCACGAGCCCGAGCGCCACCACGACCACCACCGACAGCGGCCCCGCGTACTGCAGCACCCGGCTGTGCCCGTCGGGGTCGAAGACCTCCTGCCGCGGCCAACCCACGTTGACCAGCATGAACACGCCGAACACGACGGCCACCACGTTCACGGGCAGGCCCCAGCGGCCCAGGGTGAAGTAGGCGGGGTCGGGGACGTGGCTGGGGTTGCGCCGCAGCCGCTGCCACAGCAGCGGCACCGTCACGAACAGGTAGGCCAGGTAGACGATCACGACGGACACGCTCGTGACGGTGGCGAAGACGCTGGTCTGGCCCAGGTTGATCAGCAGCACCCCGATCGAGAGCGCCCCGACGACGACGCCGGGCAGGATCGGGGTGTGCGTCCGCGGAGACACCGCGGACAGCGCGGCGGAGAAGGGCAGCCGCCCGTCACGGGCCATCGAGAACATCACCCGGGTCGCCGACGCCGAGATGGCGAGCGCCGCGGAGAAGATCGAGATCGCGACCACCGCCAGCACGATCCGGCCGAGCACGTCGCCGAGCTGGGCCGTCACGACGTAGGAGATGCCCTCCGCCGACAGCTGCGGCGACTTGATGTCGGGGGCCGCCATCAGGGTGGCGAGGATGAGCAGCCCGCCGCCCGCCCCGGAGATCAGCATGCAGCGCGTGATCGCCTTCGGCGCGGTGCGGCGGGGGTCGTTGGTCTCCTCCGACAGCTCCGCGGCGCTGTCGAAGCCGTACATCACGTACGCGGCCATGAGCATCGAGGCCAGGAACGGGAAGACGTAGGGCCCGTCGCCCTGCACCCCGTTGGTCTCGAACACCACGGACGGGCCGCGCTGGGCGTGCAGGAACAGCAGCACGATCACCAGCAGCACCCCGGCGATCTCGAACGTCACACCGATCCGCGTGATCAGCGCCATCCTGGTGACGCCGAAGGACGCGATCGCGACGCACAGCGCGATGCAGACGGAGCCGAGGATGATCGCGTTCCGCGCCCCGTCGGGCGAGGTGGGGGAGGGGTCGGTGCCGACCAGCTGGAAGCCGCTCCACACCGCGGGCAGCACGGCCTGCAGCGCGATCGCGATCGCCGCGACGCTGATGATGTAGCCGATCTGCATCAGCCAGCCGGCCATCCAGCCCACCGGGTCGGTGGCGACGCGGCGCGACCACTGGTAGATCGCGCCGGCCACCGGGTAGCGGGCGGCGAGCTCGGCGAACACCAGGCACACGGCGAACTGCCCGACGAAGACGATCGGCCACGTCCAGATGTAGGCCGGGCCGCCGAAACCGAAGCCGATGGTGAAGAGCTGGAACACCGTGGTCAGGATCGAGACGAACGAGAACCCCGACGCGAACGAGGAGAACGGGCCGAGCCCGCGGTGCAGTTGCTGGGAGTAGCCCAGCGCTGCCAGGTCGTCGGAGTCGGGACGCGCGGTGCCGGGCGCGACGGCGGTCACGAGGTGCGGTCCTTGCGGGCTGCCGGCAGGTGACCCGAGCGCACGAGGCAGCCGAGGGTGTCGCAGATGACCCTGGTGGCGATCAGTGCCGTGATCTCGGCGTTGTCGTAGGGCGGGGAGCACTCGACGACCTCGATGCCGGCGAGCGGGCGCGCGTCGGCGATGATCTGGATGAACTTCAGCACCTCGCGCGGCAGGAAACCGCCCGGCTCGGGCCAGCCGGTGCCGGGCACGAACGCCGCGTCGAGGCAGTCGACGTCGAACGAGAGCCAGACGGCGTCGGCGCCGTCCCACGCCACGTCCAGGGCGCGCTGCGCGGCGTCCTCGATGCCCATCTCGACGCAGTCGGTGACCGTCATGATCGTGGTGCCGCGCTCGCGGCCCACCTTCACACCGGGCCGTGGGGCCTGCCAGCCGCCGATGCCGATCTGCACCAGGTTCTTCGCCGGGACGTTCGGGAGGTCCGTGGCGTGGAACCACGGCGTGGTGTGCATCCGCTCGTCGAGGTCGGTCTCCTGGGTGTCGACGTGGCGGTCGAAGTGGATGATCCCGAGGTTGCCGCCGTTCAGGTGGGGTGCGACGCCGCGGGTGGTGGGGTAGCCGATCGAGTGGTCGCCGCCCAGCACCACGGGGAACGCACCGCTCTCGTACACGTGCGACACGGCCTTGGTGATCTGGTCGAACGTCTTCTCGATGTTGCCGGGGATCGTGAAGATGTCGCCGAGGTCGCCGATGGTGATCGACTCCCGCAGGTCCACCCCGAGCTCGAAGCTGTACGGCCCGTAGAGCGCGGAGATCTTGCGGATGCCCTGCGGCCCGAAGCGGGTGCCGGAACGGTAGGTCGTGCCGCCGTCGAACGGGGCGCCGAGCACGGCGACGTCGTACTCGCCGCAGCGGCGCACATCCTCGACGTAGGGCGCCTTGAGGAAGGTGTTGATTCCGGCGAAGTGCGGCAGCTCGCCACGGGAGAACGTGGGGATGCGCCGGTCGACGATGGAGTCGGCGCCCTGCAGCCCGAGCTCAAGGCCGCGGGCCACCTCCTCCTCCCACTTCGTGGAGGGCAGGCCCGCCTCGGCCTGGACGGCGAACGCCGCCTCGGGGCCGTAGTTGTCGTGGATCTGGCCGTCGGTGGTCCGATCGGGCTGCTGGGGGTGGTAGTGCACGACGCTCCTCACGGTGGGGGGAACCGACCGCGAGCAGCCGGTGCCACCAGCTGTCTCCCGGGCTTTTGTCCCGCCGTGGGGGCGGCCGCACCTGCCGCGACCGCCTGCGTCTCTCGGACCAGACCCCCCGTGACCGGGGGCGGAACCCTAGACGCGCCTCACGCGTGTGAGTCCCGACCAGTAGAGGCACGCCGTGTTGCCGACACGCGCCGCCACCGTTACCCGCTTGTGAATCCGATCTCCGGCCGGGGCTCGTGGGGGCGGGCGTAGGCTGAGGGCGTAGGCCCCGCCGGGGGCGATCGTCCCGGGTAGGGGTCTGTCTGCGTTGCCCACCTCCACCTCCGCGAGGGGTATCCCGAACCGTGGCCAAGCTCTCCGGTCTGCTCCGCTCCGCCCTGTCCGACCCCGATCTGCGCGCCGTGGTGGACGCCGCACGCGACGCCCGCACCACCACCGCAGAGGTGCCCGCCCTCCGGATCGAGGGCCCCGCAGCCTTGCGTCCCGTCCTCGCCGCCGCCTTCGGCACCGCGGCGGACGCGGGCGGCGCGGGCCGCACCGTCCTCGCCGTCACCGCCACCGACCGGGAGGCCGAGGACCTCTGCGCCGCCGCGGCCGACCTGCTCGACGCCGGTTCCGTTGCCGTCCTCCCGTCGTGGGAGACGCTGCCGCACGAGCGGCTCTCGCCCCGCCCGGACACGGTCGGCAGGCGGCTGTCGATCTTCCGCAGGCTGGCCCGCCGCGAGACCGCGCCCCGCGTGGTGGTCACCGCGGCCCGCAGCCTCATCCAGCCCATCGCGCCGGGCCTGGGCCGGCTCGACCCCGTCCAGCTGCGGGTGGGCGACACCGCCGACTTCGAGGCGCTGCTCGTCCGGCTCGTCGAGCTCGCCTACACGCGCGTCGAGATGGTCACCACCCGCGGCGAGTTCGCGGTGCGCGGCGGCATCATCGACATCTTCCCGCCCACGGCGGAGCACCCGGTCCGCGTCGAGTTCTGGGGCGACGAGGTGACCGAGCTTCGCTACTTCGCCGTGGCCGACCAGCGCTCCGTCGCGCCCGTCGAGGAGCTGCTCGCGCCGGGCTGCCGGGAGCTGCTGCTCACCGAGCCGGTGCGGGAGCGCGCCGCCGCGCTGGCCCGTGCCCACGAGAACAACCCGCAGCTGCGTGAGCTGCTGGAGCACCTGGCGCAGGGCATCCCGACGGAGGGCATGGAGTCGCTCGTCCCGGCGCTGGTCGGGGGCGAGCTGGAGCTGCTCACCGACCTGCTGCCGGCGGACGCGGTCGTGCTGCTCGCCGACCCGGAGCGGATCCGCACCCGCAGCGCCGACCTGGTCCGCACGGGGCAGGAGTTCCTGGAGGCGAGCTGGTTCGCCGCCGGTACGGGTGGCTCGGCGCCGATCGACGTCGGTGCGTCGGCCTACCGCGACCTCGGCGACGTCCTCGACCACGCCACGGCCACCGGGCGCCCGGTGGTCACCCTCAGCCCGCTGCTGAGCGGGCGCGAGGACGCGCTCGCGCCCGCCGTCCACGAGGTGGAGTCCTACCGGGGCGACACCGACCGCGCGCTGGTCGACCTGCGCGCCCACGTGACGGCGGGCGGCACCGCCGTCCTCGTGGTCGGCGGCCAGGGCACCGCGCAGCGCTCACTGGAACAGATGCGGGAGGCCGACGTCCCGGCCACGCTCGTCGACCGGCTGGAAGAGGCGCCCGAGGCCGGCCTGGTCACGGTCACCTGCGGACGGCTGACCGAGGGCTTCACGGCCACCGCGAGCTCGCTCGCCGTGCTCAGCGAGGCCGACCTCACCGGCAACCGCACCGGGCAGGCGGAGACCCGGAAGCTGCCGAGCAGGCGGCGGGTCACCGTCGACCTCGTGACGCTCAAGCCCGGTGACCACGTCGTGCACTCCCAGCACGGCATCGGCAAGTTCGTCGAGATGCGCGAGCGCACCGTCGGCGGCGCGACCCGCGAGTACCTCGTGCTCGAGTACGCGTCGTCCAAGCGGGGCCAGCCCGCCGACCGCCTCTTCGTCCCCACCGACTCCCTCGACGAGATCAGCCGCTACGTCGGCGGCGAGGTGCCCACGCTCAACAAGCTCGGCGGCGGCGACTGGGCCAAGACGAAGGGACGCGCCCGCAAGGCCGTCCGCCAGATCGCGGCGCAGCTGGTGCAGCTCTACGCCGCGCGGCAGTCCTCGCCCGGGCACGCGTTCGCCGGCGACACCCCGTGGCAGCGCGAGCTCGAGGACGCCTTCCCGTTCACCGAGACCCCCGACCAGCTCGCGGCGATCGAGGAGGTCAAGCAGGACATGGAGCGCCCGGTCCCGATGGACCGGGTGATCTCCGGCGACGTGGGCTTCGGCAAGACGGAGATCGCGGTCCGGGCGGCGTTCAAGGCCGTGCAGGACGGCAAGCAGGTGGCGGTGCTCGTGCCCACCACGCTGCTGGCCACCCAGCACCTGCAGACCTTCTCCGACCGGATGCGCGCCTTCCCGGTCACCGTGCGCGGTCTCTCGCGGTTCACCGACGCCGCCGAGGGGAAGCAGACGATCGAGGGCCTCGCCGACGGCACGGTCGACGTCGTGGTCGGCACCCACCGCCTGCTGCAGACCGGCATCCGGTGGAAGGACCTCGGCCTCGTGATCGTCGACGAGGAGCAGCGCTTCGGCGTGGAGCACAAGGAGCACATCACCGCCCTGCGCACGTACGTCGACGTGCTCACCCTCAGCGCCACGCCCATCCCGCGCACGCTGGAGATGAGCCTCGCCGGCATCCGGGAGATGTCCACGATCACCACCCCGCCCGAGGACCGCCACCCCACGCTCACCTACGTCGGCGCCTACGACGACAAGCAGGTGGGCGCGGCGATCCGGCGTGAGCTGCTGCGCGACGGCCAGGTGTTCTACGTGCACAACCGCGTCTCCACGATCGACCGCGCCGCGCGGAAGATCCGCGAGCTGGTGCCGGAGGCGCGCATCGCCGTGGCGCACGGGCAGATGAACGAGGACCTGCTGGAGCGCACCGTCGCCGGGTTCTGGCACAACGAGTTCGATGTGCTCGTCTGCACCACGATCGTCGAGAACGGCCTCGACATCTCCAACGCCAACACGCTCATCGTCGAGCGGTCCGACACCCTCGGGCTCTCCCAGCTCCACCAGCTGCGCGGGCGCGTGGGGCGTGGCCGGGAACGCGGGTACGCGTACTTCCTCTTCCCCCCGGAGCACCCGCTCACCGAGACCGCGCACGACCGCCTCGCGACGATCGCCCAGCACAGCGAGCTCGGGGCCGGCACGGCGGTGGCGATGAAGGACCTGGAGATCCGCGGCGCGGGCAACATCCTGGGCGCCGAGCAGAGTGGCCACATCGCGGGCGTCGGGTTCGACCTCTACATCCGGCTGGTCGGCGAGGCCGTCGCCGCGTTCCGGCAGCAGGCGGGCGCGGGCGAGGGCGAGGACGTCGAGCAGCTCGCCGACGTGCGGGTGGACCTCCCGGTGGACGCGCACGTCCCGCACGACTACGTCACGGGCGAGCGGCTGCGGCTGGAGGTCTACCGCAAGATCGCCGAGGCCGGCGACGGCCAGGCGCTCGACGCGATCGTCGAGGAGCTCACCGACCGCTACGGGGAGCCGCCCGCGGCGGTGCGCAACCTGCTCGCCGTCGCGGCGTTCCGCCAGACCTGCCGGTCGCTGGGCGTCGCGGAGGTGGCGGTGGCGGGCAACGGCATCCGCATCGGTCCGGTGGACCTGCCCGACTCGGCGCAGATGCGGCTCAAGCGGTTGCACCCGAAGGCCGTCTACCGCCCGGCCGCGCGGGCGGTCGTCGTGCCGAAGCCCGTGGAGAGCGGCCGGATCGGCGGAGCGCCCCTGCGCGACGTCGAGCTGCTGGAGTGGTGCGCGAAGCTCCTGCGCGACCTCTTGTCCCCCGCGAAGGTGCCGGCCGCCGTCTGACCTTTCCCGAACGGGGGACGGGCGGTAACGCCGGCCGTCTCCCGGGAGAGGTTCCAGACAGGAGCCCTCCCGGGAACGGCCCGGGGCAGGGCATGACATCCGGAGCGTCGCGTGTCCGTTCCCCACCCGGAGCCCCGGCCGTCCTCCGGCCCGATGCTCTCGCGTCGCGCCGTGCAGACCGGGGCCCCCGCCCTTGCCACCTACGGGCAGCGGGTGGGTGCGTTCCTCATCGACGTCGGCATCCCGACCGGCCTGCTGATCACCGTCCTGATCGCCGCGCTGCTCACCCGCGACCTGCGGATGATCACTGTCGTCTACGTCCTGGCGGCGGTCGTGTCGATCGTCTTCCTGCTGTGGAACAGCGGGTACCGCCAGGGCACCTCCGGGCAGAGCATCGGCAAGATGGCGCTCGGCGTGCGGCTCGTGGCGACGGACACCGGGCTGCCGGTGGGGTTCCGGCGCGCGGTCGGGCGCCAGTTCGCCCATCTGCTCGACGGGCTGCCGCTCGGCCTCGGTTACCTGTGGCCGCTCTGGGACGAGGAGCGGCAGACCTTCGCCGACAAGGTGTGCTCCACGCTGGTGGTCCAGGCCGACTTCTGACCCGTCCCGCCGCGTTGTGAGGTCACCGACGGGGCCGGACGGTACGGGCGCCGGTGGCCGGGGGTCGAGGCCGTGAAAGAGTGTGGCCCGTGCGCAGGCAGGTGGGGCGCGTCGCAGTGGCCGTAGCGGTCGTGGGCGCAGTGGTCAGTGGGTGCGGCGGGCCGGATCAGGCGGGGTCGGCGGTGATCGTCGGCAGTGATGCCGTGCCGCTCGGGCAGGTCCAGTCGCAGCTCGACACCGCGCTGGCCAAGACCGACCAGATCGCCCAGATCACCGCGCAGGGCGGCACGACGGCCGACCTCGCGCGCAGCATCGTCACCCGCGAGGTGCTGCACGACCTGCTGCAGCGGCGCGCCGCCGCCGAAGGCATCGTCGTGACCGACGCCCAGATCGACGCCGAGCTCGCCGGCAGCGGCGGCACGGACGCGGTCGTCGACGGGTCGCTCTACGACGCCACGACCCTGCGCCAGCGGGTGCGCGACGACCTCACCGCCGCACAGCTGGCCCAGCGCTCGGTGGGTGGCCTCGCCGTCACGGTCGACCTGGTGGGAGCCACCTCCCGCGCCGACGCCACCGCGAAGGCCCAGACACTCGCGGCGGGCGGACCGGCAGCCGACGCGCTGTTCAACGATCCCCGCATGTCCGAACGGGGCACCAGCGTGCAGGCCGCGTCGAACCCGAACGAGGCGAGCAGCGTGCTGTTCGGGGTGCCCAAGGGGTCCGTGGTCGCGTTCCAGCCCAACCCGCAGGAGAGCACCTGGATCGTCTTCCGGGTGACCGACCAGCGCACCGACGCCCCGTCCGACCCGGCCACGGTCAGCAACATGAGCCAGTCGCAGCTCACCGCCATCGGCGAGCGGCTGCTGCAGCCCGACGCCGAACGGGTGGGGGTCCGGGTCAACCCGCGCTACGGGGTGTGGGACCCGATCCAGCTGCGCGTGGTCGCCGAGGACCAGCAGGCGGGCATCGTCCTGCAGCCGGGGTCCACCGCGCCGGCCGCAGCTCCCGCCACCGCGGGCTGAGCGGTGGCCTCGCGCACCGTCGTCGTCCTCTCCGCCCGCACGCCGAACGCCGTCCCGGCCGCCGCGCTCCCCGCGCTGCGGGCCGCTGCGGTCGTGGTGGCGGACGCGTCGGTCTCGGACGAGGTGGCCGCTGCCGCCGGCGCGTCCCGGGGCGAGGACGTCCCGGACGGCGGGGTCCTGCTCACCACCCACGACGCGCACCCGATGCTCGCGGTGGCCGACACCGTGATCCGGGCGCCCGAGGTGCCGGGCGCGGCGCTGCTCGACGCCGTCGCCGTGATGGACCGGCTGCGCTCGCCGGGAGGCTGCCCCTGGGAC
This sequence comes from Pseudonocardia xinjiangensis, assembly GCF_012911925.1. Taxonomy (GTDB): domain Bacteria; phylum Actinomycetota; class Actinomycetes; order Mycobacteriales; family Pseudonocardiaceae; genus Pseudonocardia; species Pseudonocardia xinjiangensis. The sequence continues at coordinate 36,331 of NZ_JAAXKY010000043.1, read as the reverse complement.
GCCGAGCAGACCCACGCGTCGCTGCTGCAGTACCTGGTCGAGGAGTGCTACGAGCTCTACGAGGCCATCGAGGACGGTGACCGGGACGCGATGCGTGAGGAGCTCGGCGACGTCCTGCTGCAGGTGCTGTTCCACGCCCGGATCGCCGCGGAGCCCGGCCTCACCGGGGAGGCGGCTCCCTTCGACATCGACGACGTCGCGGCCGACCTCGTCGCGAAGCTCGTCGGACGGCATCCGCACGTCTTCGCCGGAACCGAGACGATCGACACCGCGCAGGGCCAGGAGCACCGCTGGGAGGAGCTCAAGCGCGCCGAGAAGCGCCGGGAGTCCAGCGTCGACGGCGTGCCGCTCGGCCAGCCCGCCGTCGCGCTCGCGGCGAAGCTGACCAGCCGCACCGCGCGCGCCGGCCTGCCCGCCGAGCTGCTGCCTGCCGGCCCGGGTGTGGGCGAGCAGCTGTTCGCGGCGGCCGCTGCGGCCAAGCTCGCGGGCATCGACCCCGAGGCCGAGCTCCGCGGCGCCGCCCGCCGCTTCGCCGACGACGTGCGGGCCGCCGAGCGGGGCGCCGCGGCGGCCGGTGCCGACCCGCACTCGCTCGACACGGCCGCCTGGGAACGCCACTGGCCGCGCCGGCCGGGCAGGTCGTCGCGTGGAACCGACGGCGACCCCACGACCGCCTGAGATCGATAACCTGATCGGGTGGCTGTCCGGAACGCTCCGAATGCTCCCCGTCGCCGTTCCGGTGTCGCCGTGCTGGTGCTGGTCCTCGCGGTGTTCGGGCTCATCGCCGGGGTCGTGCTCGTCGGGTGGGAGGACGACGGTGCCCGGCGTGCCGACAACTCGCTGACACCGGCCGACGTCGCCCGCAACACGCCTGTCCCGCAGCCGGCGGCCCTGCAGCCGGGTCTCGACCTCACCGCATGGGCGGCGGGAGTCGCCGAGCGCAGCCACGTGCCCGCGCGGGCGCTGCGAGCCTACGGGGCGGCCGAGCTGTCGGAGCGGGCCGCCACGCCGGCCTGCCGGCTCTCCTGGACCACCCTCGCCGCGATCGGCCGCGTCGAGTCCGACCACGGACAGCTGGGCCGCGCCGCCCTCGGCGCCGACGGCGTGCCCCGGCCGTTGATCATCGGCGTGCCGCTGGACGGCTCGCGGGGCACCAAGGAGATCCACGACACCGACGGCGGCCGCCTCGACGGGGACCGGATCTACGACCGGGCCGTGGGGCCGATGCAGTTCCTGCCCACCACCTGGACCCGTTACGGCGCCGACGGCAACGGCGACGGCGTGCGCGACCCGTTCCAGATGGACGACGCCGCCGCGGCCGCCGCGGCCTACCTGTGCGCCGACGGGCGCGACACGGCCAGCGGAGCGGGCTGGTGGGACGGCGTGCTGACCTACAACCGGTCGGTCTCCTACGCGCGGCTGGTGTGGGCGGCGGCGGACCGCTACGCCGGAGCGGCCGCCCCCTGACGGGGCCGCCGCCATCCGCCGGTCAGGCCTCCAGCAGGTGCTGGCCCCAGTAGTCCCCCTCGGCGAGGCCCGCGGGGCAGGCGAACACCGCTGAGCTCGTGTGCTCGATGTACTCCATCAGCACGTCGGACTTGGCCAGCGCCCGCTGCATCGGTACGAACTGGCTGTGCGGGTCGCGCATGAACGCGAGGAAGAACAGGCCGGCGTTGAGGTGTCCCTGACCGTCGCTGCCGTCGACGAAGTTGTAGCCCCGCCGCAGGATCTTCACCCCGCCCAGCGACTCCGCCGACGCGAGGCGGATGTGCGCGTCCACCGGGATCCGGGGCTTGCCGTCGGTGCCGGTCGCGGCGAAGTCGATGGGGTCGAACTCCGCGGTGGCTCCCAGTGGAGCACCCTCGCCCTTGGTCCGGCCGATGATCACTTCCTGCTCGGCCAGCGACGTGCGGTCCCAGATCTCGATGTGCATGCGGATCCGGCGGGCCACCAGGTAGGTACCGCCGTCGAGCCACGCGGGGCCGTCGCCCGGCTGCACCCACAGCTGCCGTTCGAGGTCGGCGGGGTCCTCGGCCTTGAGGTTCCTGGTGCCGTCCTTGAAACCGAACAGGTTGCGGGCCGTGGCCTGCTCCGTGGAGGTCGACGAGGTGCGGCCGAACCCCAGCTGCGACCAGCGCACCGTGGTGGTGCCGAAGCCCATCCGGACGAGGTTGCGCACCGCGTGTACCGCCACCTGCGGGTCGTCGGCACACGCCTGGATGCACAGGTCCCCACCCGACAGCGCGGGGTCGATCTGGTCGCGGGTGAAGGCCGGCAGCTCCGCGAGCCCCGCCGGGCGCCGGCCCGCCAGCCCGAAGCGGTCGACGCCGTCCTTCTCGAACAGCGACGCGCCCACGCCGAACGTCAGGGTCAGGGACGACGCGGGCAGCCCGAGCGCCTCACCGGTGTCGGCCGGGGGCGCCTGCGGGTTGAGGTTGACCGCACCGCCCGGCGCCGCCTCGGCGCCCGCCGTCATCCGCTCCGCCGCGGTGGTCCACTTCTGCAGCAGCGACCGCAGCCGCTCGCGGTCGCCGGTGGTGACGTCGAGGGCGACGAAGTGCAGCCGGTCCTGGGCAGGTGTGACGATCCCGGCCTGGTGCGCGCCGCGGAAGGGCACCACCCCCGGACGGGGCGGGGAGTCCGCGGCCGACCCCGCCGAGCCGACCGCGAAGCCGGTGGCGGCGCCGACGCCGGCCAGCGCGGCGCCCGCGCCCGTCCAGCCCAGCAGCCGCCGTCGGGATATCGGTGTCACGACGTGACAACTCCGGCGACCTGGCTCACCGGCTCCCCGAGCGCGTCGACGGCCTCGGCCATCTTCCGCGTGTCGTCCGGGGTGAGCCGGGTGTAGAGCACGTACCCGTCGCCTGCGCGGTAGCCCTCCAGCAGCGTGTCGACCGCGGCGAAGCGCTCGTCGAGCGTCGGGCCGAGGGTCGGGTCCTTGTCGTCGAGCACCGGACGCAGCGCGGCGACCGCGGCCTGCGAGCCCTCGACGTTGGCCTTGAAGTCCCACAGGTCGGTGTGCGAGTAGCGGTCCTCCTCACCGGTGATCTTCCCGGTGGCCACCTCGTCGAGCAGTTCCTTCGCGCCGTTGGCCAACTGCACGGGAGTGAGCTCGACGGTGCTCACGCGGTTCTGCAGGTCCTTGATGTCCGCCAGCAACCGGTCGGCGATCGCCGCCGAGTCGGGCTGCAGGCCGTCGACCCAGAGGTCCTTCTCCAGGCGGTGGTACCCGGTGAACGCGACGCCGGGGTCGCGTTCGTCGTCCTCACGGCCGTCGATCTTGGGGTCGATGTCCCCGAACGACTCCGCCACCGGCTCGATGCGCTCCCAGTAGGTGCGCGAGACCGGGAAGAGCGCCTTGGCGCCCTCGACGTCCTGCCGCTTCACGGCGTCGACGAACTCCTGCGTCTTCGGCACCAGCGCCTCGATCTGCGACGTGACGTAGCGGTGGTAGCCGGCGGTGGCCTCGGCGAGCTTGGTGTTCTCGTCGACGGAGCGCGCGGCCGTGCCGGTGACGGTGAAGGGCCCCCGGATGCCGTCGCCGACCATCCCCGGCTTGCACGCGGTGGTGTACGTGCCGCCGTCGGGCACCTCGACGATGAGCTGGCGCGTGAGGCCCGGACCGACGTTCTCGACCTCACCCATGATCCGGTCGCCGGTGCCGAGGAGGTAGAACTCGGTGACCTTGCTGCCGGTGTTGTTCACCGTGAAGGTGATCTTCCCGGCGGGCGCCTCGGTGGCGCCGACCTCGCAGGCGTCGTCGGCGGCCCGGACGGCGATGGGGCCGCCCGCGGCGCCGGCGTTCGTGGCCGGTGCCGTGCTGGTGCAGCCGGCGAGGGCGGCCACGGCCAGCGCGGCGGTGGGGATCCCGGCGCGGACTCTGCGGGACATCATGCTCCTAGACGATCGGGGTGGAGAGCGGTCACGACGGGGTGGTGGCCGCCGCGGCGGGCCGGGCGCTGCGCTGGGGCAGCAGGAACAGGGTGAGAACGACGGCCACGTACGCGACCCACACGATCGCCTCGAGCACGGTGGTCTGCGGGGAGAAGTTGAAGACGCCCTTGAGGAGGGTGCCGTACCAGGAGTCCGGCGGAACGGCGGCGCTGACGTCGAAGGCGAGGGTGGTCAGCCCCGGGAGGATGGCGGCCTCCTGCAGGTCGTGCACGCCGTAGGCCAGGATCCCGGCGGCCACGAAGATCAGCAGGATGCCGGTGACGGTGAAGAACCTGGCCATGTTCAACGTCACGGCGCCGCGGTAGATGAGGTACGCGAGCACGATCGCCACGGCGATCCCGAGCAGGAACCCGATGAGCGGCTCGGTGGTCTCGCCTGCGGCCTGGGCCGCGGCGAAGAAGAACACCGCCGTCTCGAGGCCTTCCCGGCCCACGGCGAGCGCGGCCATGACGACCACGGCGGCGGGTCCCATCCGGATCGCGTCCTCCAGGCGTCCGCGCAGATCGGCCGAGATGGAGCGGGCCGCGCGGCGCATCCAGAAGATCATCCAGGTGACGAAGCCGACGGCGACGATCGACAGTCCCCCGCCGAATGCTTCCTGTGCCTCGAACGTGAGTGCCTGCTGAGTGAGGGTCAATGCAAGCGTGACGCCGCCGCTCACCACGACGGCGACAGCGACCCCGAGCCACACCTTCGGCAGTTCGGAGCGCCGTCCGGTGCGCACCAGGAATGCGACGAGAATGCTCACCACCAGAGCTGCCTCGAGGCCTTCCCGAAGGCCGATGAGGGCATTTCCGAGCAATGGGATTCCCTTCTCCGCACGGCGTATTAGGTCAGGCTCGCCAGAATCGGACCGAGGGTAGCCTCAGCGAACCTGGGGAGGAAAGGGGCAGCCGGGTGTGAGCTGCGCCAACCGCCCTCACCTGTCCGAGTTGCACGTTTCGGGTGGGTTCGGGGTGCTCTGCGATGCGCGATCGTTACCACCGTGAAGATCAACTGCTCGGCTCGACCTGGCCGGTTGGTGGGGTGGTCCGAGGCGCCGGCGGACCGGCTCTCGCCTGCGGGCGGCGGGGGAGCCCGGCGACTGCCGTCCGAATGATCCAAACCTGGGCTCAGCTGTGTATTTGTGAAGAATGGCCCGGAATTGTTCTCGCGTTGACACCCAGCTCAGGGAAACCTAACTTGGGTTCGAGATAGGTAACCCTGCTCTCCGTTCCACACGCCTTTACGAAAGTGGGTCGACGCTGTGCTCGCGACCTTTGTGATCGGCCTTCGGGAGGGTCTCGAAGCCGCTCTCATCGTCGGCATCATCGCCGGTTTCCTGGCCAACCAGGGCCGCCGCGACGCGCTGCGCCAGGTGTGGCTGGGGGTGGGTGCCGCCGTCGTCATCTGCCTGGCCGTCGGCGTGGTGCTCGAGCTCGTCACCGCCGACCTGCCCCAGGCGGGGCAGGAGGGCCTCGAGACGCTCATCGGCCTGTTCGCCGTCGCCATGGTCACCTACATGATCATCTGGATGCGGCGGCACGCCCGCTCGATGCGCCTGGAGCTCGAGACGTCAGCCACCGCGGCGCTGGCCCGGGGCTCGGCAGGCGCACTGGTCGGAATGGCGTTCCTCGCCGTGCTCCGGGAGGGCTTCGAGACCGTCGTGTTCCTGCTGGCCGCCTTCCAGGCCAGCACCTCCCCGCTGGAGGCCGGCGGCGGCGCCCTCATCGGGGTGCTCGTCGCGGTCGTGCTGGGCTACGGCATCTACCGCGGAGGTCTCCGGCTCAACCTCGCCCGGTTCTTCCGGGTCACCGGTGCGGTGCTCGTCATCGTGGCGGCGGGCCTGCTCATGACGGCCGCGCACACCGCCCACGAGGCGGGCTGGCTCGACGTCGGGCAGCAGCGCGCGGCGGACCTGTCCGTGCTCGTGCAGCCCGGTACGCCCATCTCCTCGCTGGTCACCGGCGTGCTCGGGATCCAGCCGTTCCCCACGGTCGTCGAGGTGCTCGTCTGGGTGCTCTACGCCGTGCCCCTGCTCGCCTACGTGCTGTGGCCGCAGCGGCGGCCCACGCGCCGGTCCGCGGCGGAACCGCAGCCCGCACCCGAGCCGAGCCGCGGCTGAGCCCTGACCTGGGCGCTCCCTGCTCGTCCCCCACGTTCAAGCGAAGGTTTGGTATGTCCTCCACATCGTTCCGTCCCCGCCTACCGGGAGCTGTACTCGCAGCGTTGTCGGTGGGCCTGCTGGCCGCGGCCTGCGGAGGATCCGGGGGTGGCGCCGCCGCCCCCGGCGGCCCGAACGCGGGGGTACAGGTCGCGCTGTCCGACGGCGGCTGCCGGCCGACGCCCGAGACGGTGGCGGCGGGCCCGGTGACCTTCACGGTCACCAACTCCGGCACGGCCAAGGTGACCGAGGCCGAGCTGCAGAGCAACGGCCGGATCCTCGGGGAGAAGGAGAACATCACCGAGGGCCTGAACGGTGACTTCTCCCTCCGCCTCGATGCCGGCTCGTACACCGTGTACTGCCCCGGCGCGGCGCAGGACACCTGGACGTTCACCGTGACGGGCGCGGCCGCGCCTCCGACGGCCCCCGCCGACACCTCGCTCACGAAGGCGACGCAGCAGTACCACGACTACGTCGTCTCCGAGGTCGCCGCGCTGGTGCCGGCGACGAAGGAGTTCGACGACGCGGTCCGGGCGGGCGACATCCCCAAGGCGAAGTCGCTCTACGCGCCTGCCCGCACGCACTACGAGAGCATCGAGCCGGTCGCCGAGAGCTTCGGCAACCTCGACCCCGACATCGACGCCAGGATCAACGACGTCGCCGACCCGACCAAGTGGACCGGGTTCCACCGGATCGAGAAGGCGCTCTGGGCCGACAACTCGCTGGCCGGGATGACGCCCATCGCGAACAAGCTCGACGCCGACGTCGCCACGCTGCAGAAGAACGTCGCGACCGCCACCTACCAGCCCGCGCAGCTGGCCAACGGCGCCAGCGACCTGCTCGACGAGGTCTCCACGTCGAAGGTCACCGGCGAGGAGGACCGCTACTCGCACACCGACCTCTGGGACTTCGCGGCCAACATCGCAGGCGCCCGCAAGGCCTTCGAGCTGCTCCAGCCCGCGCTGACGGCGAAGGACCCCCAGCTCGCGCAGCAGCTCGAGGCGCGCTTCACCGACGTCACCTCCGGCCTCGCGAAGTACCAGCAGGGCAACGGCTACGTCGACTACAGCACCGTCCCGCCCGACCAGCGGCGCCAGCTCGCCGACGCGGTCAACGCACTGGCCGAGCCGCTGTCGCAGGTGGCCGGAAAGGTGGTCTGAGGCATGGCTGAACTGTCCCGGCGCCGCTTCCTCGGCAGTCTTGCCGGTGCGGGAGTGGCGGGTGCCGGTCTCGCCGTCGCGGGCACGTCGATCGCCGCGGCGGCACCCGCGGCGCCTGCGGCACCCGTGGTGGCCTTCCAGGGCGAGCACCAGGCCGGCATCAGCACCGACGTCCAGAACCAGCTCGCGTTCGCGGCGTTCGACGTCACCACCCCCGACCGCGACGATCTGGTCTCGATGCTGCAGAGCTGGACGACGGCGGCCGCGGCGATGGCCCAGGGCGCGCCCGTGCCGGGCAGCTCGGCGACGCCCGATGTCCCCCCCGCCGACTCCGGCGAGGCCGACGGGCTGACGCCGTCCCGCCTGACCATGACGATCGGGTTCGGGCCGTCGATGTTCGACGACCGGTTCGGGCTCGCCTCCCGGCGTCCCGCGGCGCTGCAGCCGTTGCCCGCGCTGCCGGGCGAGCTGCTCGACGGCTCCAGGAGCAACGGGGACATCGCCGTGCAGGCGTGTGCCGACGACCCGCAGGTGGCGTTCCACGCGATCCGCAGCCTGGCGAGGCTCGGCCGCGGCACCGTGGTCAACCGGTGGACCCAGCTCGGCTTCGGCCGCACCTCCACGACCGGCGCGGGCCAGTCCACGCCGCGCAACCTGATGGGGTTCAAGGACGGTACCCGCAACATCCGGGGCGACGACACCGCCGCGCTCGACCAGCACGTGTGGGTCGGCAACGGGGCGGACCAGGCGTGGATGCGCGGTGGCACCTACCTCGTGGCCCGGCGCATCCGGATGTTCGTCGAGAACTGGGACCGCGACTACCTGTCCGACCAGCAGGAGGTGTTCGGACGCACGAAGTCGGCCGGGGCCCCGCTCACCGGCACCGCCGAGTTCGACACCCCCGACTTCGGCGCGACCGGCCCCGACGGCACCCCCGTGATCGCCGACAACGCCCACATCCGGCTCGCCGCGTTCGAGAACAACAACGGCCTGCGGATCCTGCGCCGCGGGTACTCGTTCAACGACGGGATCGACCCCACCACGGGCGATCTCGAAGCTGGGCTGTTCTTCATCAGCTTCCAGTCCGACCCGGCGACGTTCGTGACGCTGCAGCGCAAGCTCGGGTCGAGCGACGCGCTCAACGAGTACATCCAGCACGTCGCATCGGGCCTGTTCGCGTGCCCGCCCGGCGTGACGCGCAACGGGGACTACTGGGGCAGCGGACTGTTCGAGGCGTGAGCCGGCTCGGGTCAGGCCGGTTCCGCGCCCTCCACGGCGATGCGGGCCAGTACCTCTCCCAGCGCCTCCTGGTACTCCGGGCGCGGGTCCATGGCCGCCGCCATCTTGAGCTGGGCCTGCGCCTCGGCGAGCCGTCCCTGCCGGTGCAGCGCCTTGCCGAGCGCGAAGCGCGCGTAGTGGTCGGACGGATCCAGGTCGAGCACGCGGGCGAAGGCCTCCTCGGCGCGGTGCAGCTGGGCCGAGTTGAGGTAGGCGCGCCCGGCGAGGAGCTGAACGGACACGTCGTTGGGCTGGCTCTCGAGCACGGGGCCGAGCGCCTGCAGCGCGTCGAGCGGACGGCTCCTGGCGATCAACATCTCTGCCCGGCGGAACTGTTCGAACAGGCCGTCGGACGCGGGCTGGCTCGTCATGGTCGTCCCTACGTTAGGTGGACGGGACGCGATCTGCGAGGGGTTGACACGGGTCGTGGCGGCAAACTATCGAGGACCCGGGCGACCGGTGGCGAGTTCCTGCGCCGGTGGAGAAGGGGCGGCGACTACGCTGAGCCACCGGACACGGCGCCCAGCCCCGGCTGAGCGCGAACTGGCGTCATAACGAGCCCGGACGGGAGCACTGGTGGCGGTCATCGAGCAGGTCGGCGCGCGGGAGATCCTCGACTCGCGGGGCAACCCGACGGTGGAGGTCGAGGTCGCGCTGGACGACGGGACGCTGGCGCGCGCCGCCGTTCCGTCGGGCGCGTCCACGGGTGAGCACGAGGCGGTGGAGCTGCGCGACGGCGACCCGCTGCGCTTCGGCGGCAAGGGTGTCGAGAAGGCCGTCGCGGCGGTGCTCGACGAGATCGGGCCGGAGCTCACCGGCATGGAGGCCATCGACCAGCGCCTCGTCGACCAGCGCCTGGTCGACCTCGACGGCACGCCGGACAAGTCCCGCCTCGGGGCCAACGCGCTGCTCGGGGTGTCCCTCGCCGTGGCGAAGGCCGCGGCGGAGTCGTCGGGTCTCGAGCTGTTCCGCTACGTCGGCGGCCCGAACGCCCACGTGCTCCCGGTGCCGATGATGAACATCATCAACGGTGGCGCCCACGCCGACAGCTCCGTCGACGTCCAGGAGTTCATGATCGCGCCGGTCGGCGCCGACTCGTTCCGCGAAGCACTGCGCTGGGGCGCGGAGGTCTACCAGGCGCTCAAGTCGGTGCTGAAGGGCAAGGGCCTGGCCACCGGTCTGGGCGACGAGGGCGGCTTCGCGCCCGACCTGCCCGGCACCCGTGCGGCGCTGGACCTCATCGCCGAAGCGGTGGAGAAGACGGGCTACACGCTCGGCCGGGACATCGCGCTCGCCCTCGACGTGGCGGCCACCGAGTTCCACAGCGAGGGCGTCTACTCCTACGAGGGCCGGAAGCTGTCCTCACAGGAGCTTTCCGCCGTCTACTCCGAACTGGTCGACGCCTATCCGCTGGTGTCCATCGAGGACCCGCTGTCGGAGGACGACTGGGACGGGTGGGTGGCGCTCACCGAGGCTCTCGGCGACAAGGTCCAGCTCGTCGGCGACGACCTGTTCGTCACCAACCCGGAGCGGCTCGACGAGGGCATCAGCCGCCGCGCGGCCAACGCGCTGCTGGTGAAGGTGAACCAGATCGGCACGCTGTCGGAGACCCTCGACGCCGTCACGCTCGCGCACTCCTCGGGCTACCGCTGCATGATGAGCCACCGTTCGGGCGAGACCGAGGACGTCACCATCGCCGACCTGGCCGTCGCCACCGGATGCGGGCAGATCAAGTCCGGGGCCCCGGCGCGCTCGGAGCGCGTGGCGAAGTACAACCAGCTGCTGCGCATCGAGGAGGCACTGGGCGACGCCGCCCGCTACGCCGGCGACCTTGCCTTCCCCCGGTTCACGGTGGCGGAGTCAGGAGCCTGACGTGCCAGCTGGTCGCCCCCTTCTCGTGCGCGAGTCGCTCGCGCGCGGGGCCTGAGGCGGCGTGGTGGCCGAGGAACGGACCAGGGTCCGGGGCGAACGGACGCCCCGGACGCCACCGGCGCCACGCCGGTCGGGCACGGGGGCGTCGCGCCGCCGGAGCCGGGAGCCGAAGCTCAACCGGCTGACCCGCACGCGCGGTGTCGTGGCCGCCACCACCGGGATGCTCGGGGTGTCCTCCACGCGGCGCGCCGCCGTGCTGGCACTGGTGATCTGTGCGCTGGCGCTCACGGTGTCGGTCCCGCTGCGCAACTACGTGGCCCAGCGCCAGGAGCTGGCTGCGGTCTCGAAGCAGCAGCAGGCGCTCGCCGCGGAGGTCGACGAGCTCACCAGGCAGCGGGCGCGCCTGTCGGACCCTGCAGAGGTCGAGGCACAGGCCAGGACCCGGCTCGGCTACGTCACGCCGGGAGAGGTGCCCTACGTCGTGCAGCTCCCGACCGGGCCGGACGACGACGGGTCGGGGGCCGACGTCGGCGGCGAGCCGTGGTACCGGAACCTGTGGCGCGAGACCTTGGAGGGCTCCCGATGACGCCGAGTCCGGAGACGCGCGGAATCAGCCCCGGAATCGACACCGCCGACGCGGCCGCGGTGGCCGCGCAGCTGGGCCGCGCCCCCCGCGCGGTCTGCGGGGTGGCCCACCGCTGCCCCTGCGGGCTTCCGTCGGTGGTGCAGACCGCTCCCCGCCTGGAGGACGGCACCCCGTTCCCCACGCTGTACTACCTGACGTGCTCCCGGCTGAACTCCCGGATCGGCGGCATCGAGGCCGACGGCCGGATGCGCGAGATGACCGAGCGGCTGGCCGATGACCCCGAGCTCGCCGCGGCCTACCAGCGCGCCCACGACGCCTACCTCGCCGAACGGGACGCGATCGAGCCGCTGGGCACGGACGTCAGCGCGGGCGGCATGCCGAGCCGGGTGAAGTGCCTGCACGTGTGCGTCGCGCACGCACTGGCTGCCGGTCCCGGTGTCAACCCGTTCGGCGACGAGGCGCTCGCCGAGCTGGGCGAGTGGTGGCACGCGGGCCCCTGCGCCCGGCCGCAGGCCACCGACGGCTGAGCCGCCTCAGCGGGGTGTGACCCGCTCCAGGAGGGCCGCCGCGGGCACGTCGGGCGGCAGGGTGCCCGCCGTGCGCCACGGGCCGTCGGAGCCGAAGCGCGACGCGACGAACGCCGATGAGACCTCGTCGGGCGCGTGCCGCAGCAGGAGTGCTCCCTGCAGGCACAGGGCGAGCAGCTCGGCGAGGCGCCGGGCCCGTCGCTCGTCGCGCCCCTGCAGCTCGGAGCGCAGCTCCCGGACGCCGCGGTCGAAGCGGTTGTCGGCGCCTGCGGCCGCGTCCACCTCCGCCAGCACCGCGTCCACGGAGCCGGGGGAACGGGTCACGGCGCGCAGCACGTCGAGCGCGGTGACGTTGCCCGAGCCCTCCCAGATCGAGTTGAGCGGGGCCTCCCGGTAGAGCCGCGGCAGCGCCGACTCCTCGACGTAGCCGTTGCCGCCGAGGCACTCCAGCGCCTCGGCCACCACACCCGGCGCCCGCTTGCACACCAGGTACTTCGACGCCGGGAGCGCGAGCCGGAGCAGGGAGCGCTCACCACGGTCGACGGCGCCGGCGAGCCGCAGTGCGAGCGCGGTGGCGGCCTCGGACTCCAGCGCGAGGTCCGCGACCACGGCCTGCATCAGCGGGGCGTCGGCGAGCCGGGACCCGAACGCGCTGCGGTGGGCCACGTGGTGCGCCGCCTCCGTCAGTGCGGCCCGGGTGAGGGCGGCGGAGCCGAGCACGCAGTCGAGGCGGGTCATCGAGACCATGTCGATGATCGTGGCGACGCCCCGTCCCTCGTCGCCGAGGCGCCAGCCCGTCGCACCGGTGTACTCGATCTCGGCCGAGGCGTTGGACCGGTTGCCGAGCTTGTCCTTGAGCCGCTGGAGCCGGATCGCGTTGCGGGTGCCGTCGGGGAGCACGCGGGGCAGCACGAAGCAGGTGAGCCCGCCGGGGGCCTGGGCGAGCGTGAGGAACAGGTCGTTCATCGGCGCGGAGGTGAACCACTTGTGACCGACGAGGCGGTAGGTCCCGTCCGGCGCGGGCGTGGCCGCCGTGGTGCCCGCGCGGACGTCGGAGCCGCCCTGCTTCTCGGTCATGGACATGCCGGCCAGCAGCCCCGCCTTCGTCCCCGGGTCGGCGAGCCCGAACTCGTACGACGTGGAGAGCAGGCCCGGCTCGTACACCGCCGCGAGCGCGGGGTCGTGGCGCAGCGCGGGGACCGCGGCGTAGGTCATCGAGACCGGGCAGCCGTGCCCGGACTCGAGCTGGCTCATCAGGTAGAAGCCGGCCGCCCGCCGCACGTGGGCGCCCGTGCCGGGCTCCGCGGCCCACGGGGTGGCGTGCAACCCCGCCCCGACCGCGGTGCGGAGCAGCCAGTGCCACGACGGGTGGAACTCCACCTCGTCGATCCGGTGGCCGTACCGGTCGTGGGTGCGCAGCACGGGCTCGTGCACGTTGGCCAGCCGCGCGTGGTCCTGCGCCTCCGGCGAGGTGATCAGCGCGCCCAGCCGTCCGAGGTCCGGCAGTGCGTCCTGCGCACCCTCCCGGCCGACGGCGTCGATGAGGGCGGGATCGCAGGCCAGCGGGTCGTGGCCGGCCAGGGGAGGCGGCTGGTTCGAGACGCGGTGAGTCTCGCTGCCGACGGCCCCGACGAACGGCGCAAAGGCACTCAACTGGTCGACCACGACCCGAGGCTAGCCGGGGGGCACCCCGGAGGTTCAGGAAAGCCACTTTCAGGCCCTCTGCGGGCAGCAAAGTGGCTTTCCTGAACTCCTGGCACCCGCCCGCGTACGGTTGGCGCATTCCCCGATCCGACCTTGGAGGGTGCATGTCGCGCGTGGCCGCCATCGACTGCGGGACGAACTCGATCCGCCTGCTCGTCGCCGACATCACGACCGGTGAGGACGGCGCCACCGAGCAGCGCGACGTGCACCGCGAGATGCGGATCGTCCGGCTCGGGCAGGGCGTCGACGCCACCGGGGAGTTCGCTCCCGAGGCGCTGGAGCGCACCCACGCGGCGCTGGTCGACTACGCGGAGGTGGTGCGCCGCGAGGGCGCCGAGCGGGTGCGGATGGTCGCCACCAGCGCCTCGCGCGACGCCCGCAACCGCGAGGCGTTCTTCGCGATGGTCCGCGACACGCTCGGCGTCGAGGCCGAGGTGATCTCGGGCGACGAGGAGGCGAACCTGTCGTTCGTCGGGGCGGTGGGTGACCTCGATCCCGGCGACGGCCCGTTCGTCGTGGTCGACGTGGGCGGCGGCTCCACCGAGCTCGTCGTCGGCACGCTGGAGGACGGGAAGGCCACCGTGCAGGCCGCCCGCTCGGTCGACGTGGGGAGCGTCCGCCTCACCGAGCGGTGCCTGCAGGGCGACCCGCCGTCCGAGGACGAGGTGGCGGAGGCCCGCCGGGTGACCACCGGCATCCTCGACGAGGCGTTCGCCGCCGTGCCGGTGGAGGGCGTGCGCACGTGGGTCGGCGTCGCGGGCACCGTCACCACGCTGTCGGCCGTGGCGCTCCGCCTTGAGGAGTACGACCCCGAGGCGGTGCACCACTCCCGGCTCGCGACCGAGGAACTGCACCGGGTGGCCGCCGAGCTGCTGGGCATGTCCCGCGAGGAGCGCAAGGCCCACCGTGCCATCCACCCCGGCCGGATCGACGTGATCGGCGCCGGGGCCCTCATCGTCGACGCGCTGGCCCGTGAGCTCGCCGACCGCGCCGGTGTCACCGAGCTCGTGGTGAGCGAGCACGACATCCTCGACGGGATCGCGCGCTCGATCGCCTGATCCCCGCCGCGCGCTACCGGTTCTCCGTCACGAACGCCGCCAGGTCGGCCGACTGCGCCAGCCGCGAGGGCTCGTGCACGTACATCATGTGGCCGGCCTCGTAGTACCGGACCTCGATGCGGTCCCGCAGCTCGTCGGGGATCGGCAGCTGGGCGAGCACCTGCTCGGCGGCGGCGTACGGGGTGGCGCCGTCGTGGTAGCCGCAGGCCACGTGCACGCGCAGGTGGGGGTTGGCGCGCATGGCCGCGGAGAGCTTCCCCACGACCGACACCCCGCGGCCCTCGAACTCCTTGTACGACCACGGCTGCACCCGTCCGCTCAGCACCTCGTAGGGCAGGTCGCTGGCGTAGCCGAGGCTGCTGCGGACGTGCGAGTTGAGCGCCGCGGTGTACGGCCCGGTGATCGCGGCGATCGACGGGTCGTAGCTGGGCCGCTCGCCGCCGCCGTCGTCCTCCCAGCCGGTGAACCGGCCGTCGATGCGGCCCACGGTGCGGCCCGAGGTGCGCAGCAGCTCCCGGAAGAACCGGTGGTGCTCGATCCGCAGCCGCACGCGGCGCACGTAGCCCTCGTCGAGCCCGGTCAGCGTGGCGAGTCGCCGGGCCACCCGGTCGAGGTCCTCCGCGGGGAGCCGGGCGCCACTGGCGAGCGCCGCCGGGTACTCACCCGCGGCGAACTCCTCGGCGTCGGCGAGCACCTCCCGCAGCTCACGTCCCGGGTGCAGTCCGTGGTGGTGGGCGATCGCCGCGTAGGTGGGCAGGAAGAGCGGGAAGGGCCGGTCGTTGCCCTCGGTGAAGCGGATCGACCCCATGTCCAGCACGCTGGAGATCAGCATCAGGCCGTTGAGGTACATGCCGTGGCGGTCCTGCAGATGCTGGGCGAGCGCGGCGGCGCGCAGCGTGCCGTAGGACTCCCCGGCGAGGTACTTCGGCGAGAGCCACCGCTCGTTGCGGGTGACCCACAGCCGAACCACCTCCCCGATCGTCTCGACGTCGGAGGCGTAGCCGTGGAAGTCCTCCGGCTTGCCGCCGGTGACCGCGCGGGAGTAGCCGGTGGAGACGGGGTCGACGAAGACGAGGTCGGAGTGCGCGAGCAGCGACTCCTGGTTGTCGGTGAGGCCCCACGGGGGCGGGGTGAGCGCGCCCGCGTCACCCATCACGACGCGCCGCGGCCCGAACAGCCCGAGGTGCAGCCACACGCTGGACGACCCGGGGCCGCCGTTGAAGGCGATCGTGACGGGGCGGGTGGCCGGGTCGGCGCCATCGAGGGTGTAGGTGACGACGAAGACCTCGGCGTGCGGTTCGTGCCCGTCGAACCGGCCGTCGGTGTGCTTCTCGTGACGCAGCACGATCCGCCCGGCGGTCGCCGTGTAGGCCAGCTCGCCCGCAGGCGTGCGTAACGTGTGGGACGTGGTGACGAGGTCGTCGACGGGCGGTGCGGGCTTCTCCGGTGCGCTCTCCTCGGACACGTTTCCGACCCTAGATCACCTCGACGCGGCGCTGGTCGACTGCCGGGCCTGCCCCCGGCTGGTGGCCTGGCGGGAGCTCGTGGCCAGGGAGAAGCGCGCCGCGTACCGCGACGAGGAGTACTGGGGCCGTCCGGTGCCCGGGCTCGGTCCCGCGGACGCATCGCTGCTGGTTGTGGGGCTCGCGCCGGCCGCCCACGGCGGCAACCGCACCGGCCGCATGTTCACCGGCGACCGGTCCGGCGACGTCCTGTTCGCGGCCCTGCACGCGGTCGGGCTCGCGAACCAGCCGACGGCCGTGCATCGCGGCGACGGCCTCGAGCTGTTCCACACCCGGATCACCGCACCGGTGCACTGCGCGCCGCCGGACAACAAGCCGACCCCGGCCGAGCGCGACACCTGCGGCGCGTGGCTGCGTGCCGAGCTGGCGCTGCTGCGCCCGCGCGCGGCGGTGGTGCTGGGGGCGTTCGGGTGGCAGGCGTTGCTGCCGGTACTGGCCGGGGCCGGCTGGCAGGTGCCGCGCCCGCGGCCGCGGTTCGGGCACGGGGTCCACGTCGAGCTGGCGGGCGAGCGGGGGCCGCTGCACCTGTTCGGCAGCTACCACGTCAGCCAGCAGAACACGTTCACCGGCAAGCTCACTCCGGCCATGCTGGAGGACGTGCTGCGGCGCGCCGCACACGCTGCAGGTATTACGTTTGAGGGTGGGTTGCCCTCGTCACGCGCACTCGGGCGGTGAAGGCGCCGTGAGAGTGGGAGCATGGGCTCATGGCGCGCAACACGAGGATCGTCGTGGTAGGCGGCGGCTACGTCGGCATGTACACAGCCCTGCGGCTGCAGAAGAAGCTGCGCCGGGGGGAAGCCGAAGTGACGGTGATCGACCCGCAGTCACACATGACGTACCAGCCGTTCCTGCCCGAAGCCTCGGCCGGATCCATCGAGCCGAGGCACGTCGTGGTGCCGCTGCGCAAGGTGCTGAGGAAGTGTCACCACCTCACCGGCCGAGTCACCCGCATCAACCACGCAACGCGTGAGGTCACCGCCGAGCTTGCCGCAGGCAACATGACCACGGTCGGCTACGACGTCCTGGTCGTGGCCCCCGGCTCGGTGGCCCGCACGCTCCCGGTCCCGGGTCTGGCCGATGTCGGCATCGCGTTCAAGACCGTCGGCGAGGCCATCTACCTGCGCAACCACGTGCTGTCCCGGCTCGACGCCGCGGCCACCACGCTCGACCCGCAGCTACGCGAGCGCTTCCTCACCTTCCTGGTGGTGGGCGGCGGCTACGCCGGCATCGAGGCCCTCGCCGAGCTGCAGGACATGGCCCGCTACGCCACCCGCTACTACGAGAACATCACGCCGGAGGACCTGCGCTGGGTTCTCGTCGAAGCCGCCAACCGGATCATGCCCGAGGTGGGGCCCAAGATGGGTCGCTACACGGTGGAGCGCCTGCTCGAGGCCGGTATCCAGGTCAACCTCGACACCCGCGTCAAGTCGATGGTGGACGGCCACGTCGTCCTCGACGACGGCAACGAGTTCGACGCCGACACGATCGTCTGGACCGCGGGCGTCAAGCCCAACCCCATGCTCGAGCACACCGACCTGCCGCGCGACAACCGCGGCCGTATCGAGTGCACGGCCATGCTCCAGGTCGTCGGCATGCCCGAGGTGTTCAGCGCCGGCGACTGCGCCTCGGTCCCCGACCTGTCGAAGGACGACCCGGAGGCCAAGACCAGCCCGTCGGCGCAGCACGCGGTGCGGCAGGCCAAGGTGCTCGCCGACAACATCGTGGCCCACCTGCGGGGGCGTCAGCTCACGCCGTACAAGCACAGCTACGCCGGTTCGGTGGCGAGCCTCGGGCTGTACAAGGGCGTTGCGGAGATCTACGGCATCAAGCTGCGCGGAATCGTCGCCTGGTTCATGCACCGCACCTACCACGTGAGCCGGATGCCCACCTGGAACCGGCGCGTCCGCATCGTCCTCGACTGGACCGGCGCCTTGTTCCTGGGCCGGGAGGTCGTGGCCCTGGGCCAGATCAACGACCCGAAGGCGGAGTTCGACCGCGTCGCCCGCGACCCGTCCTCACTGCCCGCCGCACCCGCCCCGCCGGCCCCGCCCGCAGCGCGGCCCGGTGCGGAACAGGCAGGCGCTCCCCCCGGCCCCGGCCAGGGGGAGGAGGCCGTCTCACCCGGCCTCCGGGGCGCGTGACCGGGTACGTGCCCACAGGGGTCTGATCCGTACGCTGGGCGTGCGCCCCCGTAGCCCAACCGGCAGAGGCAGGCCCCTTAAAAGGGTTCCAGTGTGGGTTCGAATCCCACCGGGGGCACCTCGCCTCGACTCGCAGAACCGCCCGCTGACCAGCAGTGACACGGTCAGCGGGCGGTTTTGTGCTCTCACCCGGTCGTGCTCGTTGACTCTCGACCTACCTGAGGTGTGACCCTTGGACAGATCAACACCCGTCCAGACAGGGACCGCAGATGAACGACGACGTGATGGCACGCCTGAACGCTGCTGTCGAGCGAGGGCGCACGGGTGACAGAGCGGCCGCACGGGCAGCGCTCGAGGCGCTCTGGACCGAGATCGGGGAGGACGACGGCGATGCCTTCCACCGCTGCGTGATCGCGCACTTCACAGCGGATGTCCAGGACGACGACCGCAGCGAGCTGCTGTGGGACGAACGGGCGTTGGCTGCCGTTGCCGCGGTGACCGACGAACGCGCACAGAAGTTCGACGAGTCGTTGCAGGTCCGCAGCTTCATGCCGTCGCTCTACCTGAGCATCGCCGACGACCACCGGCGCCTCGGCGACGCGGAGCGGGCCGCCGAATTCCTCGCTCGGGCCCGGTCGGTCAGTGACGTACTCGGCGATGATTCCTACGGCGCGTTGGTCAAGAACGCGATGGAGAACATCGCCGCGGCGCTCACCGCCGGGTCGACGGAACGCCTTTCCTAGCCGTCGGCACTGTGTACGTCCGGGCTCGTGGCGTGCGGAGGGCCTGCCGCCGTCTGCGTCGCGACGTCACGCGTCCAGAACTCCACGACGTGCCCGTCGGGATCCGTGACGTAGGCCGAGCGCTGTCCCGGCGCTGTTGGATCGTCGCCGAAGTAGACCTCGTCGACGTGCACCCCGTGCGAACGGATCTGGGCCACGACCGCGTCGTAGTCACCCTCCGCGACAGTCATCGCGAAGTGAACATGCACGCCACCGCGCGAGCCGGCGATGCCGATCTGCGGCTTCCACAGACCGATGCGGGTCTGACTTCCCGACTGCAACCAGACGGCCTCCCGCCCTCGGAGCGCCTCTCCTTCCCAGCGGCCTACGACCGGCAAGCCGAGTACGCCGGTGTAGAACTGCTCGGACGCCGCAAGATCACGCACTTCCATGACGAGCTCAGTTACACCCGTCGTCGGGACTGGCATCTGCTTCTCCATCACGTCAACCGGACTGTCACAAGGAGAGTCGCCCCTGAAGCCCGGTTGAGGTCAAGAGTGGCGAGTGAGTCGTAGGGTGGGCACAGCCGAGCGCGCCCATCTGTTCGACCTCTTACGCGGCGAGGTGCAGGAGTGGTTTTCGGCGGGGTCTTCGCTGCGGGTCGATCCAGGCGGGTGGGATCAGCTCGGGCAACCCGTCGCGGATGCGGACTTCCCACTCGGAGTGGTGCTGCAGGCGGTGGCACGCCCGGCAGAGCATGACGCAGTTGTGCAGGGCGGTGTCGCCGCCGTCTTGCCAGGCTGTGATGTGGTGGACCTCGCACCACGACGGTGGCCGCCCGCACCCGGCGCAGCCGCGGTCGCGGGCGGCGATGGCGCGGCGCAGCCCGTCGGGGATGGTGCGGGTGACCCGGCCGACGTCGAGGGGCTGGCCCTTCCCGTTGAGCACGACGGGGACGACCCTCGCGTCACAGGCCAGCATCCGCAACGACTCCGGCGACAAGGTGCCACCGAAGTCCAAACACGCGGCGCGGGCCCGGTTCTCCAGGTCCTCCAGCCGGATCAACACATTCAGGTGCGGGCGGCGCCCGCCGCACTCGGGCACGTCACCGTGGTCGAGCACGTAGCCACACACATCCGCGAGGGCTTCGGCCTGGCGTTGAGCGAGGCTGCGCTGCTCATCACCGGTGACGGGTCGGGCGTGGGAGTCGACCACGGTGGCAATGGCATCGAACATCGCCGCGTCATCGAACCGGCCCTTCAGCGTGCCGCCCGCCTTTCCGCGGTGCCGGAGCAGGTGCAGTTCGTTGACCGGCGCGGGTGGACGGTCGTCGGGCTCGGGCCCGTCCTCGTCGAGGGCCTCCACGAGAGCGGTGCCCCAGGTCTGCAGCTCCGACGGCGTATAGACGGCCGCTTTGTGGGCGAGTTGGGCTTCGGCACCCGCCCACACCTCGGGCGTGAGCCGCTCGGCGGCCGGGCTGGCCAACACGCGGGCGATCACCGCGACGTGCCGCAATCCGGTGGCGCCGGCGGCGAACACCTCCGCGGTGGCGGCCAACCGGGCGGGCAGCGCGGTGCCGTCTAGCCCGACCCGCGGGCAGACCTGTTCGGCGGCGACCACCCGCTGCCGGGCCTCGAACCGTTCCCACCCGAGCAGATCCCCCAACGCCGCCGGAGTCGACCTGTAGCCCCGCTCCGCGAACGTCCCCCGCCGCTCCAAAATCGACACGGCGGCAACGACAACCCGGTCCAACCGCCGGCTCGTGCCCTCGCACAAGGTGAGGACCGAGAGCAGGTCGTCGTCGGTAGCGCCGTCGATGGCCGCGGACAGCGCGTCGATCGCCTCGACCAGGAGGCGATGGGTGGTGGTGAGCGGGCTGTCCGACACCCTTCCATCATACTCGAACATATGTTCGAATTAATGTTCGTCGTCGCAGGTCAACAGCCGTTCAGCGCTCGTGGCAGTGGCCTTCCGGACTCGCCGATCGCCCCCGCCGTCCGCCACGCACGTGGATGTGAAGAAGCTCGCCCGGCTCCGCGACGGCAGCGCCGGCCGGTGCACGGCCGCGACAGCGACCGTTCCCGCCAGACCCGCACCGGCCACGGGTCGGGTTCAGCTCCGTCCACGCCGCCATCGACGACGACACCCGCCTGGCCCACGCCGAGATCCACCCCGACGAGAAAACCCACGACGGCCACACCGCGCTCGGCGGCCACCCACTCATCAGCCGGGTCAACAACCCGGCTGGGCATTGCAGCTAGTCCGCGTGGCCGACGATGTTGACCACGATGCCGTGGGGGTCGCGGACGAAGAAGCGCCGCACGCCCCAGGGCTCGTGGGTGAGGGGGTGGACGATCTCGTAGCCGCGGCGTTGGGCGTCGGCGTAGGCGGCGTCGACATCGGCTACCGCGACGCTGAGCGACGACGGCTCCGGCGCGGTGCGGTCGCCGGAGACGAGGCTCACCTGCACTGTGGGGTTCGTCGGTGACCGGAAGCTCGCGACCCAGCCCATGTCGAACTCCTTCCGCAGCCCGAGGAACTCCTCGTAGAACTCGTGGCCGGTGGTGGCGTCGTCGACGTTGAGGTTCGGCACGATGCGGCGGTGGATCATCGACGCGCTCCCAGGGTTGATGGTCGGGAGGACCATCCTGCGCACACCGCGCACCAGGTCAAGCGTTGACGACCGTGCACTGTGGCGCAGTTGTCGGCCGTCGAGGCGCTACGGGAAACTGGATGCGTGACTCGCGAGGACGTCCCGGCACCGCCGACGATCAGCACGTCCATCGTGCTGCTCACGTTGGCGCACCGGATCGAGTCGGAGTTGGCCGCCGCGCTGGCGCCGCTGGGCCTGACGGTGAGCAGGCTGAGCCTGCTCGGGCACATCTCGGGTGTGCCCGGTGCCTCGTTCAGTGATCTGGCCCGGATGTCCGGGGTCGCGGTGCAGAGCGTCCACGCGGCGGTGAAGTCGCTGGTCGGTGCCGGGCTGGTCCGCGACACCACCGCGCGCGCCGGGTCGGCGTCGAACATCGAGCTGACCCCGGAGGGTGTTCGGCTGCTCGGCGAGGCCATGGCAGGGGTGGCACGTGTCGACGCGCTGCTCTTCGGGCCGGACGCCGACCCGATCCAGCAACGGGTCGCCGCCGCCCTGGACGGTGTCTTCGGAGAGCGCGCGCGGCCCTGACCGTCAGCTTCAGCCGCCCTGAAGGTCCTGTTAGGCTTCAGGCACTCTGAAGGTTGAGGGACGGGGTCTGGCTGTGGAAGCTCTGTTGCTGTCGGTGCACGTGCTCGCCGGCATCGTCTTCGTCGGAGGGTCGGCCGTCGCGGCGAGCCTGTTCTCCCGCTACGCGCCGGTCACCGCCGGGGTGGTGGTGGGGCCGGACGCGGCGGGCGTCGACGCCGGGTCGCCGTCCGACGGGGAGGGCGGACGCAGCCGGTCGGTCGCCGTCGCGCTGCACCGCATCACCCGGGTCTATGGGGTCTTCGGCATCGCCGTGCCGGTCGTGGGGATCGCGCTCGCCGTCGTCCAGGGGCGGATGGGGGAGATCTGGATCAACATCGCCATGGTCCTCACCCTGGCTGCCGGCCTGCTGCTCGCCCTGCTGATCGTGCCGGGGCAGCGGGATGCGCTCGCCGAGCCCGACGACGGCAGCCGGCTGCGCAGGCTGAGCATGTTCGCGGGCATCTACAACGTGTTGTGGGCGGTCGTCGTGGTGCTGATGATCGTCCGGCCGGGCGCGTACGTGTGACGCGGCGCTGACCGCCGCCAGACGCCGAGCGTGCACTGGTTCAGAGGCGATCATGAACGGGTGCGCGTTCGGCTGCCTTGATGTGACACGACGTGCATTGATGCGCGTCGTGCACGTTTGTAGGCTGGCGGCGCCCTCCCACCACGGGCGGCCACGCGACGGCGTGCCTGGAAAGGACGTTGATGAGCGCGACCAGCGAACAGACCTCGAACGAGTCCCCGGCGGGGTCGGCGACCGCGATGACCCGGGTCCTGCCCGCGGACATGACCGAACGCGGGAAGTGCCCGTTCGATCCGGCGCCCGGATTGGAGCGGCGCCGGGGAGACGGGGCGGTGCAGCCGTTGACGCTGCTCAACGGCGCCCGTGCCGTCCTGGTGACCGGGTTCGAGGAGGCCCGGGCGGTGCTGGCCGACCCCCGGTTCAGCTCTGACCGGGTACGCCACCGCGACGCCTCCCAGCTGCAGCCGCACGAGGTCGCAGAGATGGCCGCTGCTGCCGAGCGGGGCGAGGCCCCGGCCGGGACCGGGGTGGAGAGCCGTACCGACGGGATGTTCGTGTTCATGGACCCGCCCGAGCACACGCGGCTACGGCGCCTGCTCACCGGCCAGTTCACCGTGCGGCGGATGAAGGCTCTGGAGGCGCGGCTCACCGAGATCGCCGTCGAGCACATCGAGGCCATGCAGGCGAGGGGCACCGAGGCCGATCTGGTGGCCGCCTACGCGCTGCCGATCCCCTCGCTGATGATCTGCGAGCTGCTCGGCGTCGACTACGCCGACCGCGAGGAGTTCCAGGCGAACACGGCCATCGCGTTGAACATCAACTCCGGGGACGAGGAGCGGGCGCGCGCCGGGGCGGCGCTCTACGGGTTCATCCAGCGCCTGGTGAACGAGAAGCGGGAGAACCCGACCGACGACCTGCTCTCCGGCCTCGTCCACGACTCCGACCCGCCGCTCACCGACGCTCAGCTGGTCGACATGGCACTGGTGCTGCTCGGGGCCGGCCACGAGACCACCGCGAACATGCTCGGTCTCGGCACGCTCGCACTGCTGGAGAACCCCGACCAGCTCGCCGCGCTGCGCGCCGACCCCACGCTGATCGACAACACGGTCGAGGAGCTGCTGCGCTACCTGAGCATCGTCCAGCTCGGGGTCACCCGGGTGGCGATCAAGGACGTCACCGTCGGCGGGGTCGACATCCCCGCCGGGACGACCGTGGTGATCGCGATGCCCGAAAGCAACCGCGATCCACGGCAGTTCCGCGATGCGGACCGGCTCGACGTGCACCGGCACCGCACCCCGCACCTGGCCTTCGGTCACGGCGTTCACCAGTGCCTGGGCCAGCAGCTGGCCCGCATCGAGATGCGCATCGGGTTCAGCGAGCTGCTCACCCGCCTGCCGAACCTGCGGCTGGCCGTCCCCGCCGAGGAGGTCCCGCTGCGCAACGACATGCAGATCTTCGGCGTCCACGCGCTGCCGGTGACCTGGGCCTGAGCCGGGCGGCGATACTCGGGTTGCACCGCATCCGGCGACCACGAGGGGGACAGGATGGCTGGTTCCGTGCCGCCGGGCACGCAGTCCCGTGCCGGCGAGACTGCGGCGGTGGTGGGGCGTCGTGAACGGAAGAAGCTCGCCACTCGGGCCGCCGTTCGCGACGCGGCGCTGCGGCTGTCCGTACGGCACGGCGTCGAGAACGTCACCGTCGAACAGATCGCGGCGGAAGCCGACATCGCGCTGCGAACCTTCTTCAACCACTTCCCCAGCAAGGAAGACGCGGTGGTGGCCGCATCGGCGGCCGGCGCCGACGCGGTCATCGTGGCCTTCCGGGCCCGGCCGCGAACGGAGTCGGTGCTCCAGGCGATCCGCGAAGCGGTGCTCGTCGTCATGGACCAGAGCGACGCGGCCGGTCGCGACCACATCGAGGCACTGCGGCTGGTTCGCAAGGCGCCCTCCCTGGTCCCGCACCAGCTCGCCATCCTCGCCGTGGCCGAGAAGGCACTCGCCGAGGCGATCGCCGAGCGCCTCGACCCCCACGGGGACCCGGCCGGGACAGCCGTTCCACCCGCCGGGCCGATCTACCCGGCTCTCTGCGCGGCAGCAGCGTTCGCGGCTCTGCGTCTCGTCGTCGACCGGTGGCTCGACCGGGCCACCGGGCCCGACGACACCCCGCCGCTCGACGCCTTGCGCGCGGAGATCGACCAGGCGATCACCGAGCTGGCAGCCGGCCTGGACCGGCCCGGCGCCTCCTGAGCGGAGGAACCACCCACAACGAGCGCCACCCCCGGCGGAACCCGGAACCGGGATCCGACGGGGGTGGCGTGTGAGGCGGTGACGAATCAGGCCTCGTGACGTCCCGTGCGCTGTGTCAACGTGCGACGCGCGCGATGGATGTGGCTGCTCCGCCGGGGGTGGCCGGAGCAGCCCCGCCACTAGTGGGACTCGTGGGAGTCCTTCTTGTCCTTGTCCTTGTCGTGGTCCTTGTACTCGGCGTTGTCGTAGGACTTGTGGGAGTCCTTGTCGTGTCCGTTCTGGTTGCCGTCCTTGTCCTTGTCCTTCTGGCCCTCGTCGCGGCCGCGTTCATCGCCGCGGTCTCCGCGGTCGCCTCGGTCTCCGCGGTCTCCGCGGTCGTCGCGGTCACCGGGGAAGCCGGGGAAGCCCGGGAAGCCGGGGAAGTTCGGGAAGTTCGGCCGGTCGTCGCCAATTCCCGGAATCGTGATTCCCGGAATGGTGATCGGACCGATGACGATCGGCGGAATGACGATCGGGGGGATGACGACCGGCGGGATCGGGGGCGTCACCGTCGGGCTGGTGGTGGGCGGCGCGGTGGTGGTGGTCGTCGGCGGGACGACGTCGCAGTCCGGCCGGGTGATCGTGTTGGTGTCCAGGGTTACCGCACCGTTGCGGGCCAGCAGCCGTCCCTGCACGTCGGCACCGGTCTGGGCGGTGATCGAGGTCAGCGCCAGGATGGTTCCGACGAAGTCCGAGCCGGTGCCCAGGGTGGCCGAGCTACCCACCTGCCAGAACACGTTGCAGGGGTCCGCTCCGTTGATCAGCGAGACGTCACTGGCCGACGCGGTGATCAGCGTGGAGGCCGCCTGGAAGATGAAGACCGCGTTCGGGTCGCCCTGCGCGTCCAGGGTGAGCGTGCCGGTGATCTGCAAGGTTCCGCCGCCGTACACGCCCGGCGCCAGGGTCAGACCGCCGAGCTCGGGGCCGACCGCGGTGACAGGGGAGCGCCCGGCGGCGTCGTTGTAGGCCGTGGTCAGGTCGTCCTGAGCCTGTGCCGCGACGGCGTCCGCCGCGTGGAAGACCCCGTTGACCACGATTCCCGGCGGGAAGCCGACGATCGCCGATCCCGGGCTGACGCCCACGTCACCGGAGATGACCGAGGGGCCGGTGTTGGTCACCGTCGAGCCCGCGAGCACGGCGAAGGACGTGGCCGTACCCAACCCGACCGGCGCCTGGGCCGACTGCGCCGATGCCGGCGACATCCCCGCGACACCCACCATGAGCACCATGACTGCGGCAGTTCCCACCGCCAGGACGGCTCCCAGCGAGGCACGCAGCCTGTTTGGGTGAGCCGAATGTTTTGCCGATGTCACGAAGTTTCTCCCTACCGGTGAACGTCCCGAAGGCCGGCACCCGAATGAATTCGGGGCCGTCGGAAACGGATCTGACTCCTCAGCGACTTAACGAACGTCGCTCGATGCGGCAACGGCAGGAGAAGACAGTTACACTTCTTTCACACCTGTGTTCAGGAATACCCATTCGGGTGCAGAAAATGCTGGATCGGCAAGCACGGTGTGTGACGAGAATCCGGGTGAGAGCGGTCCGGGTTCGCCCGCTCGCGCCGCACCGCCACTCGTAGCGCCCAGCGCGGCTGTCGCAGGAGCGATGACGGCACGGCAGACGGGTGGCCGGGCCCCCCGATCGGCCGTGCGGGCCGCTCGGGGACGGAAAGACTTCGCCCTCGTGGATGAGGATCCCCGCCGGTGGTTAGGGTGGACGCTGCAACGAGAACGTGCGCAGTTCGAGGAGGTGGGACCGATCACTGCTGGTTCAGGCCGGGTGCTCCCCCTCCACGGCCGCGCGGTCGACCTGACGTAGGTCACCGAGGGAGCGCCCACGGGCATCTCGAAAGGCTCCTATGTCGGCACCACCGTCAGCTTCTTCCTCCTCCGTGCCTCTCCCGGAACCCGAGTCCGCCACGGTCAGCACGCTGCGCGCCGCAGGCTGCGTCTACGCCGAGGACGAGGCACGCCTGCTCCGCTCCGCGGCCCGGACCCCGGCCGACCTCGTCGCGATGGTCGACCGGCGGGTCGCCGGCGTGCCCCTCGAACAGGTCCTCGGCTGGGCGGAGTTCTGCGGTCTGCGGATAGCCGTGGATCCCGGGGTCTTCGTGCCCCGCCGCCGCACCGAGTTCCTCGTCCAGCAGGCCGCCGCGCTCGGACGGGTCGCCGGGTCCGGCGCCACGGTCGTCGTCGACCTCTGCTGCGGATCCGGTGCCGTGGGCGTCGCGCTGGCCGCGGCCCTGGAGCGGGTCGAGGTGCACGCCGTCGACATCGACCCTGCCGAGGTGCGGTGCGCCCGGCGCAACCTCGCTGACGCCGGTGGTCACGTCTACGAGGGCGATCTCTACGAGCCGCTGCCCACCGTGCTGCGCGGCCGGGTGGACGTCCTGGTGGCGATCACGCCCTACGTGCCCAGCGAGGCGATCAGGTTGATGCCGCCGGAGGCTCGGCTCCACGAGCCGCGGGTGGCGCTCGACGGCGGTGCGGACGGGCTCGACATCCTGCGGCGGGTGGCCGCCGCGGCGCCGCTGTGGCTGAGGCCGGGTGGCCACCTGCTGACCGAGACGAGCGAGCGCCAGGCGCCGCAGGCCGCGGCCGCACTGGCGGAGCAAGGGCTGATTGCGCGGGTGGTCGCCTCCGAGGACCTGGGCGCCACCGTCGTGATCGGGACTCGACCCGGCTAGGCCGGCACGCCGGACGCCGTCAGACGCCGGCGGCCACTGTCACGCGGCGAGCCGTTCATAGTTCGGGGCGAAGCCCAGTAGCTCCTCCACCGACAGGGCGAGGCGCAGCAGCCGCCCGTCGGTGCCGCGCCGGCCGACGAGTTGGACGCCGAGGGGCAGGCCGTGTTCGCCCAGCGTCGCGGGCAGGCAGACCGCCGGTGTGCCGGCCAGGCTCCACCTGGTGCAGAAGCGGGGGTCGCCGTTGTCACCGGTCGGTGGGGCGGCACCGGCCGCCGGAACGGTGAGCGCCGCGTCGACGGTGGCGAGCGTGCCGTCCAACTCGGCGAGGAGGTCGGTGCGCCGGGCGAGCGCGTCGCCGTAGGTATCGGCGCTGATGGTGCAGGCGTGCTCGAGAAGTTCGCGGACCTTCGCACCGAGCAGGTCGGTGCGCTCGATCCCCAGCCGCCCGATGCCGGCCGCGCCCTCGAACTCCGAGATGGTCCGGTGCAGCGAGAGGCCTTCCTCGCCGCAGAGCGGGGTGGTCAGCTCATCCACCTTCGCGCCCGCCTCCGCCAGCAGCCGCGCCGTGCGCTCCAGCGCGGCGCGCATCTCGTCGGTGGTCATCGACCAGTCCTGCGTGCGGACCACCGCGATCCGCAGGCCCGCGAGGTCGAGCGGCCCGGTGCCGCCGTGGAAACCCAGGCGACCCGCGGCCATCACGTCGGCGGCGGTGCCGGCCAGCGAGACCGTGCGGGCGAACGTCCCCACCGTGTCGAAGCTCGGCGCGAACAACCACAGTCCGTCGGTGGGGATCGAGCCGTACGTGGGCTTGAAGCCGACCACCCCGCAGTAGGAGGCGGGCCGCACCACCGAGCCGTTGGTCTGCGTCCCGATCGCCAGCGGCATCACGCCTGCGCCCACCGCGGCGGCTGATCCCGTGGAGGAGCCGCCCGCGCTGAAGGCGGGATGCCACGGGTTGCGGGTGGCGCTCGCGCCGAAGTAGGCGAACTCGCTGGTCACGGTCTTGCCGACGACCACGGCGCGCCACTGCTGGAGCGCGGTGACCGCAGCGGCGGTGCGCTCAGCCAACCGCGTGGGCAGGGCCGCGGTGCCGAGCGCGGTCGGCAGGCCGGCGACGTCGAACAGGTCCTTGACGCCCAGGGGGAGGGCGTCCGGCCGGTCGTCCGACGCGCCCGGCGACGTGCCGACGCAGGTGAACGCCCGCAGGCTCCGGTCCAGCTCGGACACGCGGTCGAGTCGGTCGGTCATCGTTCTCCGCATCCCAATCCGGACGGTGCGAGCGCCCCTTGCCACGACTGTATCCGCGCGGCGTGCGGATCGGCCGTCCGTGCCGTACAGTCAACCAAGTGGTTGGTGGAGTACAAGGGGAGCGACGCGACCAGCTGGTCGCCGCGGCGTTCCGGCGTGTTGCCGAGATGGGGTTCGAGGGGCTGCGGCTGCGGCAGGTCGCCGAGGACGTCGGTATCGACCACTCGACGCTGCACCACCACTTCGCCACCAAGCAGGACCTGGTCGGGGCGGTCGCCGAGTACACGACGAGGCACTTCTGGGCGGCGGCGCCGCAGAGCGCCGAGCCGGCCGCCGCGCTGCGCGAGCACCTGGCGGCGCTCCGCCGGATGATCGAGGACCGGCCCGACCTCCTCGTCGTCACGGCCGAGCTCGACCTGAGGGGGCGCCGCGATCCGGCGGTGGCCGCGGCGATGGAGCACCACGAGGCCGGGTGGCGCGAGGTGCTGACGGGAGTGCTGGCCGCCGGCGCCGCGCAAGGGGTGTGGGCGAGGCCCGTCGAACCGGTGGTCGCCACCGAGCTCGTGATCGCGACGGTCAAGGGTGTCCGGCTCACCCCCCGGGTCGCGGCACAGGCGTTCGAACAGCTCGAGGCCCTGCTGATCGGCGGGGCATCCGGGAACGCGGAGGGGGAGCGGCAGTGAGCGCACCAGGACGGGTGATCATCATCGGCGGCGGCATAGGCGGTCTGTGCCTCGCCCAAGGCCTGCGCCGGGCGGGCATCGACGTCGCGGTCCACGAGCGCGACCAGGCCGTCGGCAGCCGGTGGGAGGGGTACCGGATCCACGTCAACCCGGTGGGGGCGCGAGCGCTGCACGCCTGCCTGCCCGATGCCCGTTGGCAGGAGTTCCTGGCCACCACCGGGCCGGGCGGCGACTTCGGTTTCCTGACCGAACAGATGGACGAGCTCGTCGTCGTCGAGGAGTCGGTCATGTACCCCGACGGCGCGGACCCGGCGGAGAACCACTACGCCGCCGACCGGGCCACGCTGCGCCGGCTCCTGCTGACGGGCCTGGAGGACGTCGTGCAGTTCGGTGCCGAGTTCGTCGGCTACGAGCAGCGTCCGGACGGCACGGTCGAGGCGTCGTTCGCCGACGGTCGCACCGCGGTCGGGGACGTGCTGGTCGGAGCGGACGGGGCCTCGTCGCGCGTCCGCCGGCAGTACCTGCCCCACATCCGCACGGTCGATGCCGGCGCGGTCGGGGTGGCACACAAGATCTGGCTCACCGACGAGGTGCGCGCCGCACTGCCGTCACGGCTCGGCACGGGCATGAACATCGTCAACGTGAACGCGCCCTGCTTCCTGTTCACCTCGGTCTTCGAGCCGCCGGACAGCTCCTCCGCGCCGTACCTGCTCTGTGCTCTCGTGACCCGTCCCGACCTGCTCCCGCCCGACGTCAGCGAGCTCGACAGCGATGCGCTGCGGGCCGTGGTCGACGTGCTCGTCGCGGGCTGGCATCCGCAGCTGCGCCGCGCGCTGGCCGCGTCGGACCACGGCAGCCGCAGCGCCATCGCCTTCCGCGCCGCGGAGCCCGGGGAGCCGTGGCCGACCACACCGGTGACGGTCATGGGCGACGCGATCCACCTCATGCCGCCCGTCGGGGGGCTCGGCGGCAACACCGCGCTGCGCGACGCGCACCTGCTCAGCCGCCTGCTGGGCGCGGTCGCCCGCGGTGAGCGCGACACCGTCTCGGCGATCGGTGAGTACGAGTCCGAGATGCGGGAGTACGGCACCGCGACCGTCCGCTACGTGCTGGCGCAGACGGAGCAGGCCCTGTCCCGGGGCGTGCTGGCGACGGCAGGGGCCCGCGGCTGGTTCCGGCTGTGTGCCGCGGTGCCCGCGCTGCGCCGCCGCACCCTCGGGAGCGGGTTCGCGGGCCCGGCCGCGGCCCGTGCCTGGGAACGGGTGTGAGTGCGGGCCGAGCCGGACGTCAGCGCCCGCCGGTCGGGAGGCGCCGCGCCAGCGCGGCGATGACCGCGACGCCCGCTGCCAGTGGCACGGCGAGGAAGAGGGCGCCGACCGGCCACAGGTTCGCGCCGACGACCTCGGCGGCCGCGCTGTAGACGCAGAACAGCACCACCGCCGGCGCGGCGACGCTCACCAGCGCCACCCGCACCCCCCGCAGGTATCCGGCGGCTCCCGACAGGACGGCCAGCCCGGCGCCTGCCGTCGCCCAGTGGCTCACGCGCACCGGCGATGCGAGGGTGTTCGGGTCGCGGGTGGGCACCACGCTCCAGTCGGCGGGGAACACCGCCCACCACAGGACGGCTGTGGCCAGGGCGAACAGCGCCGTGACACCCGCGGCCCGGATCATCCGGCAGCCACGAACTCGATCTCGGGCTCCACGCGCACGGGGGTGGCGAGGCTGTTGGCGATGAAGCACTCGCGGTGCGCCACCTCCACGAGGTGACGCACGCGCTCCTCGCTCGGACCGGCGGCGAGCACGATCCGGGGTCGCAGCACGATCTCCGCGAGCCGGATCGGGCGCTGCGCCTCCGGCATCGTGGCCGTCGCGTCGTCGCGGTAGTCGCGCACGTCCAGGCGAGCCCTCGCGGCGACGGCCAGGAACGACAGCAGCTGGCAGGACGCGGCGGCGAGCACCACGAGCTGCTCGGGGTTGAGCAGGGCCGGGTCTCCACGGAACGCCGGGTCGGACGACAGCGCCAGCTCCGCCCCGGCGGGTGGGGCCGAGCCGGTGTGAGCCCGTCCGTAGTGGTCGTAGCCCGCGGCGGTGGAGCCGGACCACGAGCAGAGGGCGCGGTACCGGTGGACGGGCGGCTCATCCATGATCAGACCCCATGATCAGAATCTAGCCCGCTCAGGCGAGCGCGCCGAGCAGTGCGGTGAGCTCGGCGGGCCGGTTCTCCGGGACCATGTGGTTCGTCGCGATCTCGTGGTAGCGCCAGGCCGGGCTCTCCCGCGCGTGGCGGGCCGGTATCTCGAAGGGGCCGCCCGGGTCGGCGGTCGCCCGGATGTACGTGCGGCCGAAGGGCTGCTCCTCCAGCGGCACCGGGAGCCGGACCGGCTCGGTGAACGTCCCGACCGGCTGCGCCGTGCGGCGCAGGTTCGACCACGCCCCCGTCGCCGGGTCATCGAACTCCCGCGGCTCGGCCGGGACGAGCCACGGCGCTCCGATCTGCGCCACCGGTCCCGCGGGGGGCTGCCCACTCAGCGAGGCGATGCTGTCGCCGTCTGCGGGCACGAACGCGTCGAGGTAGACGAGTTCGCGGACACGGTCGCCGATGTGCTCCAGCGCGCCGGTGACGACCATGCCCCCGTAGGAGTAGCCGAGGAGCACGACGTCGTCGAGGTCCTCGTAGCGCACCACGTTGACGACGTCGAGCACGTGCAGCGACAGGTCGACGTGCGGGCCGGTCAGGTGTGAGCGTTCGCCGATGCCGGTGAGGGCGGAGGTGAACACCTCGTGGCCGTCGGCCTGGAGCAGCCGCCGTACGAGCCGGAACCCGTAGGAGCCGCCCCAGGCGCCGTGTACCAGGACGTAGCAGGCCACCTGGTCAGCGCGTGGGAAGGCCGGCGTCGCGGCTGCCGGTGCGGTCGGCGGTGGGCCGGGGAGCGAGCGGCCCGCGCGAGCGGCGCCCCAGGAAGTCGCGGCCCTTCTTCAGCATCCGGCTCGCAGAGGTCGGTCCCCGCCGAGCCTCGATGAGATCGCCGATGCGTCCGAGCAGCCAGCCCACGAGCGGTGCCGCGACCGCCAGGATGAGCCACATCCGCAGCCGCGCCGAGAAGAACGCCCACATCGGGCTCACCTCCATCGAGCCGGTCGGTCCGGCCCGGCGGCGGGGAGCCTATGCGGGTGTGACCCTTCCCGCACGATCAAGCGCCACCGTCACCGGGCCCCGGACCGGACCGGACCGTCAGCGCAGGTGCTTGATGACCTCGGCGAACGCGGCCATGTGCGGCTCCAGGACGCTGATGTAGCTGAGTCCGAACTCCTCGCGGTAGCGCCGCAGCCGGTCCGCGACCTCGGCTGGCGAGCCGATCAGGACGCCGGGAAGCTGGGTGATCTGGTCCTCGGGGAGACCGCTGGCCTGGCGGACGATCTCGATGTCGACCTTCTCGGTGCTCTCGCCCAGCGCTGCGATGAACAGGTTCAGCTCGATGTCGTCGAAACGGTCGCCGGCGGCGTCGCGCAGCACCTGAATGCGGCGGGCGAGCGCCTCCTGCGGGGCGACACCCGGGGTCACCCCGGCCATGATGGAGAAGCTGAAGATGTCGGCCTCGCGGCCGGCGAGACGCAGCATGCGCTCGCCCGCGCCCCCCAGCATGATCGGCGGCTGGGGGTGGTCGGCCTCCGCCGCCAGCAGCGCACGCGTCTCCGTCAGGGTCGTCTCCAGCTTGCGCAGTCGCTCACCCGCGGTGCCGAAGGGCACGCCCGCTGCCTCGAACTCGGTCGGGACGTAGCCGGTGCCCAACCCCAGTTCGAGGCGGCCGTCGGTGAGGCGGTGCACGTCGGCGACGTCCCGGGCCAGGTATGCGGGGCTGAGAATGCCGGCGTTGAGCACGAACGTGCCCAGCCGGATGCTCGTCACGTCGGCCGCGGCCACCAGCGCCGGGAACGGCGCGGTCAGACCCAGGTGGTCGGCCACCTGAAGCACGTCGTACCCCAGGTCCTCCACCTCCTGCACACGAGCGCGCCAGCCCGATCGGGAGCCGACGGTGAGCAGGGTGACGCCGAAGCGGAACGGGTGGTTGGTCATAACTGCCTTTCGTGCTGATCAACGGGTGAGCCGCCGAGGCGTCCCGAATGGAGTACGTACGCCAGCACTGCCGGGTTCACGATCTTCGTGTCGACCGGAACGGGTTCGACCCTCCGGACCCTGTCCGCCGTTCGGAACGCGATCACATCTTGGCCGCGGCGCTCTTGATCGCCTCGCGGATGCGGAAGTAGGTGCCGCAGCGGCAGACGTTCTCGATCTCGTCGATCTCCGCGTCCGTCGGGTCGGCGGTCCTGTTGAGCAGGGCGACGGCGGCCATGATCTGGCCCGGCTGGCAGTAGCCGCACTGGGCGACGTCCTGCTCCAGCCAGGCCTCCTGCACGGGGTGCAACTCGTCGCCGTCGGCGAGGCCCTCGATCGTGGTGACGTCGCGGCCCTCCACCTCCGACACCGGCGTGACGCAGGGGTTGAACGCCTCGCCGTCCAGGTGGCTGGTGCAGGCCTTGCAGACGTCGATCCCGCAGCCGTACTTCGGACCGGTGACTCCCAGCTTGTCGCGCAGTGCCCAGAGGGTGGGCAGGTCGGCCGGGGCGTCGACGGTGACCGAACGGCCGTTGACCCTGAAGCTGTAGCTCGGCATGGCGGTGCCTCCTAGCGGGGGAAAGGCTCGAAGTCGACCGGGAAGTTGATCGGGAAGCTGCGCGGGGCGATGCCGGTGGCGCGGGCGTAGGCGTTGGCGATCGCGCCGGCCGCGGCGGGTACACCCAGCTCGCCGGCCCCGCCCGGCTCCGACTCTCCCGGCAGGATGAAGATCTGCACGTCGGCGGGGGAGTCCGCCTGGCGCGCGTAGTGGAACTGCGAGTAGCTCCCCTCCAGCGGCAGCCCCTTGTCGATGTGCAGGCCGGCCCGCAGCGTCACCGAGATCGCGTCGGTGAGACCGCCGAGCAGCTGCGCCTTCAGCCCTCGGGGATTGATCGGCAGCCCGTAGTCACCCGCGATCACGGCCTTCGTCACGCGCGGTGCGCGCGGATCACGGCCGTCGACCTCCACCAGGCAGGCGGTACGGGACCGGTACTCCTCGTGGAACGCGATGCCCTGGGCGAAACCGTCGTCCATCGAGCGGCCCCAGTCGCCCTCCTCGGCGACCTTGTCGAGCACAACACGCTGCGCGTCGATCTTGAGGAAGGCGCGGCGGAACTCGTAGGGGTCCTTGCCTAGCTTCGCCGCGACCGCGTCCACGACGATCTCCTCGCACCCCCGCGAGCTCACCGAGTAGACCGAGCGCCATGCGCCGGTGTGCATGTTGATCGGTGCCTCGGTGAGCACCTGCTCCACGGCGCCGAAGTTGTAGGGGCTCTTCACGGTGAGTGTGAAGACGCTCTGCGCGAAGCCGAGGTTGCCGCCCGGCAGCTCCGCGGCGGTCGCGGTGAGGATCTCGCCGAGGCCGTGCGTCCAGTCGGTCTCGACGAACGCGGCGTGGTGCTCGAGCCGCAGCACCGTGTCGGGCCCGAGAGTGGCCCTGAAGCGGTGGTGCGCAGGCGGTCTGGCCCGGCCGTGACGCATGTCGTCGGTGCGCGACCACATCAGTTTGACCACCCGGCCTGTCGCATGGGAGATCCGCGCCGCCTCCAGCGGGCCGTCCCAGAAGAGCCTGCGCCCGAACGAGCCGCCCGCCTGCACCACGTGGCAGACGACCTTGCCCGGCGGCAGGCCCAGCTCCTTCGCGATCTGCTGCTGGGCCACGATCGGTGACTTCATACCGCCCCAGATCTCGGCCTTCCCGCCGCGGACGTCGGCCACCGCCGAGTTGGTCTCCATGGGCGCGTGGCTGATGGGGGCCCAGTCGAACTCGAAGTCCAGCTGGTCCGGCAGGGAGATCGGGGGGACCAGCGGAACGGTGGCCCGGCGCAGCTCGTCGCGGATCGCCGCGTCGGACAGGTCGTCGACGGTGCCGGGACCCCAGCTGACGTCCAGCGCGGTCACCGCGTCGAGTGCCTGGCCGAACGTCTCGGCGAGGACGGCGACCCCGGTCTCGATCACTGCGATGTCGAGGACGCCCGGCATGGCCCGGACGTCGTCCTCGTTGTGCACCTGCTCGACCGTGCCGTTGATCGTCGGGGGGCGGCGGACCATGGTGGGCGTGGCACCCGGGATGTCCAGGTCGAGCGTGTAGGTGAAGGCGCCGGTCACCATGGCGCGGGCGTCGACCCGCGGCTGCGGCGTGCCCACGAGCGTGAACTCCGACGGAGACTTCGGCCGGGCCACCAGCTCGTCGATCGGCAGGCTCGCCGCGAGGCGGGTGAGCTCGCCGTAGCCGGCGCTGCGTCCGTCGGCGGCGAGGACGCGGCCGCCTTCCGTGCGCAGGCCCACGGCCGCAACGCCCCAGCGGTCGGCCGCGGCTCCACACAACCGGGCCCGGGCCGCCGCTGCTGCCGCGCGTACTGGCCCGTAGACCGACCGGATCGAGTTCGACCCGCCCGTGAGCTGGTTCATCAGCAGCTCCGGCCGCGCCGGCGCCAGTGGCATGTCGACCCGGTCGAGCGGGAGGTCGAGCTCCTCCGCGACCAGCATCGCGACCGCCGTCGTCAGGCCCTGGCCCACCTCCATGCGGGGCAGCTCGGCCCGGACCCGGCCGTCCTCGGTGACCTCCACCGTGAACAGCAGCGCATCGGTCGGCCTTCCCGCCAGGATCAGGACGTCGCCGAGATCCTGCAGGTCGGCAGGCTGGGGCAGGCTGGGCGTCGGCACGGCGGACGCCGACCCGGGGGCGAGGGTGTCGACGCCGAGCTTCGCGGCAACCGTCAACGTCGAACCCGCCACCAGATAGGTGAGGAACCTGCGTCGGTCGACGACCGGGTGGCGGAGCCCGGGGTGGACCGTGCGGTGGCGTCCGCGTGTCGGCTCGTCGGTGGGGTGTTGTGCCATCCGGGCTCCTCATGAGGGCACGACGGCGTGCCCCTCATCGCGGGGGTGGGGGTAGCG